>JBGPDC010000014.1:0-47298 GCA_041482115.1 Terriglobia bacterium | reverse complement strand
GTTTCTCATCCCCGTCTACGAGCACGACACCCGCGCGCCGTGGTGGATCCGCGTGGGACTCGAAGCGTACCAGCTCATCGGCCACAGCCACCGGATGCCGCGCCATCAGCACCTCTCGGCGCGCGAGACGCTGGCCCTCGAGCCGGGCCTCGAGCCGCGCGGACTGCGGGCCGGCTTCGTCTACTACGACGCGCAGGCGATCTATCCGGAGCGGCTGGCGCTCGACATGGCCCTCGCGGCAGAGGCCGGCGGAGCCGAGGTGCGCAACCATGCACCAGTCGTGGCGCTGACGGGCGGCGCGGGCGAGGTCACCGGCGTGCGCGTCGAGGATGGCGCGGAATACCAGGCGCGGCTGGTGGTGAATGCGGCGGGCGCCTGGGCCGACGAGGTGCGGCGGCTGCAAGACGCTTCTGCCCGGCCGCTGCTGTCCCTGGTCAACGGCGCCCATATTGTCACCGGCGCTTTTGCCGGCGCCCCGGAGCGGGCGATCTACCACGAGGCGCGCGCGGACCGGCGGCCGTTCTTCGTCGTGCCGTGGCGCGATCTGTGGCTTATCGGCACCACCGAGGCTCCTCATACCGGCGATCCCGACGACGTTACCCCCACATCGGCGGAGGTCGAGTACCTGGTGCGCGAGACCAACCTGCTGTTCCCGGAGGCGCGCCTCACGGCCGGCGCCGTGCTCTATGCCTACGCGGGGTCCCGGCCCCTGCTGCGTGCCACGGGCTCCAACGCGCAGTCGATGACGCGCGAGCACGGCATCTACGACCACGAGAAAGCAGAGGGTGTGCGGGGCCTGGTGACACTGCTGGGAGGCAAGCTGACCACGGCGCGGGCGTTCGCCGCACTCGCGCTCGGCCAGATTGCCACGAAGCTTGGACGTCCGGCGCCGCGTCGTAAGGCCCTTCCAGCGGCTGGCGCTACTACGGCGCCTTCCCGCCTGAGAGCGATCTATGGCCGCCAGGCCGGGGCCATTGTGGCGCTTGAGGAGGCACAGCCCGAGCTGCAGCGCCGCCTGTGCGCCGCGAACGCGACTACGGCGGCCGAGATCGTGCACGCCGTCCGCCGCGAGAAGGCCCGCACGCTCGGCGATCTGCTGCTGCGCCGGACTGGCGCCGCCTTCGGCCCGTGCCTCGGCCTCGACTGCGCGCCGGAGGCCGCGCGTGTCGCCGCTCCGCTCCTCGGCTGGGACGAGGCGGCGACCGGCCTGGCCGTGCAGGACTACCACCAAGAGCTTGACCGTACGCTCCTCCGGGGAACGCGCCCGTGATAGTAGCCGTGATGGTCCTTCTGATGGGAGTGTGGCTCTACCTGTGGGTGGCGCGCAGCCGCCTGGCCGGGGCGAGCGATTTCGACCGCATCGACACCCAGCGCGCGCCCGACCGCTGGCCCTCCACCAGCGTGATCATCCCGGCGCGAAACGAATCCGACGTCCTGCCCTTCACGCTCGCCTCCGTGCTGTCGCTCTACTATCCGCAGATCGAGGTCCTCCTGGTGGACGACTGTTCCGAAGACGGGACGGCCGAACTCGCCGAGCAAGTGGCCGCCGCCCGGGGCGCGACCAACTTCCGCGTGGTGAGGGGAACGCCGCCGCCCCCCGGCTGGCGCGGCAAACTGTGGGCGCTTCAGCAAGGCCTCGAGGCGGCCACCGGCGAATGGCTGCTCTTCACCGACGCCGACATTTACTACAACCCCACCGTGCTGCGCGACCTGGTTCGCCTGGCGCGCGTCGAGCGGTTCCAGATGGTCTCGCTCATGGCTCTGCTGCGGTCGGAGAGCTTCTGGGACCGGCTGTTGCTGCCGTCCTTTTTCTTCTTCTTTCACCTGCTGTATCCCTTCCACTGGGTGCGGCGGCCGGGGTCGCGGACGGCGGCGGCGGCCGGCGGCTGCGTGCTCGTGGAGCGCGAGGCGCTCGAGCGCGCCGGGGGCCTCGCGGCGGTGCGGGAGGCGTGGATCGACGACGTGGCGCTGGCGGGCGCGCTCCAGAAGAGCGGCTCGCGCCTCTACCTGGGGGCGACGGTGCAGGTGGCGAGTTTCCGCCGCTACGGGACGCTGCGCTCCCTGCGCGAGATGGTCGTCAGGTCCGCCTTCACCCAGCTCCACTACTCGTGGACGCTGGTGGCGCTCACGCTCGCGGCACTGGGGTTCGCCTTCGTCGTGCCGGTGGGCGTGGCGCTCGCGGCGAGTGCCGGCGCCCTCGGGGTCGAACCGCCGAGCCTCGAATACTTGCTCGACGCGGCTATTGGCGTGACGCTCGGCTTCATGATGCTGGCCTACATGCCGGCCCTGCGCTTTACCGCCTGCCCGTGTTCTGGACCCTGACCCTCCCCGTGGCCGCCCTGCTCTACGCGGCCATGACCGTGGAGTCCGCCCTGGCCCACAGCTTCGGCAGTCGCCCGCGTTGGAAGGGAAGAGCCGAGCGAAGCTGAATGATGTTAGAACCCGCCCGTTACTTGGGTTCCGGCAGCCGGGTAGTTTGACGGGCCACGATCTGCCAGCCTTGCGGACCCGGTCCCTTCACCAGCACCCACAGAATGTTGAGGTGGTTATCGACCATCTTCCCGGCCTGGCCGTTGCGCAATTCGTTGCGGCCACGCACCAACGCGGTGTTTCCGTAAATCCGGATGTTGGTTTCATGGAACGTCATCGACTCCACGACGCCGGGGCCCGAGACCGCCTTGAGCACTTCGGCCTTGCTCTGGTTCATCGCCGAAGAGTGGCTGTAGGTCAGGTCGGCATGGTAAATCTTGTCGAGGGTGGCGACATCCTTCTTGATCGTCGCCTGTGCCATGGCTTCGAGCGTGGCCATGACGGACTTTTCCGCCTTCGGGTCGTTCATGGCGGCCGGAAGGGCGGCGGCCGACAACAGCATTCCACTGAGAAGCACTACGATCCAATTTTTCATGGCCCTTATCTTATAGGAGGCCGGGCAGGCGTGTCTACCGCGGCGCTAGGCGGGAGGCTTGGAAGACGACACGTCGAGCCCCAGGTAAAGCCCCAGGCCCACATCAATGGCCTCCAGTTCAGCCGAAGTAATGCGCCCAAAGACCCGCCGCAGGCGCCGTTTGTCGACCGAGCGAAGCTGATCCACGAGGGCGAAGGAGGTCTTCTGCAGCCCGCTGGGTCCGGGGGCCAGGGGCGGGTAGAGAGCCCCCTGCCCGGCCGTGCCGGTGACCGGGATGACGCAAACGAGGGGAAACCGCTGGTCGGCCGTTACCTCAGGATCGCTCACGACGACACAAGGGCGCAATCCTTTTTGCTCATGGCCGCGAGTGGGGTCCAACTCCACCCAGGCGATGGTCCCGCGCTCAATTCTCACCGCGGCGCCTCCACCCAGCCGCGTCCGGATTGCCATCGTACCGCCTTGCCCGCCTTCGGATTTACCAAGCTGCCGGAGTCCTCTTCGGGCAGGCCCTTCGCCCAGGCACGCAGCCCGAGTTCAGCCAGGTGGCGGCTTTCCGGGTGAGGATGGCGCAAGGAGCGATGCAGTTCGGCGCGCCGCCGCCGGTGTAGTTCCCGCCGGACAGCATCCAGAATGAATTTGCTGCGGTTGCGCTCGCGGCGGTCGATATCCCGGACCACCTCGGTAGGCAGGGTGACGGTGACGCGATCCGTGGCCATAGTATGATCTTATCCTAGATCATACCGGGGCCCGCGTGTCCATCTGGAGTGCTACGGGATGATTGGATCGGGCGGCACGGCAGCGTGCGGCGGACGGTCTGATACATTAGCGGGAAGCCCGGTATCTCAAAATGAACGTCGTCGTGGCCAACGACATCTCGGAGCTCGGCCGGCTGAGCGGCCAGCTCACCCAGTTCTGGGCCGCGCACCGCCTGCCCCCGGAAATGGAAGGCGAGGTTTGTCTCGCTCTCGAAGAGATCGTGGTCAACATCATGCGCTATGGCCACCCGGAGGGCGGCAAACATGAGATCCTGGTGCGGCTGTCCTTCGAAGGCGGTCTGGTCACGGTCGCCGTTGAGGACGACGGGGTGCCCTTCAACCCGCTCCAAGCGACCGAGCCGGATCTCAACCGCCCTCTCGAAGAGCGGTCGATCGGCGGCCTGGGAATCCACTTAGTGAGGAACCTGATGGACGGGGTCGACTACCGTCGCGAAGAGGGACGCAACTGCCTGGTCATGCGGAAACGCGTGCCGGGCCGGGCCTAGAGGAGACCGCCTGCCTTACATGTGGAACGTGATCCGCCGCTTGCTGCTGGGTTTCTGCCTGATCGGACTGACCTCCGCGGTACTGCTCGTGTCCGACTGGGGCCAGCGCCAGTCGGCAACGGGAAGCCACCTGCCCCGCCTGGCCATCGTGCAGCACGCCTCGCAAGCCGTGCTGGATGACGGCGTCCAGGGGATGATCGACGCGCTCGCCGCCGAGGGTTTCGTCGACGGCAAGACGGTCGCGATCCAGCGGTTCAACGCCCAAAACGACCTGCCCACCGCCAACGCCATCGCCAAGAATGTCACGGCGGGCGATTACGACCTGGTGATCACGGCGAGCACCATGTCCCTGCAGACGGTCGCCAACGCCAACCGCGCCGGGCGTACGAGGCACGTCTTTGGCATCGTGGCCGACCCGTTCAGCGCCGGCCTCGATCTCGACCGCAGCCAGCTCCTGAAGCATCCCCGCCACCTGGTGGGCATCGGAACCTTCGTGCCGGTGGCCGCCGCCTTCGAGACCGCCCGCCACGCTTTCCCCGGGCTCCAGACGATCGGACTCGCCTGGAACTCGGCCGAATCGAACTCGGCCGCGTTCACCCGCCAGGCGCGCGCCGCCGCCCAGAAAATGGGCTTGACGCTCCTCGAGGGAAACGTCGACAGCTCCAACGGCGTCGGCGAAGTGGCCGCTTCCTTAGTGGCGCGCGGGGCGCAGGCCCTCTTCGTGACGGGCGACGTGACGGTTATGGTGGCGCTCGAATCCGTGGTGGGGGCGGCGCGCCAGGGCCGCATCCCGGTCTTCTCGCTGCTCCCCCCGGCCGTGAAGCGCGGCACGCTCTTCGACCTCGGCGCCAACTTCTACGACATCGGACGAGAGACCGGGCTGCTGGCGGCCCGCGTTCTCAAGGGAACGGATCCGGCCACCCTTCCGGTGCGTGATTACATCCCGGAGCGGATCGCCGTCAATCGCCTCGCTCTCCAGGGACTCAAGGATCCCTGGCAACTGCCCGCGGACCTCGTGGCGCGCGCCGACGTGGTGATCGACGCTTCCGGCGTGCATGAAAAGACCGCCGCCAGCCTCCCCCAGCCCACGCCCGGCCGGACCTACAAAATGGGACTCGTGTTCTTTGCGCCCGAGGAGGGGGCCGAAACTTGCATGCGCGGGATCTTCGACGGGCTCCAAGAGCTCGGCTTCGCCGAAGGGCAGAATCTCGAAGTCCGCCGGGCTCACGCCCAGGGCGAGATCGCGAACATCCCGGCGCTGCTCCAGAACTACGATAACCAGGACGTCGACCTCGTCATGACCATGACCACGCCGTGCCTGACCGCGGCATGCAACACCGTGCGGAAGAAGCCGGTGGTCTTCACTTATGTTTACGATCCGATCGCCGCCGGGGCCGGGACCACCTTTACCAACCACGTGCCGCACGTGACCGGAGTCGGCTCGTTCCCACCCGTAGCCGAGACCGTGGACGTCATCCGCCAGCTCGTGCCCGGTGTGAAGGCCGTGGGCACCATCTACAACACCTCCGAGGCCAATTCGCGCAAAGTGGTGTCTGTCGCGCGCGATCTCTTCAGCAAACAGGGCATCAAGCTCGAAGAGGTTGCGGTCACGGGGACCTCCGAGGTGCTGCAAGCGGCGCAGGTAGTGGCCTCGCGTCCCATTCAAGCCCTGTGGATCACGGGTGACAACACAGCCTTGCAGTCCTTCGACGCGATCGTTAAGGTTGCGCAGGACCGCAAGCTGCCCCTCATCAACAACGATCCCGAGTTCGTGGACCGCGGGGCGCTCGCGTGCGTGGGTCTGGGGTGGTATCCCGCCGGAAAGGCCGCGGCGCGCCTGGCGGCCCGCGTCCTGTTGGGAGAGAGCCCGCAACATTTGCCTTTCGAGAACGTCGCCGTCAAGCAGTTGAAGCTCAACGACAAGGTCGCCCGCCAGCTCGGCGTGACCTTCCCGGCCGCGCTGCTGAAAGAGGCGGGACGATGATCGGGAACTAGTGGCCGGTCGCAATGAATTCGTTAGCATCGCGAAACCGGTCGCTACGCGCGCGGCTCAGAAAGGCGGTACCGAGCCGCGACCAAAGGGAGCGGTAGTAGTAACGTTTTTCCTGCGACAGGATTCTAGACACACCCTATGGAGATATCGAGATTACATTCGGGAGACTCCCTCGAGCTGGTGGTGAAGGGCCGCCTGGATGCTTACTGGGCCGACGCTCTCACCAAGGAGCTGGAGCGCGCCGTGCGCGGCGGCGATCACCATGTGCGCCTGAATCTAGCCGGCGTCACCTACATCAGCTCTATAGGTATCCGGGTGCTGGTGCAGTTCTACCAGCAGTTGCAGGGCATCCAGGGGTCCTTTGTCGTGTCGAGCCCGTCCGAGCCGGTGAAGAAGGTCCTGGAGATGTCGGGCCTGGGAAGGCTGCTGGCGGCGAGCGCCGCCACACCGGGCGCGGCGCCGTCCGCGGTCCCGGAAGCCGGACGCCGCCTCGAGAAGCCGGACGCCGTTTACGAGGTCTTCGAGGTCTCTTCGGGCGCCTCCCTCCGCTGCCAACTGCTGGGTGACCCGGGCTTGCTCGAGGGTTGCCGCTTCGACGCCGCGCACAGCCGGACCGCCCGCTTTCCAGCCTCGACGCTGGCCGTCGGTCTGGGTGCGTTCGGGCACGACTTCGAGGAGTGCCGCAGCCGCTTCGGCGAATTCCTGGCGCTGGGCGGCGCGGCGGCCTACCAGCCGACCGACGGCAGCAATGTCGCCGACTACCTGGTCGCCGAAGGCAGCTTCGTGCCCGAGCTGCAGGTCCTCTACGCGGCCGTGTGCGAAGGGACCTTCTCCCACCTGTTGCGCTTCGAGGCGCGCGCGGAGACAGGCGGCCTGCGCCTCTCGAGCCTGGCCCAGACCGCGCTCGAAATCACGGGCGGAAAAGCCGCAGGTCTCGCGATGGTGGCAGAATCTGCCGGTCTGCTCGGAGCCGCCTTGCGGCAGTCCCCGGCGCGCGGCAGCGCGGAAGGCGCGCCGTTCCGCCACCCGGAGATCCGGCAATGGCTCTCCTTCAGTCCCGAGCGCACCCACCAGCGGGCCCTGGCGGCCGTGGCCGGCTTGGCTGCGTCGTCACCGGAAGGACCGCTCGCCGCGCTGGTCCGCCCCCTCGGGAACGGTGCGGCCGTAGCCGGGCACTTCCACGCCGCGGCGTTTTCCTACCGTCCGCTGCAGAAAGGACGGCTGGAGCTGGCCGCCGCCGTCCAGTCTTTGTTCCAGGCCGAGACCCTGCAAGGCGTGTTGCACCTGCTCGCCGACGAGCGCGACGCCGCCGGAGCCGTGGAGAGCGAGTTCGTACGGGGAGCCTGCTGGGTCGCGCCCGTCTCTCAAATCACTCCGGAGAAAGCATAGCTATGGGCCTGCTTGTCGGCGCTCTCACCATCGGGATGATCCTCTCCCTGCTGTCGCTGGGTGTATTCATCAGCTTTCGCATCTTTCAATTTCCCGACATCACCGCGGAAGGCTCGATTACCCTCGGGGCCTCCGTCGCGGCGGCGCTGCTCGTGAAGGGCTTCGGCCCGCTCGCCGCCACAGCGGCAGGTTTCGCGGCCGGCATGCTGGCCGGCTCGGTCACCGGCGCGCTCCATACCCGCTTCGGGATCAACGGCCTGCTGTCGGGCATTCTCGTCATGACGGCGCTCTATTCGGTCAACCTGCACGTTATGGGACGCAGCAACATTCCTTTGCTGAGCGAAACCACCCTCGCCACTCTCGCCGAGCAGGGCGGGCACTGGATCTTCGGCCAGCCCCAGGTGCGCGTGCTCGGCTGGGAGGTGAGCGCGCGCGATGCCTCCATCTTCCTCGCGGCCTTCGCCGCCATCCCGCTGCTGGGCGCCGCTCTCTACCTCTTCTTCCGCACCAACGTCGGCACCGCCATGCGCGCCACCGGCGACAATGACCAGATGATCCGCGCCCTCGGCGTGAACAACGGCAACATGCTGCTGGTGGGCCTGGCCCTCTCGAACGGCCTGATCGCCCTGGCTGGCGCGCTGCTCGCGCAATACCAGGGTTTCGCCGACGTGCAGATGGGCATCGGCATGGTCGTCTGGGGACTCGCCAGCGTCATCATCGGCGAGGCCCTGGTGGGCACGCGGCAGCTCGGCTACGCCATTGTCGGGGCGGTGATGGGCTCGCTGCTATTCCGCCTGCTGGTGGCCATCGCCCTGCGCTGGGGCCTGAATCCCAACGATCTGAAGCTCATCACCGCTCTGTTTGTCTTCCTGGCCCTGATCCTTCCTGGTCTGGTCGAGAAGCTGCATCGCCGCCGGACGCGCGCCGCGCAGGAGCACACCGCCCATGCTTGAGGTTCAGAGCATCCGCAAAACCTTCAACGCCGGGACCCCGAACGAGGTCCGCTCGCTGCAAAGCGTGGACTTTCGCCTCGAGGCCGGCTCCTGGGTCATCATCATCGGCACCAACGGCTCGGGCAAATCGACCCTGCTCAATGCCATCGCCGGTACTTTTATGCTGGATGCCGGCGCCATCCGCCTCGACGGCCGCGACGTCACGCGCTGGCCCGAGCACCGCCGGGCGACGCTGATCGGCCGCGTGTTTCAGAATCCGTTCAGCGGCACGGCGCCGACTCTCTCGATTGCCGAGAATTTCGCGCTGGCCGCCCGCCGGGGCCTCGGACGCGGCCTCGGCTGGGCGCTCGAGAAACATCTGATGGCCGAGATGCAGGAGGTCGTCCGCCGCCTGAAGATGGGCCTCGAGGACCGCCTCGACAACGCCATCGGCAGCCTCTCCGGAGGCCAGCGGCAGGCCCTCACTCTGCTGATGGCCACCTGGCTCCAGCCGAAGCTCCTGCTGCTCGACGAGCATACCGCGGCGCTCGACCCCAAGAGCGCCGACCAGGTGATCCGGCTAACCGAAGACGTGGTGACCCGCGACAAGCTGACCACGCTCATGGTCACCCACTCCATGCACCAGGCGGCCAGCCTCGGCGACCGCCTCATCATGATGCATCGCGGACGGATCCTGTACGATTTTCAGGGTGCGGAAAAGCGCCGCCTGCGCGCCGAGGATTTACTCGCCCGCTTCGAAGAAGTGCGTCGCGCCGATCAACTGGACGAGTCCGCCGCCGACTTGTTGCGGCGCGTCTACATCTAGCCGAGCCGCGACCGTGAGGGAGCGGTGCCTCTTCGCCAACGCCCTCAACCCGGGTTCGGCGGCAAAGTCACCACGCACAGCCAGAACTGTTCTATCGACCGGACCACCTCGGTGAACTTCCCAAAGTCGAGCGGCTTGCTGATGTAACAGTTCGCGTGCAAGCCATAGGTCTCCAGTACGTCCTGATCGGCCCGGGAGGTCGTCAGGACGACCACCGGAATGCGTTTTAGTTCTTCGTCGGTCTTGATCTCATCGAGCACTTCCTGGCCACTTCTCCGTGGCAGGTTGAGATCGAGCAGGACCAGGTCGGGACGCGACACGTCGGCGAAGGGCTCCTGCTTGTGCAGGAAGCGCAGTGCTTCCTCGCCGTTCTCGGTAACAGTGAGATGGTTCAGAACCTTGGCCTCGGCCAGGGCTTCCCGCGCCATCAGGATATCGGTGGCGCTGTCTTCCACCAGCAGAATTTCGATCGGCCTCACACGTGGTGTCATAGATTCAGCGACGACGCCTTTCTCTATCGGAGGTTGGTGATGGTGAAGTAGAAGGTAGAGCCCCGGCCCAGCTCGGATTCCAGCCAGATTTTGCCGCCATGGCGCTCGACCACGCGCTTGCAGATCGCCAGGCCAATGCCGGTGCCGGGATACTGGGTCCGGGTGTGCAGGCGCTGAAAGACCCCGAAGATGCGGTCGATGTATTTCGGATCTATGCCAATACCGTTATCGCGGATGGCGAACTGCCAGCCCGCCGCGCGCTGCTCGCCGCGCTCGTTCCCGAGGCGCTCGGCCGAGACGTGAATCTGGGGGGGCGCCGCGCCGCGAAACTTGAGGGCGTTCCCGATGAGGTTCTGGAGTAGCTGTCCCAGTTGCGTCCGGTCGCCGTATACCGTGGGCAGCCCGGCGCAGGTCACCTGGGCGCCGCTCTCCTGGATGGCGACGGAAAGATTCTCACGGACCTGGCGAAACACCTCGGCGCAGTCGGCCGGCGCCGGCGCGTTAAAACCCCGGTCGACGTGCGCGTAATCGAGCAGCCCGTTGATCAACGCCTGCATCTGCTCGACGTTGCTGACGGCGTGCGCGATGAACTCGTCCGCCCGGGCGTCGAGCTGGCCGGCGTACCGCTTGCGCAGCAGTTGGACGCAGCCGGATACGCCCCGCAGGGGTTCTTGCAGATCGTGGGAGGCGGCGTAGGCGAACTGCTCCAACGCCGCATTGGAGCGGAGCAATTGCTCGGTCCGGCGGAGCAGCCCCTCCTCGGCCACCTTTTGCTCGGTAATGTCGGACTGGATGCCCACATACTGGCGGGGCTGCCCGCGCTCGTCGAGCATGGGGACGATAGTCGTATCGACCCAGTAGTAGGAGCGATTCTTGGCCCGGTTCTTGATCTGGCCGTGCCAGACGCGGCCCTGCGCGATGGTGGTCCACAGCTCCCGGATGAACTCTTTGGGGTGGTATCCCGAGTTCACGAGGCGGTGATCCCGCCCCAGCAGCTCCTCCCGCGAGTACTGGGAGATCCGGCAGAACATGTCGTCGGCGTAGGTGATCTTTCCCTGGGGATCGGTAATCGTCACGATGGCATGTTCGGCGAGCGCCCCCTTCAGCTCGCTAACTTCCCGGAGCGCCGCCTGGAGGGTCTCCTCGACCCTCTTCTGCGCGGTGATATCGGTGTTCGTGCCCCCGGCCCAACGCGGGTGGCCCGCGCCGTTCGCGCGCAGCTCGTAGCGCGCGCCGATGTAGCGCACCGGGCCGTGCGCCGGATTGGTCCGGAAGTCCAGGGGTTCGACCGGCAGCCGCCGCAGCAAAAGGGCATAGTTGGCTGCTATGCGCCCGCGGTCGTCCGGATGCACCCACTCGATAAACTCTTCGTAGGACGCCGGCGGCAGAGCGGGATCGCGGCCCAACAACCGGTACATCTCCCGGGACCAGTTCAAACGCCCCGTCTGCAAGTCCAGGTCCCAACTGCCGGTCTTGGCCAGTTCCTGGGCGGTCTCGAGTTGCGCTTGCGAAAACCGCAGCCTCCTTTCCGTCTCGCGGTACCCGGCATCCGTCCGGTTCAACGACCGGGCGCTCCACCAGATCAGGGTGGTGAAAATACCGATATTGCAGGTGGCGAATAGCGCCACGCCAAACCCGGCTCCGTACCATCCGGACCTGTCACCGAGCAGCCGCAACCAGCCGGTGACGAAGGGCAGCGTCAGGACTACCGGCAGAATGCGGCGCGCCATCGCACCGCCGCCATATTCGCTCGTGAACGTGGCCATCAGCCCGCTCTCCGGGCGGGCCGCCAGTACTCCCATGCCCAACGCGACGAGCAACACCGCCGTGTGCAGCGCCATCGGAAGGGGCCTGGCCACGTCATAGAACGCCTCGACGCCGAAGCAGTAACCCAGCAGGAAGAAGGCTCCCGCCAGGATGACCGTCAGCGCCAGTGGCTGGACGTAGCGCGACCCTCGCACGGCGTCGGCGCCCAGCAACAGAAGCGATGTTCCCAGTAGTAGAAAGGCGACGGCTGTGGCGGGCGACATGCGGCCCGGGTGGAGCAGTTGTGCGGCGGCCAGCGCTTGGGGGAAGAGGACCTCGTCAAGACCGAAACTGACGCCCAGCAGCACTTCGCCGAGGGTCGCGAGGCCCGCGAGGGCTGTGAATGCGGCGCAGCCCTGCGCTGCCCGTCGCGACCAGGGAGCCCCGGCCAGCCGGCGGAAGGCGTTCGATTGCCGCCCCAGGGCCAGCCCCGCGAGAATGAAACAGACGGCGCTGAGGGGCCTCATCGGCGTCGCCCCAGGCAGCACGCTCTTCAGGATTTCAATGTCCAGCAGCCACCCGGTTAGAACCAGACTGCCGACCGCGGCGGCGCCTACACTGGCGGCACGCGTAAGCACGAGAAGGTGCCGTACGGCTTGAGGATCCGCAACGGACCTCACCGCCGCACCGTGGGACGGCCCCCAGTCGGGCGAAGCTGCGAATCCGGACGTTTCCAAAGGTATGGTTTCCGTTGCCATCGCTGACGAACTCCCGGCGCTCCACGGGTATATCGTCCGATCGAAGCTGCCGGCATTAGACTCAGCGCGGCCCTCGGCCTATGCCGGGGACGTAAATCCGTTTGTCCGGCGGCGTACACCCGAGCCTGCGCCGCTCGCGAATCGAGCTTTGCATCGGCAATACAATTCGCGTAACATCTCCGAATACGGAGGCGATATGCTTTCCATTCCCTGGAACCAACGGCAGCCCACTTACGATTTCGTCGTCGTGGGATCCGGCTACGGCGGCGCCATCACCGCCGCCCGTCTGACCAAGGCTCTGAACCGGCCCCACGCCCTCTGCATCCTCGAGCGCGGCCTGGAGTGGACCCCCGGCGATTTCCCCGACGACGTGCCCGGCATCCTCCAGCACACCCGCAGCGACCTCAACCCCCTGGGACTCTACGAGTTCCTCAACTACCGCGACATTTCCGTCATCAAGGGGTCCGGCCTCGGCGGCACTTCCCTCATCAATGCCAACGTCGCCATCGTTCCGGACGCCGAGGTCTTCGAGCAAGTCGGCTGGCCCCGGTCGCTCCGCTACAACGACGTGCTGCCCTATTACGAGCGGGCCCGCGACGTGCTGGCGGCGAAACCGGTCCCCACCGTGGCCGATCTCAAGAAGTTCCAGGCCCTCGACCGCCGCGCGCAGGAGCTCAACCGCCACGCCGATCCCCTAGACATCGCCGTGAATTTCGACATCGACGGCCCCAATCCCCACGGCGTCGAGCAGCATCCCTGCGTGCTCTGTGGAGACTGCATCTCCGGCTGCAATTTCCGGGCCAAAAACACCCTCTACATGAACTATCTCCCCCTGGCCGCCCAACAGGGCGCGGACATCTTCACGCAGATGAAAGTCGAGTGGATCGAGAAGCTCAAGGGTGGAAAGGGGTGGCGCATTCACGGCCAGCGCTACACCGATCCGCTCAGTCACGACTCGTTCACGCTCGACGCTGCCCACGTGGTCCTCTCGGCCGGCTCCCTCAACTCGACCGAAATCCTGCTGCGCTCCGAGATGCACGGCCTGAGCGTCTCGCCCGCCCTCGGGACCGGCTTCAGCGGCAACGGCGACTTCTTCGGCCTCGCCTACAACGGCAACTTCGAGACCGACGTGCTCGGCTACGGGCAACGCGTCCCCGCCGCCGGGGAGTCGCGGTACCCCGGCCCCTCGATCGTCGGCATCGTGAAATACAACGGCTCGGCGCCCGTGTCCCAGCGCATCTCCGTCGAGGATTTCTCTTTCCCCAGCGCCTACGTAGCCGGCGCCAAGCTCGCCTTCGCCGCCCTGCGAGGCCAACCCACCACCGTGGGCGACGAAGCCGCCCGGGCCGCCCGCATCGCGGCGGACTTCGACCCCACGGCGCCCTACGCTCCCGATGGCGCCCTCAACCACACCATGCTCTACCTCGTCATGGGCCAGGACGATGCGCGCGGCACCATGAACTTCGACGCGCCCTGGTTCGAGCCCGACGGCCGCATGTCGATCGAGTGGGACCAGGTGGGCCAGCAGATCGTCTTCCGGCGCATGGACGAGGAATTGCGGCGGCACGCGCGCGCCCTCGGCGCCAATTACATCCAGAACCCCACCTGGAGCATCTTCCAGACGCGCCACCTCGTCACGGCGCACCCGCTGGGCGGCTGTCCCATGGGCGAGGACTACATGCACGGCGCCGTCGATGAGTTCGGACGCGTGTTTGCCGGCGACGGCAGCGTCCAGGACGGCCTCTTCGTGGCCGACGGCTCGGTCGTGCCCTCGGCGCTCGGCGTGAATCCCTTCCTGACGATCTCGGCGCTGACCGAGCGCATCGCCGAAAAGAAAATCCAGGAAATGCAGGGCCAGGCGTATCCGCAGCCACCGGCCAGCGTTGGGGTGGCCGCTCTCGATCCCCTCGACGTCATCACCCGCAGCGAGGCCGAGCTCGAGAAGCTCTTCCGGCGCTGCCCCACCCAGAGCATCGACAAGATCGTCAACCAGGGCGGGCCGCCCCGCATCGACACGGCCGCGCAGACCGTCCAAAACGACGCCTACTGGAAGGGCTTCTTCCCGAAGGGCCACATCCTCAACGCCATGTCGTCGGCCATCTTCACCGGCTTCAAGAAGACGTTCCAGAAGAAAGGAAACAAGTACGTCGGGATCACGAGCGATACCGACGACCGCATCACCGCGCACAATTCGCTCGAGGAAATCACGATCGGACGCGAGACGGGCACCCTCGAGCCCGGCCGCTACATTCTGCTGCGGTACCTCGAGCCCCAGTGGTCGGGATTTTACGACATCCTGAAGCAAATCAGCGACGACCTGGTAATCGGACGGGTCTATCTGGGCGAGTATCCCAACGGCCTCCGCATGTTCACCTTCGTGATGTCGCGCCGCTACAGCTTCGCCCGGATGACGGTCAACGATCACACGGCGCTCTACCAGGCCGGGACCGTCCCCTCGGCCGACGAGCTGAACGGCGTCTGGCAGATGGACATGGTCTCGAACAACAACAGTCTCAGCCGCGCCGCCTATCTGGCCTTCGACCGCAAGCCCGACGGGCGCCTCGAAGCCCGCTTCCGCCTCATGGGACTGATGGAGGGGTTCGTCGTCCCGAGCTTCGTGCAGGACCACTTCCGGCTCGACGATTTCACGGCCTTCCACGACGAGATCCGCAAGGTCACGGGCGATCTGTTCGTGGGCCGTTATGTCACGGGCGCGCTGCCCGACCTCTCGTCTTTGTTCAACGGCGCAAATCTCGGGATCTTGCACACCGTGCCCGGCACCAGCGATTTCGGCTTCTATTACACGCTCTCGCGCACCGGTGACAAGGCCCTGCCGACCGACAACCTCCTCGCGCCGTTCCTCAACGTCCAATTGCCCGACGGCGTGGGCATGACCTTCGATGAAACCATGGAAGGATGGTTCTTCGAGGGCCGTGCGGCGTCTCCGGGCAAAGCCGGCGATCTCCAGATAGCGGACCTCATCCCCGCGTCGGGCGCTCCCACGGGCGGCGTGGATGCGAGCTTCACGGTGCGGATGACGGTGCGCGACGTGAACGAGTTCGTCGACGGCGCGGCGCACGAGGCCACCCTGAGCGGCTCGATCCGCTTCGCGAGCTTCCAGGGCAAGAGCAACGTGACCTACGCGCTCGACGCCCAGTCGAGCTGGTTCAACTACCTCCTCGTGAACCCGGAAACGGGCGAGGCCGAGATGCGGTATCACCTGGAGTTCCACGGCGAGCAGGGCGCCGCCTATCGCCTCGAAGGCCGCAAATACATGGAGAAGAACGGTCCGGGCGGCACCGACGCGATTCGCGAGCTTCTCAACGACTACACGACCCTCTACAGTCACGTCTACCGGCGCGCGACCGATGGCTCGTGGCCGGAGCTCGGGATCGCGTACCTGAAGTTCCGGACCTTCGAAGACATCGCGGCGACCGGCAACCTGGCGGCTTTCCTCGGCTCGTTCCAGATCACAGGGACCTCCGACCCGATCCTGCAGTTGCAGGCCCGCATGCGCTTCCTCGCCTTCACCGGCCAATTCGTCCAGCGCGAGTACGAGCCCCTCTCGCTACCGGCCGCCGCCAGCCCCGGCCACTAGCGCAGCGTCGAGAATGTTCGCGCAAACGCGCAGCCTCCGTAACCGTGTCTCATTAACGCCTCCTTGCCCCAACGAACTCCGTCCATCAACGAAATCGTTCCACCCACGAAACCCTTCCCTCGACGAAATTGTTCCATCAACGAAACCCTTCCATCAACGAACGCCATTTCGCGCCGAGCCGCGACCGTGAGGGAGCGGTCCTAAGCCCGCCATGACGACGCAACTCACGACCTTACAGGTTCCCAACCGCCAACAATGGCGGAAATGGCTAGCAAACCACCATGCCTCGAGTCCCGGCGTCTGGCTCGTGTTCTACAAAAACCACACGCTGCTGGAGTCCCTCCCTTACGAGGACTCGGTTCGCGAGGCGCTGTGCTTCGGATGGATCGACAGCCTGGTCAAGCGTCTCGATGACGATCGGTACGCCCGCAAGTTCACGCCGCGGCAGCCCGCCAGCAGGTGGTCCACCATCAATCGCCGGCGCTACGCGGACCTCCAGGCGCGCGGGTTACTGGCGGCCCCGGGACTCGCGCGGGCGCCCACGAGCCGCAGCGGCGATGCCCCTCGGCCCTCCGTGCCGGGGATGCCGTCATATATCGAGAAACAATTGAAGGCCCATGCGCGTGCGTGGAAATACTTCGAGCAACTGCCGCCCTCCTACCGGCGGGCCTACCTCGGTTGGATCGATTCAGCCAAGCGAGAGGAAACCAAAGAGAAACGCCTTCGCGAAGCCATCCGTCTGCTGGCGGCTGGTAAGAAGCTCGGGCTGAAATGAAAAGGAGCCGCTCATGGTAAACGAATCCAAACGCGAGGAGGCGGCCGCCGCCCTGCGTCACATCAACCAGGTGTGGCTCGACGGCCAGGTCCAGGACCTTGCGCCGCTCGTGCACTCGGAGATTGTCATGGTGCTTCCTGATTTTGCCGGCAGGATACAGGGGCGGGAAGCCTTTCTTGCCGGGTTCCGCGAGTTTCTCCAGAACGCGACAATTCAAGAATCCGGGACCGTGCTCGACATGAAGGAAAACGCCGCCTGACAACCGTAATGCCGAGGCCGCTCGATGCTCAGGTCGTTAGTTACCATCCCGTGTGGAAAGGGTCAGGACCGCGTGCTTAGGCGCGGCTCAGCAAGACGAGCATCCCGCGCCGAGCCGCGACCGTGAGGGAGCGGTCCCGACACAGACTGTTAAGCCCCCGGGCCGCGGGAGAACGGCAGTACAATGAGGATTGGTCAACTGGCGTCGATTCACGCCGTCGAACTTCGAGTACGATTTAGAGCGCGACAAGGCTTTCCGCACATCGCGTCGCGCAGGTGACGAGTTGGCGCCCCTCGGCCAGGAGCCAATTCGGACCGAGGAAAATGTGCCACGGATGCGAGGCCGGTTTGAGGGCCCCACTCTATGAGCGACGGGTTTCGCCGCATCCTTGACTTGGTCGCACGGCGGGAGGTCCTCCTCTCAGACCATGGCTATGATGAGCTGGCGGCAGATGGTATCCTGATCAAGGATGTCTACGAAGGGTCCGCGAGGGTGCCGTCGTGGAGGCATCCCCGGCGTATCACAAAGGGCCGTGCGTGTTGGTTTTGCAGTGGGATCACGATGGCAAGCCAGTCCATGTCCTGTGGGGCCTCCCGAGCGGTGTAACTTCTCCAGCCGTCGTCGTCACGGCTTATCGGCCTGACCCCGAACGGTGGAGCGACGATTTTCTGAGGAGAAAGTCATGAGTACAGGGCATCGTACTAAGTTCGTCCATGAGGGACAATACGCCGCCGCGGTCGAGGTTGAGTGGATCGAGTCCGAGACGGGATGGTCACCTTATTTATCCTTGGAGGATGCACAGAAGCTGGACGAAGTCCGGAAGGCGCTGCAGAGAGGTGATTTCGTGAGGGCCAGCCAGCTTGGCCGAATTTATCAGCTTACCCCTATTGCCGTGTGACTCCGCGAGGGCCCTGGCATAGGATTGGGGCGGGCAGAGTGGCTAACCAGGGCATGCACCCGGATCGTATGAAACATCCGATTTATCGAGTTCGTTCATTTGAAATCGTTTCTCCTTACACGCTCCGCGTTCGCTTCGACGACGAGACCGACCGGACCATCGATTTTCGGCCAATTCTCGCGGGCGAAATGTATGGCCCACTACGCGACGTGGCGTTGTTCAACCAGGTTCGGATCGATCCCGAAGTCGACACGCTGGTCTGGCCCAATGGAGCAGACTTTGACCCGGCAACTCTGCATGACTGGCCCTTGCATAAGCAAGCCTTTCGACAACTCGCCCGACATTGGGAGGCAGTACAGGCCTGAGCCGGTGGGCCAGAATGGCCTAACGAGGCGCTGCAAGGCGACGGTCAAAACCAAGCCGCGCCTGAGCGCCTGAGTCGTTAGGCGGCCACAGAAGAGACGCATGAGACCCCGCAGACTTCTGAAGCGAATCGCAACAGCGCAGCGCAACGTCCGGTTCAGCGACGCACTCACGCTCGCCCGAGCCTTGGGGTTTCGCCTGGCTCGTACGGAAGGCAGTCATCACATTCTGATTCATCCGGCGGTTCGTGAGCCGTTGAATCTTCAGAATGTTCGGGGTCAAGCCAAGCCGTACCAAGTAAAACAACTGCTCCAGCTCGTTGAAAGGTATAATCTTCAGTTGGAAGAAGAGATATGAAGGACTACCACATCAACATCTTCTATAGCGATGACGATGGTGGTTACATCGCCGATATTCCGGACCTCCGCTATTGCTCTGCCTTTGGCGGAACTCCAGCCGCGGCTCTGGCCGAGGTGCTGAAGGCCAAGAAAGCGTGGCTCCAGGCTGCGCGGGCGGCGAAGAAGCCGATTCCAAAGCCGTCGTTTCGGCCCGCCATCTACCAAGTAGCGTAGGCGCTGTCTAACAGGGCGCTGCAAGCAACGGCCAAGAACCGGGCGGCGGATGATGCCTCGATTGTCAGGCCCCCGGGGCCGGAGGAGAACGGCAGTACAATGAGAATTGGTCAACTGGCCTCGATTCACGCCGTCGAACTTCGAGTACGATTTCGAGCGCGACAAGCTTGCCGCGCATCGCGTCACCTTCAACGAGGCTGTCGAGTGCTTTTTTTCGGACTTTGAGATTCGACGGAACAAGAAATTCCGTGACCGCTACCAGTTGATCGGCAAAACGCTCGGCGGCAGGAGACTTAAAATCATTTTCCAACTCCAGCCGGACAACCTGGCTCGCATCATCACAGGCTGGCCCTTATGAGTACACGAAAGAAAAGGAAGACCGCAACACTCGATCAGGAAGCAATCGATCAACTTGTGATTGCCCACTCCGACGACGAGTCAGCCTGGGAGGCGCCGATCCGGGTCAAGAAATCCAAGCCGGCCTCCCTGTCGATTCCGGGCGATCTAGCGGCGCGCGCAGCTTTCCTGGCCAGCTTGCACCGCGAGGCCGGTCTGCACAAGTGGGTCGAACGGGTTCTCCGCGAGAGAGTCGAACTCGAGGAACTCGCTTTTGCCGAGGCAAAGAAAGAGCTTGCTTCCTGAAAGGCGCCTAACGAAGCGTTCCAGCTCGACCGGCTCCGAAAGCCGATGCCATACGAAGGCGGCAGAGCAGTCGGGCGGAGCCGTCGGCCTAAAACGGCAGCGGATTGGCGAGGGGAATACGGCTCGTTGTGCCACAAGCAGTTGGAACTGTAATGCGGCTGGTTTTGACTTCCTGCCTAGGCCGACCGAGAATGGGTTTGGTGGGCGGCTTAACTACTAGTTAGCCAGGTCTGGTGGGCCTGCGCTGCAAGCGCGAGATTTGATTCAATGGAGAACGCATGAACAATAACCCGCTACCTCGGCTCGACACGAATTCGGAACTCCAGCGACGCCTTTTAGCCTTCTGCCGGCTCCGCAGAGGCGACATCTGGGAGGATCCGCAGCAAGGCCACCGGATCGCATGCCTGGACGCAGCAGATTGCGATGCCGTAGCGCAGTTCGTTGTTGGAGGGCAGCCGACACTGGCGATCCACGATCCGCCGTACAACTTGGCAGCTTTCGAGACGCACAGCGTCAGCGAGTATATTTCCTGGTGCGAGCACTGGGTGATGAGCACATACCACTTCTTGTCGGCCAATGCCTCGCTCTACGTTTGGCTTGGTGCCGACCAGAACGACGGATTTCAACCCCTTGCGGACTTTATGCTGATGATGCGGCGTACGCCGTTTGCACCCAGGAGTTTCATCACGATGCGAAATCAACGGGGTTACGGCACGCCCAAAAACTGGATGGCCGTCCGGCAGGAGTTGCTCTATTACAGAAAGGGTGAGCCGGGGTTCGATGTGGCAGCAGAGTACACCGAGATCCCAAAGATCTTGCGTGGCTATTACAAGGAGGTGAGCGGCAAGCTGACAGAGAACCTCGAACGAGGCCGATCAGATACAATCCGAGCTGGTAATGTCTGGGTGGATATTCAGCAGGTCTTTTACAGGATGGACGAGAATGTGTCGGGTTGCTACGCTCAGAAACCCCTGAAGAGCATTGAGCGGATCATCCAAGCCAGTTCCGCGGAACACGATACCGTAGTGGACTTGTTCGCGCATTCCGGTACTACCCTCCTGGCGGCCGAGCGGCTCCGTCGACGCTGCCTTACTGCCGATGTTGACCCAGTGTTTTGTGAGATGTCAATCAGGCGACTGGAGCATTATAGGCGCACAGGTCGCCTAGGATGGCAGAATGGTCACGCTTTCGAGCTTGAACTGCCGGAACGATTTGAGTCCGACACAGAGGAAACCCTTTCGCAGCAATCGACAGGGCAACCGTCGCTTTTCTGACCGCCTTGACATGGAGTACCTGGAGAAAGAGCTGCGACGTGTCTTGGCGGCGCTGCCGAATGAGCAAGAGGTACTCGCTCGGCTGCAAGACTTGGTATCGGTCTATCCCTTTAACGAGTACGAGTACCTCATCTCGACACTTCTTGCCATGGATGCGCTGACTCTTGACGACTATTACCTCTTGCGAGACGAATACATCTCGCGGAACTTGTACCTCTACATCTTTGAGATTTCCTCGCCCCGAGGCTTTGGAGAAGCCTGGGCTCAAGGTCATCTGAAGGAGCTTGTTCCTGAGCTGAAGAAGCCTTCCAAGAAAATCGACAAAGAGTATGCAGGGCAGTACGATTTCTTGCTTGACGACCGCATTCGGATTGAAGTAAAGGCTTCGCGTGCCGTCGACTCGGACATAGACAAGCCGCTATATGTGAAGGCCCTTGCCTCCGATTCCACTAAGCCGTTCTGGATGAACTTTCAGCAAATAAAACCCAGTTGCTGCGACGTGTTTGTATGGGTAGCAGTGTGGCGAGACGTCATTCGGTACTGGGTGTTGTCATCGCAGGAGCTGGAACAGAATAGGCATTACTCGCGAGGCCAACACCGCGGTAACATCGGCGAGGGGCAGCTCCATGTGAGGCATGACAACATCGCAGATTTTGGTGGCTACGAGGTCAAGCCGAACCATCTCGCTCAGGCCATTCGCGATGCGTATGGGCGACAGATCGGTGTGCACCGACAGTCTGGCTAACAAGGCGCTGCAACCGACGCCGCAAGAGGCGCGGCGCGGCTGAACGCTTGGTCGTTAGGCTGCCCAAGCGACGATGACATCGGCTTTGAAGCCCACACCTGTATCCTATTCCCCGATAAGCTGCTTGCCAGTGACGCCGGACAAACGGCTCATGCCGTGATACGAACTCGCTGCACCGATGGCCCCCGCGCCGTGTCCAGAGTGCCCGAGTTCGCTCGACGCTCGTCTTTGCGTCGAAAAAGCGGCAAAACGGGGTCGAAACCAGGGTTTCTGCGAGGTTTTGGTGACCTAAAAGTTAGGTCGGTCGTTTGATTTAATCGCTCGCTACCAATCGGGCATCGCCACGAGTGCGTGCACCGCGTTAAGCCCCCGCAAACGGTGCCGGGTCGAAAACGGAAAATATCTCCCGCAGCATCTCCTCGCGTGACCCGAACCGGCTCTCCTCGTAACACCCCAGCGGGTTTTGTAGCACGTTGACCAGGCACTTGTTGCAATAGGTGCATGGCTGCGGCGCGCGGTCGAGCCCGTTTGCGAACATCTGCACCAGGTCGTTGTTGGCCACCAGCGGCCGCGCGATCGACACCGCGTCGCACGCCCCGCTCTCGATGGCCCGGCGAATCTCGGACGCCGTCTGGAACCCTCCGGTACAGATCACCGGAATGTGGACGGCCTTCTTGATGGCGTGGCTGTCCTCCAGGCTGATGCCTTCGATCTTGTCGCCGCGCGCCTGGTTCCACATCAATTGATAGAGTTTGGCCGTCGGCTCCGAGCGCAGCAGCAGGTAGTTCTGCAGCTCGTTCTCGCCGCTGGGAATCATCGCGGCAAAAGTCTTGAGCGCGTCCTCCACCGGGAAATCGCCGGCCGGATTGCGCGGGTGCGGGAAGGAGCTGCCGGTCGAAACGTGCAGGGCGTCCACCCCGGCGGCTTCGAGCCACTTCGCCACCTTTACGGAATCCTCGATCGTATTGCCGGCCGGCTCCAAGGGCGCGAGCGCGTTGTTGTACTCGGTGGCGCTGATCTTCACCTGCAAGTGGAAGTCGGCTCCCACAGTGGCGCGGATGGCCGCCACGATCTCGAGCAGGAAACGGGCGCGGTTGGCGAGCGAGCCGCCGTACTGGTCCTCGCGGTCGTTGATGGCGGAGCTGAGGAACTGGGTGATGAGGTAGCCGTTCGCCCCGTGCAGCTCCACGCCGTCGAGGCCGGCCTCGCGGGCGCGCCGGGCCCCCGCCGCGAACGCCGCCACCGTGTCCCGGATGTCCTGAATCGTCATGCGCTCGCACTCGAAGCCGTGCACCGGATCGGACTGGTCGGTCGAGCTGAGTCCCTTGGGATACTCGATGCCGGGTATGTCCCGCTGGCGTCCGCCATGGCTGAGCTGCAGGATAAAGCGGCAGTCGTGCTCGTGCACCTGGCGGCCCAGCTCTCGCCAGAACGGGATGCGCTCGTCGCGGTCGATGGTCGCGTAGTTCGGGATGATGCGGCCGCGCATCGCCACCGGCACGAAGGACGAGAGAATGCCGCCCACGCCGCCCCGGGCGAATTTCATTTCCCAGTTAATGCGCGCCTGGTTACCGGAGCCGTCGTAGTTGTCGAACCGCCCCGAGATATTGGACCGGAAGATGCGGTTCTTGACGGTGAGGTTTCGGAAGGTGAGCGGTTGAAACAGCGTGTCCGGCACGGGTCCTCCTCACGTTGGAAATGAGTGCATTCCTGCACTCATTTCCGGTCCCCCCAGCAGAATCATCCAGTTACCGAGCGGCGCGCGGCTCCCACGCGCGTCAGCACGGGTCCGGTGACTAAAAAGGTCACGCTGGCGCGGCGCCCCGAGACTTCGTTCATCGCCACCAGGCCCCTCGGCTGGCCAAACTCTTCTCTGGTCTGCTGCGCCACTTTCGCCAGGTGCTTCGCAAGGTCCTCGCGCAAAGACTGGAACTCAGCGCTGTCGGCGGATACGCCCGGTTGGCGCGGGACGAGCTGCCGCATCGCCCCGAGGCGCGAGGCGGCCCCCGCCATGGCGTCCGCCCACCACTCGATCGTCACGTAGTCCTCTACGATGGCGCCCAGCACCGTCTCGGAGACCCCTGGAAACAGGGCTTTGAAGTTGAACTCCCCCTGCCTCTTCATTTCGAGCCACAGCGGACCATCGAGCGCGGGCCTGCGCCGCGCGGCATCCGCATCGCCTTCGCCCACGAGCATCTGCAAAGCCTGGCGTCCGGCGTCCTCATAAACTTCGCGCGGGAACGGCTTCCCGTCCACGCCCAGGAACAGGCTCGTCATGAGCGCGTCGTCGTAGTCGGCCTGCGCATGCACCGTAGTGCGGCCGAAGCTATCGACCCCGGCGGGCAATTCCGTGTCGGGACCCGACAGCAGGCCCAGCGCCACGCCGGCCCTCAGGTCCCTCTGCAAGTCCGCGCGGCTGGCGTCGTTCCGGAGCTCGAAGAAACTATGGCTCGCGCGCAGCGAGGGGCCGCCCATGGCCTGCTGCGTGCCCCGGTAGACGGCCGTAATCAGGAACGACTCGGCCAGCACGTGGCGGAGTTTCTGCGTGTCCGCCCCGAAATTCACGCTGGCCGACCGCACCCGCTCGGCGGAGGCCTGATCCGTCACCACCAGGGTTCCAGTGGCCGGCTCGTAGAGCACGGAGCCGCTGCGCACGAGGCTCGCAATCGAGCTGAAGCCGAAAATGCCGAGCAGGCTGACCTGGAGCGTTAGCCGGCGCTCCTTCACCTTCGTCCAGAGACTCTGCACGCAAGCGACCCCCGGCAGATCCCCCGCCTGCAAGGCGCTCAGATCGCCGCGCAGCGCCTGCTCGATCGCCTGTTGCGACGCCGGGGTCGTGGCCGGCAAATCGATCTCATATAGGAACGCCGCCGTGCCGGACTGCAACGCAGCCAGCTCCGCCGAGACGGCCAGCTCCAGCCGGCGGTTCACCGCCGCTTTTACCGCCCCCTGAATGGCCTCTATCTGATCGTTACCGAGACCGGCCCGCGCCAGCTCGTCGCGGTCCGCCTTGGGATCGGCGCTCACGGCGCCCAGCACCGTGGAGAACAAATCCGTATCCCCGAAGCCGCCCGTCACACCGGCGCTCGCCGTCGCCTTCACGGCGAATTCCGACGAGCGGGTGCGGTACCAGCCCAACCGCACGCGCCCGTTATCGAGCTTGTGCGCGCGGACCTGGTATTCGCACGCGATCTGGTAAGAGGCCCCGACCTGCACCGAGCCTCCCGCCTTCAACGCGAGCGCCGGCGCGGGACCGGGCAGCGTCAAGGTCGCCAGTGGATTGCTCATCGCCAGCAAGTCCGCGGTCACCGAGAGCTGCAGCGACCCGCGTACCGTCACCGTGGCAACGCCGCGAGGCGGCAAAGCCTGCAAGTGGGCGACGCGCGCTGGGATGATGAAACCCCCCAGGCTCTGCCGCAAGGCTTCCACATAGGTGACGTGGTCGCCGAGGGAGAAGTGGCGGTAACTGGCGATCTCGAGGGTCGCGCCCCCCGCCGCGCCGAACCGCAACTGCCCCGTGGCGCCGCCCGCGGTCGAGCCGGCCGACGCCTGCAGGCCGGCGCAGACGTAGCACGAGCCGTCCGGAATCTCGATGTCCTCGCCGATGGCGTCGGAGGCGAACAACTGGTCCGACCCGGGCCGCCGCGCCAGGATCGCGAACCTGCCGTGCACTCCCGCCTGGATCGACAGCTCCGCCGCGCCCTCGCCCAGCTCCAACGGATTCGAAAACGAGAGCCCGGTGGTCAGGGCGGTCAGGGCGGGTTGATCGAGCGTGAGGCCGCCGGCCTTCTTGAGATCCGCCCCTTGCAGGACCAGCGCGGGAATCTGCTTCGCATACGCCAGCAAGGCGGACGCCGGCGCCAACTGGACATCCACGTCGGCCCCGAACTGATCGGTGAGCTTGATCGATGGCATGGCAGTACCCTAGACCAGCCGGTAGGGAGGCTCGAAGTTGGGGACGCCGGCGTGGCGGCCGGCGATCCAGCGCAGCACGTAGACATCGCGCGGGTCCGTGAGCGATCCGGTCGCTTTGTTGTGGACCACCTCGAGGAGCGCGTGGGCGGCGAG
This sequence comes from Terriglobia bacterium, assembly GCA_041482115.1. Lineage (GTDB taxonomy): Bacteria > Acidobacteriota > Terriglobia > Bryobacterales > JACQDG01 > JBGPDC01. Next base: position 21,803 of record JBGPDC010000014.1, on the reverse strand, counting down.
GTCCTTGTAATAGTCGATGTCGATCTCTGCCTTGACGGACGGGGCGCCCTGAATGGTGGCGGTGTCGTTCTCATGGAACGTGATCTGCACGTTGGCTTCGCCGAACTGCACTTGCTTGTAGCTGCGCGTGGCGCCGGGGTGGAAGATCGCCGAGCCGACCTCGGGCGCGAACGCGCCCTGTGCGGCGGCCTGCACGACCTGGTCGATCAGGACGGGGTCCGCCCAGGCGAAGAACCGATCCTGCTGCATGGTGTCGTCCCAGATCAGCTCCCGCAGGTAATCGGTCGGCGAGCCGTCGGGCAGGTGGATCTGCGACATCGCGGTGACCAGGTTGAACAGACAGGCGAGCACCGGCGGATGATTTTCGAGCACGTCGGAAAAGCGGTTTTGCGCCGCGCTCGCCGGCTTGCCGGCGCCGGCTGTCAAGAGCCTGGCATAGGTGACGTCCTGCATCAGCAGGTCCCACCTCGCTTCATGAAAGTCGAAGGTGGCGTCCTGCGGCGCCAGCATCAGATCCACGGTCGCGGGCGTCTGGGGCGTGACCGCCACCGGCGTGAAGCCGGCCTGCTGGTAGTCGTCAGCCCAGGCGAGCACGGTGTAGCTGTCGCCAAAATTGTTGAAGAACGGCAAATTGTCCAGGGTGAGGCTGGAGACTTTCTTGAATTTCCGATACACCTCGTTCTGGTTGCCGTCGCGGAGGGTGAACAGTACGTTGACGCCTTTCTCCACCGGTTCCCGCTTTCCAGAGAAGACATTAACGGTAATACTACAGGAATTAGGCGCGGGCGCTTGTTGGGGCATATTACCCTCCTCTGATATCTACCGAATATTTCGATCTCGTGTACACCCAGATGCCGAGCCGCGACCGTGAGGGAGCGGTCCTTGGGAATGCGCGACCGCCACTCTGAAACCGCTCCCTGACGGTCGCGGCTCGGATCGGGACTCTTGCCCGGCTCTCACTATCGGTTGTACACGCGCCCCCGATCTTACACTGGATTGCCGCGGAGAGAAAGAGAAAAGCGGAGGCGCCGCCGTGGGAAGGGGAGGCCCGCTCACAACGACCGGAAGAAGCGCTCCAGCCGCCTTTGGTTGTCCCGCGTGGACTCTTCGGGGAAGTCGCGGGGCGCGGCCCTCCAGGCGATGCCGCGCACGTGGCCGCGCAGCAGCTTCATGGCGCGCTGCGCGAGTCCCATGTGGCGCACGTGGTCCTGGATGCGGAAATACACCAGGTTGCGCTCGGCGTCGATCACCGCCAGGCCCACTGGAAACTGGACCATGCCGGGGCCGCCGGTCGGGTCGGTCACCTCGATCTGGAACTGGCAGATCTCGTCATCCGGCGCCGTGGGCAACCGCCGTAACAGTTCTTCTTCCCAGAAATTCAGCGACGTCGCTTCCGTTCGCACTACCCGGCTGGGGGCCGTGTCGAATTTCCGCCCGCAGAAGGAGCGGAACCGCGAGCCGTAGTTATACGACGCAATGGCCCAGGTAACGCGGAACATGCCCGACCAGAACCAGTGGCGGAACAGGTTGATCCAGCCGCTGTTGTCCGGATGCTCGGCTTCCCGCTCCAGGTTCAGATCCAGGTAGACGTTTTCCATGAGCTGGATCAGGCAGTGACAGAAATAAAAGCCGCTGCGCCGTTCCTCGTAGGTGGCCGGCAGCCACAGCGGCAGGCCCGGAGTGCTGGTGGGCGGCGGGGCGGTCATCAAACGCTCCCACTCGGGATAGATCTGGGCGTCCAGAAACCGCAGGTGCGGCTCCTGGATCAGGCGGTCCATGAGCCGGCTGAGCGTCTCGCCGTGCCTGCTGAAGGCCTTCTCGACCGAAGAGCTGGGGGGATACCAGCGCTGCCGCAGCTCGGTGAAGAAGCTCTCCTTGCTGGCTATGAGGCTGTGCTGATGAGCCGTCTCGTGGAAGGTGTGCTCGGCGATGTGCAGCCCCAGCCGCCGGTAGCTCTCGAATTGCGACTCGTCGAACCACTGGTCTCCGGTCGATTGATGCGGGAAGGCCGGATTGCGCGCCTGGTACTCCAGCACGTCGACGGGCTCATCGCCGCTGATCGAAGACTTCAAGTAGACGACGGTGCCGGGCGGACCGTCGCGATAGAAGATCGTGCCGACGACGCAATGCCACGGACTGTGCGAGCCGGTCTCGGGCGGCTTGAGGCGTTCCACGTCGAGATCGATCTCAACGCCCAAATCGGTGCGGCACTTGCGGATGGCGCCGGCCAGGCCTCCGAAGTGCAACTCCGGATCCTCCTCGGCGTCGCAGACGACGATATAGCGGCAACGGCGCCGCACCAGCTCGTAGAGTCCCAGGTTCTCGAAATGTCCGCCGTCGGAGAGATACACGTACTGGGCGCGGTCGTCGGTGAGGCCGAGCAGCTCCTTGAACAGATAGAGAGGTCCGAACAGGGTTCCGGACCGGCGGAACGTACCCTGGTGGCGCGGGTTGCCGAGCCACCACCCCAGCCGGACGTTGAAGAACGTCATCAGGAAGGCGGCGGCGGGCGAAGAGTGGTACCCCATGTTGGGACTGGCGGCGGCGCCGGAAATGGCGATCGCGGAACCCACGTGGATGCCGCCCCGTGCGTAGCCGTATTGGATCGTGGGCCGGTAGCCCTGGTTGAAAAGCGGATACCGGGCTTGCAGCAGCTCCCAATCCTGGTATTCGAAGCCGGAACGCCGGGGCGTAAAGACAAAAGACGCCGCCTTACGCTGCTGCCAGGCCAGGCGCCGCCCGTGGACCAGGTTCAACGTAACGTTGACGACGGGATAGGGGCCTTCGTAGGGCGGGCGGCGAAACGAAGGGCGGCTGGCCGTCAGGCTGGAGAGCTCGACGTCGTCTCGAGGGTCGAAGCCGGTGTAGGGGCTCGGCCGGCGAGTGAGGTGCGAGGCGCCGAGATAGCAGCGCACCAGCCGGTTCTTGTAGAAGTGGTGCATCGAGAATTCGTTGGTGTCGACGGTCGAGCCAAGCACCAGGCTCAGCACCACGGCCAGAGCGAAAATCACCCCCGAGGAGACGCCGCTATCGATCACCACACTGAGACCCAGGGACACGAGCAAGACCAGGCCGGCGGCGAAGACGTAGGGCGCCACCACCACGATCGCATTCAGGACGGTGGCCTGCAGGGTGCGCCCGCGGCCGGGTTCGGCGGGGCCCGTCGCGGCACTCTTCGCTCCGAGCACCCCCCACAGCGTGGTCGCGAGCCAGGTGACCGACACGCCGGAGAGAGCCGGGCGATAATGCTCCCAGAGACTCTCGAGCAGCAGGGGGCCCTGGAGGGCCACACCGAAAAGCGCCAGCCAGCCGAGGGTCAGAATCCACAGCGAGGCTTGGAAGCGGCTCAACCACTCGCGGCGCTCGTCGGGCAGGTAGATTCCGAGCAAGCCCACGAAGGCGAACAGCACCGCGGAAAGCAGGACGATGAGGAGGGGCGGTCCGCAGGTGACGATCCCCCAGTCCGTTTCGATATTGCCGACCAGCCGCACCCCGGCGCGGAACACCAGCAGGCCGACACCGGCCGCCAGCACGCACGCGGCTGCCAGCCAGGCGGGCGCCAACCGTTCCCATTTGGGGTGCGCCAGGGCGAAGCAATCCCGGAAACCGCACATCTGACCCAGCAGGAAAAGCGCCCCCAGCAGAATCGCCCCGAAGGCCAGTCCGAGAGGCTCGAGATCACCTTCATAGCTCCAGATGGCGGCACTGCCCAGGATTGCGGCGAGCAGGACCGGCGCCAGGATCAGCCCGCCGACCTCGAAGCCGCTATAGCGCTGGCCTCCGGGATCGGCCGGGTCGAGGCCGCGCAGATTCCGTCCGATCGCCACCGCCGCGGCCGCCACCAAGACGCCGCAAATGGCTACCTCCCACCATCCCAAGTTGATAGCCACGTAGAAGGCCACCTTGACGAACACGCGGGGCAGCAGCAACAGGGCCGCCAGGGCGCTCACCAGCACGGTCTGGTTGAGCAGCGTGTTGCGCAGCCAGATCACGATCAAGGTCCAGGTGTCGGCGCTGAAGAAGCCGGCCTTAGGCGTGAGATAGTTGCTGTAATCGCGCAGGAATTGAATGGGACGTTGCTCGGCGTTGCGCGGATCGGGCGCGCGGCGGGGATCGAGCCCCCGGCGCACGGTCCGCTGGCTCGAGCGGTAGAGCCAGTTGCAAAGCCAGCCGCCGATATAGCCGCCTCCCGAGACCGTGGAAAGGTAGTCGCAGGCGCGCAGCATTCCCAGCCGGGAGATCGCCTGCAGCACGCCCAGGTTGAACGTAGCGCTACGGATGCCGCCGCCCGAAAAGGCCAGCCCGATCAGGCGGGAGTTATGGGCCCGCTCGGCGCACGTCGAACCGCCCGCGGGCGGGTCCGGGACGCCCCGCAACCGCCGCGACCGGGCGATCTCGTCGAGCTCGCCGCATTGCAAGGTCGCAAAACTCTCGGGCGGCAGAGCATTGGCGAGATTTTCGGCGAGCGCCGGGTCGGCGCGCAGGTGCAGCTCCAAAATCGCCGACTCCAGGTCGCAGTCCGGTGGGGCCTCCGGCAGGATATGGCTAACCGCCTCCCTGGTTTCCCCAACGCGCTGGGCCAGTTCCCCCAACTGGACCTCGAGGTTCCGGGGCTTCCAGGCCTCGCCCATAGACTGGAGGAGAGTCCGGGGCGGACGCCGCCGCGGCACCGTGTTCCGCACGCGCTCCCGGATCTCGGAGGCGAAATAGGCGGCGTAGGTGTCCTCCAGATCGCCGAGCAGCTTCCCCAGCCACTCGCGCGGCTGCGGGAGCAGGTTGGTCAGCAGCTCGCGGCGCGACGGCAAATCGGGGCCGAAGGCCTTTTGTAGAGCCGGAGCCCGGCGGGAGAGTTCCGGGAAGGTCTTTCGATACCAAACCGTCTGGGCCTCTTCGATCAGAAACAGGGCACGCAGCCGGTCGGCGAGCCGGTAGCTGCGCCAGCCTTGGACGGCGAGCGCCTCCTCGGCGGTCAGCAGGATCGCAATAGTGACGCGTGCCAGGTTGCGATCCAGGTCGCCGTCCTCGGCGCGCGCCCTCGCGCGCAGCCGCTCGGCCAGCAGGGGCGAGAGGGCAGTGAGATCGTCGAGGTCCGCCAGCGCGCCCGACAACTCCCACAGCCAATCAGGAAACGGCAGCGAGTCGGCCAGATCGGCGAGGGAGGCATCGGCGGCGAACGCCACCTGGACCGCATGCAGCAGCTTATCGGGCGGCTGCCCGGCCAGCGGCTCTAATTCCGGCCGCAGCCTCTCCAGCGCTTCCACGAGGCTCCGCAGGCGCTCGGCCAGCGGCTGCAACTCTTCCTCGGCAGTGAACCAGCCGGGGTTGCGGAGGTAGACGAGCAGCGCCGCCCACCACGCTGGTTCGGGTTCTTGCCAGGGTTGGTCCATCCGGCGGCTTAGAACTCGGCTGGCAGTCTACCACAAGGCGCGGCTTTCTCTTCTACCTAAGGGAGGGGGCTGGCACCGGAATCACCCGAACTTCTCGCTCCAGATTGTCCGGTTGACCGCAGGATGATTAAGCCAGGTCGCCCAGCCTCTGGCAGGCAGCGTGCAGTGAGTTATACGAGGGCGGTGCTATGTCCCCCCGCTCCGGAGATCCTCGCCGCAGTTCCATCAAGCAGTCAGCTTGCTGGGGATAGGAGGCAGCTATGTACCTGTCTGTGCTGAGCCTGGCGCTTCTCCTCCACGCCGGTCCCGTTGTTAACGCTCCGGAGGATCTGGAGAACGCGTTTCAAAACCTCAAAGAAGCCATCCAATCGAAGAAAGATGCCGCGCAGGTGAAGAAACTGGCGGCGGACACTTACGCTCTGACCCAGGAGGTGCTTTCCGGGCCGGCAGCCGAAGGTGAAGTCGAGGGGGGCGCCCCCGCCGAGTTCCTCGTCTTCGCACGCGAAGCCGAGGCGTACACCGAGTACGCGCTCTACGTCACCGCCCTCCAGTCCCCGCCGGCCACGATGGTGGACCTGATCTCCACGCTCGAGAAGCAGAACCCGGAGAGCAAGTACCTCGACGAAGCGTATGCCTCCTACTTCGTGGCCCTGAACCAGACGGGGGCGGCGTCGAAGGTCCCGGGCATCGCCGCGAAGGCCATCGCCAACTTCCCGGAGAATGAGGACCTGCTGCTGGTGCTGGCCGGCACGGCGATGAGCCGCCGGCAGAGCGACCGCGCGCTGACCTACTCGCAGCGGGCGCTGGCCGCGCTCAACAAGCATCCCAAGCCGGAACGCATGTCCGCGGCCGACTGGGAGCGGAAACGGAACCTGGAACTCGGCCAGGCCCATTGGATCGCGGGGGTCGTTTACAGCGAGAGGACCCGCTACTTCCAGGCTGACGCCGAGTTGCGGGCCGCTCTCCCTCTCATCCAGGGCAACCAGGAGATGCTGGGTACGGCGCTTTTCAATCTCGGCGTGGCTAACTACCAGCTCGGCAGGACCGTGCACAACAAGGCGCGGGTGCTCGAAGCGGTCAAATTCAGCGAACAGGCGGCCGCGATCCCGGGCCCACTCGCGCAGCAAGCCTGGCACAACGCCGTGGTCATGAAGAGCGAAGCTCAAGCCATGCGGTAGTGTCCGAGTTATAGCTTGGTTGCATAAGTCAGGCCGTGGGGCGGTCCCCCTGGACCGCGGCCGACGCCCTCGTCGGCCTCTGCGGACACGGGATCATACTGGGCGCCAAAGAACTTTCCCTGTGGTTCAAGGGCCGGGCCTGGGGGTCCGGCGCGGACGTGGGCGTCCGCCCCACCAGGGAATCAGGCAGAGAACTGCTAACTCTGCACATTAGGCAGGGGCTTTGCCGGGACCTCGGCGGGTTCGAGGGATGAGGACCTCAGAGTTCCAGTTTGCCCTGGAAGGTCATCTCGTCCACGTAGAACGCCTGCTTGAGCTCGAGCCGGCCGATCTTGGCGTCGAACTCCAGCCGGTTGTCTCGCGCGGTGATCTCAGCGGAGCGGGGAAACAGGTAGATGATCACCGGGCCGCTCTCGAGATCGAGCACGTCCACGCGGGAAGGCTTGAGGTCCTTCTTTCCGTCGCGCTTGAGGGACGCCTGGCCCTTGAGCTGCGCGGCCAGGGTTCGAGAATCGGTGGTCACCATCCGGCTGGGGAGGCCGTAGACGCCGATGGCATAGTGCCCTTCATCGGACGAATCGGGACTGAGGGTGTGGGTGATCAGCTCCGCCACGCGGATCGGAAGGGCGCTTTCCCAGCGCACCGTCAGCGTCGGCGAAGAACCGGGATCGGAGCCGCGGCCGTCGTCTGTTCCGCGGGGTTGGCCGCCGGGCGGATAGCCGCCGCCCCGGGGTGAGCCACCGCCCATGCCCCCGCGCCGGCCCATGCCACCCATGCCTGGCAACCCGATGCCGATGCCGCCGACCCCAATCCCGCCGCCGCGTCCCATGCCGCCGCCCGACCGTTGTGGACCATTACTGACATTTCCATTTCCACTCATGGACGGCGTCACGGTTTTGGCCCAAGGCGACTCGGTCATGACCTCCTTGGCATCGTCCTCCGTCCACTCGGCAATGCGTTTGTCCTTCCAGGCTTGGCTTCCGGCGGCCGCCAGCGCGACCGAAAGGGTGAGAAGAGATAGCTTCCACTTATCAAACATGCACTTGCTCCTGGGATTGAACGTGTGCCTGTAAAGACGCCGTGGGGTGGCGGGTGGTTTCCTCTTGACCTGGATTTAACGGACGATTGTGCGGCGCCGGCTATTTCACCGGGGCGCCATTGGCGTCGACTTTGACCTCCGAGGATTTCCCACCCTTTCGAATACTTGCTTCGTAAGAGGTGGTTCCGTTCTCTCTGACTGACTCGACCTTCTGCAATTTGCCGGTGCCCACCGCTTTCCGAATGGCGTCGCGAGCGCCCGCCGGGAGGCTTTCCAGAGGAACTTCTTCCTCCACGCTGACCACCCGGCCCGTAGCGTCGAACGTAATGTCCTTCGCGCGGCCGTTAACGGTCAGCTCCGCCTCGTACAGCGTCTTGCCATTTTCGACTTCCTGAGCAAATCCCCGGATAGCGGCGCCCTGGCTTGCGGCTTGCACAGCCTGCTGGACCGCCGCGGGCAGATCCTGCATCTGGATCTTCTTTTCCGCCGCCGACGCCAGTGCCGGGAACGAGATCAGAATCGCGAATACCACGAAACGATTTTTCAAGATCCCTCCTCTCGATTTGCTGACCGCCTATTTCGCAGCCGCCGCCGGAATCTCGAACTTTTCGATCGTGCTGCCGTCGAGGCCCAGGGCGGTGAGGGTGGCGGAATCGGCGTTCACGCTGATCTTGGTGAAGTGCTCGGTGCTGACGACTTTCTTCGTGATGACGGCTGGCGGCGTGTTGACGTCGTAAAGGGGCGCGCCGCCGCCTCCGGTGATCACATAGTGGACGCCGCTCTTTAGATAGTGCTGATAGTTATGGTCGTGGCCGAAGAACCCGGCGTTGAGGCGATACTTCTCGAACATCGGAACCAGCGCCGTCATCTCCGGATTATCTCCCTGGCGCCGGGCGACGGCGGTAAAGGGCGGATGGTGGGCCGTGAGGAAGCGGAAGGCGGCGCGCTGACTCTTCTGCAGGTCGGCCTCGAGCCAGCGGGTCTGCTCGTCCCAAAAGGCCGCCTTCGCAGCCGCGTTCGAGGCCGCATTGCCGATGTCGCTGTTCAGCACGATGAAGTGCGCATTCCCCCAGTCAAAGGAGTAGTAGGGCTTGCCGACCTGAAAGAATTCGTAGAATTGGGGGTCGTTGCGTTCGTGGTTGCCGAGTGCCGGGAAGAACGCGACCTTGCGCAGCAAATCTTTTTCGAGCCCGAAGAAGACCGGCCACTGCGCGACGTTGGCGCCGTCGGCGACCAGATCGCCGGTGTGCAGCACGAAATCCGGGGCGCTGTATTTCAGGACGGCCTCCACCACGCGGCGGTGCATATCATGCCGGGTGCGGGTGTCGCCGTAGACGACAAATTCAAAAGGCATGGGGCGGGCCGGCGCGGTCTTGAAAGACCCGGTCGCGCCACCGGCTTCCTTGATGGTGTAGGGATAGGTTTTCCCGGGCTCGAGATCCGTCAGGACGCTTTTCTGCGCGTACAGCGTTCCGTTGGCGCGCTGAACCACCCAGGCGACAGTGGCCGACCGGCCCGTCACGTTCACGACGAACGGCCCTCCGACGAATTGATCGGCCGCGGTCACCGGGAGGGGAGCGAGCACGCAAAAACAAAGTGACGCGAGAGCCAGCCTCATAGTGAAGTCACCGCGGCTTTTCTCAAGCCTTTGCAAATAAGTCCAGGACCGGCTTCCCCTTGCCGTCCTTGGTGATGTGGAAGGGGCGCTTCTCTACTTCGTAGGAGAGGTCGCGCGGGATGCCCAGCGCGTAATAGATCGTGGCGTGCAGGTCTTCGATGGTCACCGGCTTCTCGACGATCTTGCAGGGCCGCTCGTCGGCGGTCCGGCCGTAGAGGACGCCTTTCTTGACGCCGCCTCCAAACACCAGGACGCTCGAGGCCTCGGTGAAGTGGCGGTGCATACCGTAATGCTTCGGCTCCGTCATGATCTCGGGCTGGTTGGTGGACGCCTGCTCCTGGACGCGCTTCTCGGGCTTGCCCTCGACCATCATGTCGCGTCCGAATTCGCTCGCCAGCACGACCAGGGTACGGTCGAGCAGGCCGCGCTCTTCGAGATCGAGCAGCAGTTGCGCGACCGGCGCGTCGATTGTCTCCTTCATGCCGACAGCACGCGAGTGGCCGTTCTCGTGGCTATCCCAGTGGCGGAACGGGATATATTCGGTGGTCACCTCGATGAACCGCGCGCCCTGCTCGACGAGGCGGCGGGCCAGCAGGCAGCCCTGGCCAAAGCGTCCGGTGTTATACGCGTCGAAGGTCTTCTTGGGCTCGAGGGTCAGGTCGAAGGCCTTGGCCGCCGGGGAGCTGAGCATGCGCCGGGCATTCTCCATCGAGCGCCGGAGCGATTCCTGCTGGTAGTCACTCCCGTGTTGAAGGACGGGGCTTTCCGCCAGCAGCCGCCGGTACCGCTCGAACCGCTGCCGCGAGCGGGCCTCGCCGGCATGGGCCGACCGCACGGCGCGAATGGCGTCGGCCGGGTCGGGAATCAGGAACGGTCCGTACTCGCTGCCGAGAAAGCCGGCCGTGTGGAAGGCCTTCAACCCGTCGCTCTCGCCGCCGTTCTCGATGTTCTGCCCGATGTCGATGAAGGCCGGCACGTCCGGGTTGCGCGGCCCCAGCGTCTTCGCGATGACGGCGCCCAGGTGCGGGGCGGCGACGGTCTGCGGCGGCGGATAGCCAGTGTGCCAGTGATACTGGTGGCGCGTGTGCAAGATGTGCCCCAGGTCCCCGACGCGGTGGCTGCGGATCAAGGTGGCGCGGTCCATCACGGCGCCGATCCGCGCGAGGCCTTGCGAGAGCTTGATGTTGTCCACCGCCGTGTCGATGCTCGGGAAGGTGCTCAACACCCGGTTCGACTCGAGGCCCGGCTCGAAGGGAGTGAATCGCTTGGGATCGAAGGTTTCGGTCTGGGCCATGCCGCCGCCCATCCACAGCAGGATGAAGGCATCGGCCCGAGGCGCGAGCTTCGCCGGATTCTGCTGCGACCAAAGTGCGCGCGGCTCGGCGCCGGCCAGCGCAGCAAGGGTAGTTGCCGAGCAGGTCTGGAGGAAGTCGCGGCGGCTCTGCATAAGTCCCTTCTATAAGATACTGAAATTCACCGCAGACCGCTACGGTTCGGAACTTTTTACTACTTCCCTCAGCGCGGCCAGGTAAGCCGCCACGCAGCGCGTCAGCGAATGGGCCTGCACCCGTTGCCGGGCCTGCTCGCCGATCTCCGCCCGCCACACGGGATCGCCAGCCGCCCGCAACATCGCGCCGGTCAATCCCGCGATGTCACCCCGTGGGAACAACAGCCCCGTTTCTCCGTCGTTAACGACCTCTCTCGCCCCGGCCACGTCACTCGCGATCAGAACCCGGCCGCAGGCTTGCGTTTCGAGGTACGCCCGCGCTTGCGCCTCCGCTTCGGAGGGCAGAATCACCGCGTCGGCCAGATTCACATAACGCGGCATCTCTGCATATTCGATCCACCCGACGAAACGGAAACGGTCGGAAAGCCTTCTCAGGGCGCACTCCTGTTCCAACCCGCGACGCTCCGGTCCGTCTCCCACGACGACGAAGACCAGCCGGTCGTTCTGGGGGAGCGCCCGGTCCGCCGCCGCCACCATGTCGCGCGACCGCTTTAACGCCTTGAGGTTGGAGATATGCATCAGGACCACGTCATCATCGGCAATCCGGAGTTCCCGGGCCAGGGACAGGTCCTTCGGCTGCGGCGAAAATCGCTGCAGATCGACGCCGTTCGGGATCACCTGCACCCGCTCGAGGCCCCATTGCCGCAAACTCTCCGCCAGGTGATGCGCTGGTGAAACGATCAGAGCTGCCTTCCGGTATTGGGCGAGCAAGCGCTCCCGGAGCCCGTTCGGATAGGTGCCCCGCAGCAGGCCGATAGTGGTCGCACCGGCGGCACGCAGGACGCACGGGACCCCGGCCGCGGCCGCCACCTCCGGAACGTGCCAGGCAAACGTCTCCCGCCCGAGGAGGATTACGTCCGGCCGCTCGGCGGCCACACTCCGGGCGAGCTCCGCCCGGACCGCGGAGCCTTCTGCTTCGCGGTATTCCTCGCTGGCCGGCCTGTCCGGGGAAGGTTCGTAATAGGGGACCGCATAACGCCGCACCGCTATTCCCGGGTTATCGGCGGCAAAGGAATCCCGCCCCTCGGCGCCCGACTGGAGTGGAGCCACCGCCCGGACCCGGTGGCCGCCGGCCGCCAGTCCCTCCAGGAGCAGCGCCGCCGAGATGGCCGACCCGCCCGGATGTGGCGGCAAGGTGCCGGCGTAAAGAATGTTCAAGGGGCGGGCTCCGTGCTCCGGGCTTGAAACGGGAGGACCTTGCCGCGGGCGGTCGCGACCGGACTCTCGCGCCTCACCTGCACCACGTTCGCCTGCGCCCATATCCGGGCCATGACCCGGTATTGATCCTGCAAATTCCCCAGCTCTTCGAAGAAATCTCTTATCAAACTTTCCTCGTCGACCGGTCCGACCCTCGGGCCGACCAGCAGGCCGTAGCGGGTGAGCCCCGCCCCGTTCTGCTCCTCCACCAGTTGGTAATCGCCGGCGCCGCCTCCAAACCTTCGCGGCAACACTTTCTCAAGCAAGGGATACAAGTCCCCCGCCAGAATCGTCACGCCCTCGGCGGTGAGTTTCTGCGAGCTGCGGATCGTATGCACATGCTGTACGTATCCCATCTCGTCGAAGAGGCATCCGCAGCGCCGGCGTTCTACGACAGCCGAATCGCCGATCGCGGTGTTCAGCAGGATCTTCGGACAAGCGGGACGCAGAGACGTAAGGAAAATAGGCCGCGCCGCGCCGCCGTTTTCTTCCTGCGGGCCCCGCTGGATCACCGCAAAGGCATCGAGCGACACATGCACGTCATCGGCCTCCCCGGCTTGGGGGCACTGGCTTCCCACCGACCCACCTTCGGAAAATCCATAGGTCGGCACGGCCCGGGCGCCGCACGCCTCGATCGCCCGTTTTCGCTCGGGCGTCAGCGGCTCGGCCCCCAGCAGGAAGCTGACGCCGGGGAGCCGCTCTCCCGCTTCCTGCACCGCCCCGCTGAGACGCACGGCGCAGCTTGGCGACGTCACGACGCACACGCCGTTCGCCGGTTCCAGCAGTGCTCGGAGCGCGTCCCGCAACTTGGCCTCCTGGCCAGGCAGGCACGGCTCCGGCTTCGAAAACCCGGCCGCGCGGCGGACCAGCCGATGGAAGCACGCCGAGGCGAGACGGTCCCAGCGGCTTTCACCGTACCCCGACGCGAACCACCGCGCGAACCGGCTGCCGAACTTCGCGCACATGAGCTGCCGGTTCACCACCGCCGCATAAACGGGTGTCCAGAACACCACCGGCTGCCCCATCCAGCCGTGGGCGGCGAACCACAGCGCCCAATGCGGCGCGGACTGCTCGATGTGCTCGAGACTCATCGGAACGCGCGACGGCCGGCCCCGCGTCCCGCCCGAGCTGCCCCAGTACCCCCGGCGCGGCAGCGGGTTGTCAAAATCGCTGTGTTGGAACGAGAAGGACTGGCCGCCGCGCACGGCCGGCTCTCTCCCCTTGAACTCCGCGTAGGTGACGTACACCCCCGCCTCTCGTACCTGCTCCAGCGCTGCCTCCAGGCCCTCTTTCCTCACCACTCGCTCCAGATCCGCGTACTCGCACCCGGCGGCGCGAAAAAGCTGCCGGTACGGGCTGCGCGGCTGCTGAAACACCGTTCGTTCCAGCAGGCGCAGGAAGTGTTCGTCCCGCCGGGACATGCGGTCGAGGACGCCCGCCTTGGCCGCTTCTACCGAAAGCGGCTCGCGCAGGAACCGCCGGGCCCCGGCGACGAACCGAAGCAGGCCGCCCGCATCGGAAATCAAGGGCATTAACTCAATTAAGGTACTGAAATTCGGGCGAAAGGAACAGGGCCCACAGCAGATCTTCGAGCCCCTCGGCGGTGACCTTGGGTGACAAGAACTCGAGCGCAACCCGTCGCTCACCCGGCGACGGATCGCGGCCGAGCGCATGGCGGTAGAGCCGCGTGACCAACGCCTGCGGGGCGGGGTCCACTGGACGCGTGGCGACGGGGGTTCCGGGGGCGACGGCAACCAGGTGCTGCCGGTCCGGCACTTCCGTGAACACAAAGAATCGCACCCGCGGACTGATCTCGTTCAGAAGCGACGCTTCGTCCACGCCCGCCACCGCGCGGAACCGCGTAAACCCCCGCCCGGAGATGTCATAGACGACCTCCGCCGGCACGGGCGCGACGATGCTGTCCGGGTAGTTTTCCTTCTGGATCCGCAGCGGGCGGTTCTCAATCCTGGCATCGGTCGCCAGCTCGCTCAGCCGCGTGACGCCCTGCGGACCCACCAGCTCGGCGCGCGCCCACCCGGCGACCGTGCGCCCGGGGTCGTAGCAGCCGACGTCCTCGACGAGCAGCCTCAGTTGGCTCGCGCCGGTGATGTCCACATCCGCCACGACCTTTTCCGAGCGTGTGTCGCCGCTATCGAACCGGTTCACCGGCGGCGGCTTCACCTCGCCCAGCAGACGCCGCGCGCCCCGATGCAGTAGGTCTGACAGCGTCTCGCCGTTGGACAACTCCAGGGCCTGCAAAGTCGTCGCGTCCGTGTTGCGCGTGGTGAACACCTGGTCGCGGATCGGCCGTCCGAGCGCCCGGGTCAGGGGACTCGACTTCACCCGCCACTCGCGCACGTAGGTCCCGGTGCCGGGCTTCGAGGGTTGCAGCAGCCGCCACTCCCCGGTGATGGCCGAGATGCCGTCCGCAAACTGCTCGGCCGTCAGCCGCCGGACTACGGGCCCGCGGAAGGTGAACTGCTTGTCCTCTTTAGAACGCCCGGTGGCCGCAAGCTGGTAGGTGGCCGAGGTCATGATGCGGGAGAGCAAGTGCTGCACGTCGTAGCCGTGGGCCGTGAAATCGGACGCGAGCCAGTCGAGCAGCTCCGCATCCCACGCGGACGCTTCCATGTCATCGACCGGCTCGACGAGGCCGCGTCCGAGCAGCCGCTGCCACACCCGGTTGACGAGGGTACGGGCCAGCAGGCCGTTCCGGTCCGAAGTAAAGAGGCGGGCGGCGAAGGCCTGGCGCTCGGCGAGAGGGCGACTGGCGCCCGGCGCCTCGCCGCCCAACTCCGGGTACAGAAACTTCGGCTGCGCTCTCTCGCCCGTGGCCACATCGCACCGGTAGATTTCGAGCTCGCTGTCGGAGAAGAAGCTCGCCAGCCCGTAAGCGTCCTTCAACTTCCAGCGGCTGATGAAACTGTCGTGGCAGGAATTGCACTTCAGGTTGATGCCGAGAAACACCTGCGCGCTGTTTTGCGCCGCCTGCAGAGGACGTGTCTGGCTCGCGCTCACATCCCCGCGCCAGTTGATGCCGGTCAGGAAGCCCTTCGGATCGCCCGCCTCGCGCGGATCAAGCAGCGCCCGCACGAACCGGTCGTAAGCGAGGTTGCCCTCGAGCGCCTTCAGCAGCCACCCGCTGATCGACTCGCGCAGGCCGGCATAGGTAACGCCCTCGTCGTTGCGCAGCAGGTCGTTCCAAAAACTGATCCAGTGCTCGCTATAGTTCTTGCGGTCGGCGAGCAGCCTGGCGATCAGGCGCTCCCGCTTGTCCGGACGCGCGTCCTTCCGGAATTCCTCCAACTGCTCCGGAGCCGGCAGCAGTCCCCATAGATCGAGGTAAGCGCGGCGCGCGAAGACGTGGTCCGGGACCGCCGGCGGAGCCGTCACGCCGTGCCGCGCGAAGTAGGCCGCGACGAAGTGATCCACCGGATTCGCCGAGCCGTGGATGGTCGCCGCCGGCGGCGCAGGATGGCGCGGATCGAGCGGCGACGGCGGCCTCGTCCCAGCCGTGGCCTCGCCGAGCGGCGCGCCCTGGTCGATCCACTCGCGCAACAAGCTGATTTCGTCGCTCGAGAGGCGCGCGCCAACCGCCGGCATCACTGGCGGACGTATCCCGGTCACGCGCTGAAGCAGCAAGCTGTCTGTGCTGTTACCGGGGACGATCGCCGGTCCCGTCGCGCCGCCTTTCAGCAGGTCGGCGCGGCTGTGCATGGCGAGTCCCGCCTGGGGCTGCTCGCCCCCGTGACACGCGCCGCACCGCGCGAGCAACAGCGGCTGGACATCGTGCACGAAATCGGTCCCCCGCGCCAGGCCCGGTCCGGCCAGCGCCAGGAGAAGCACACCGCAGAGCCGCTTTGGCGTCATGGCAGTTGTCGGCCGAGTGGCCGTCGGCATTACTATACCAAGTCCCCTGGCAGCGGCCCTCCGAGGGGTAGAGGGCCCCTGGCCTGATTGTTAGCATGGGCCGGGGACCCGCCTCATTCAACCTGAAAAGTGCTATCGTTGATGGCGCCAAGATTGGGGTGACGAATTCAGTCTGGCCCGATTTGATCGAAGGTGGAGGGACAAGCTTATGCGAATTGTGTGTCTCGTGGTGGCGTTCTCGGGGATCAGCGTTCTGCCCATGTTGGCACAAGAAGGCTCGAAGCCCGCTCCGGTGCTGCAAATCTTACGTGAAACGGTCAAAGAAGGAAGGAGCGCGGCACACGAGAGAGTGGAAGCCGATTATGCAGCGACGTTCCGCAGGACCAAGTATCCGGGGCACTACATAGCGCTGGCGGCGATGTCGGGACCGGGCGACGTGTGGTTCATCGAGCCGATGCCGTCCTTCGCGGCCATGGAAGACTATGACGCGGCAATGCAGAAAGAACCACTGAAGAGCGCGCTCGCCAGCGTGGATTCGCGCGATGGGGAACTGCGGGCAGCGTCCAGCTCCGTATGGGCGGTGTATCGTCCCGACTTGAGCTACAGGCCTGAGAGGTTCAACGCGGCGAAGACACGCTACGTCGTGGCCGGCACTTTGCGGGTCAGACTCGGCCATGACGAGGATTTTCTGGCGGGAGCCAAGGTTTACTTCGGCGGCTTTCAGAAGGCCAACATTGACGCGTGCGTTCTGGGGTACCAGGTAGTGGCGGGAGCGCCGGCCGGAACTTATCTGTTGTTCACGATGATGGATTCGATGAAGGTGCTGGATGGAGAACCGGCGCGCATGCGGGCGATGCAGCAGGCTATGGGCCAGGAAAACTTTTCCCGGCTCATGAAAGGCGCCGGGGATACCTTTGCCTCCATTGCGGACACTTTGCTCCAGGTGAAACCGGGGATGAGCTACCCTCCCCAGGATATGGTCGATGCGGACCCCGGTTTCTGGAAGCCGAAGCCGATGGCGAAACCGGCGAGCGCGGCAGCAGCGCCAGAGAAGAAGACGGGGCAGTAGTGTCATCGCAGCGCTGCGGGTTGGGCGGCGCACCGTGCAGCCGGTCACGGGGAAGCTGGCTAGACGCAGTCCGAGAAGATCACTCAGGGTGAAGCCCCCGTTTTCGGAAGCCGAGCACCATAAGTACAACAGCTCTACGGCCCTTCCCCCCTCAATTCCATGCCAGGCCACTGGGCTGATGAGGCGACGAGTCTCCAGGCGAGCGCCGGCGAGTTTCGACGGCCTTTGATTGTTAACCTATTGAATCCAAAGAAGATAAACTCAGCCGCAGATTTGCGGCTGAGTTTCCCCCCTCAACCCCTCCCGATAAACGGCATCTTCGTGGACATCACCGTCAGGAACTGCACGTTAGCGTCGAGCGGCAGGCTCGCCATGTAGACGACCGCGTTGGCCACATGCTGCACGTCCATGCGGGGCTCGACCAGAGTCGTCCCGTTCGCCTGCAGGACGCCGCCTTTCATCCGTTCCGTCATCTCGGTCGCCGCATTGCCGATGTCGAGCTGCCCGCACGCGATGTCGAACTTGCGGCCGTCGAGCGAAATGCACTTCGTCAGCCCCGAGATGGCGTGCTTGGTCGCGGTATAGGGCGTCGAGTTGGGCCGCGGCACGTGGGCCGAGAGCGAGCCATTGTTGATGATGCGGCCGCCGCGCGGGTCCTGCGACTTCATGAGCCGGATCGCTTCCTGGGCGCACAGGAACGCCCCCGTCAGGTTCGCGCCCACGACCGCGCTCCACTGCTCGTAGGTGAGGTCCTCGATCGGGATGCCCGGCGCGTTCCGGCCGGCGTTGTTGAACAGCACGTCGAGCCGCCCGAAGGTGGCCTTGATCGTGGCGAAGAGCGCGCGGACGGACTCCGGCTGGCTGACATCGGTCGGGACGGGAAGCATCTTGCACGCCGAGGCCGGCGCCATGGCCGCGGTCCGCTCCAGCTCTGCCGCGCGCCGTCCTGCCAGGGCCACCGAATATCCCGCGGCGTGCAGGGCGAGTGCGGCCGCGCGGCCGATTCCGCTGCCGGCGCCGGTCACGAGTGCAATCTTGCCATTGGTTGTGTCGCTCATCCCCGGTATCATACTACCGTGGCTGCGCGGACCAAGCCCCCCTTTCGAGCCGATCACGTCGGCAGCCTCTTGCGCCCTCCCGAAGTGCTCGAAGCCCGCGCCCAGCATCGCGCCGATTTGCGCCAGGTCGAAGACGAGGCGATCCGCCGGGTCGTCAAGATGCAGGAGGACATCGGCCTCCAGGGTGTCACGGACGGTGAGTTTCGCCGCGCCTCCTGGCACATGGACTTCTTCTACCAGGTCGGCGGCGTGACCAAGGTCCTGGACAACAACCTCAAGGTCCAGTTCCGCAACGAGCAGGGCGTGATCGAGTTTACCCCGGCGGCGCTGCGAGTTACCTCGCGGCTCAAGCTCGAGAAGTGCATCTTCGAGGACCACTTCCGGTTTCTCAAGGCCACCGCCCAGGCCACTCCAAAGCTCACGTTGCCATCCCCGAGCATGCTGCATTACCGGGGCGGACGAGCCGCCATCGACGCGGCGGTGTATCCGGAACTGGATGAATTCTGGACCGACCTCAGCCAGGTTTACGCCGCCCAGATCGCCGCGCTTGCGGACCTCGGCTGCACCTATCTCCAGCTTGACGACACCAGCCTGGCCTATCTCAACGACCCGGCGCAGCGCGAGTACGTCACCAGCATCGGCGGCAACGGCGAGAAGCAGCACCTGGCTTACATCCGGCTCATCAATGCGGCGCTGGCCCACCGTCCGCCGGGCCTCACGGTCTGCACGCATATGTGCCGGGGCAACTTTCGTTCTTCGTGGGTCGCGGAGGGCAGCTACGATCACGTGGCCGAGGCGCTGTTCGGCCAGCTTCAGGTCGACGGCTTCTTCCTCGAATACGACGA
Source organism: Terriglobia bacterium (assembly GCA_041482115.1). Lineage (GTDB taxonomy): Bacteria > Acidobacteriota > Terriglobia > Bryobacterales > JACQDG01 > JBGPDC01. Next base: position 3,035 of record JBGPDC010000014.1, on the reverse strand, counting down.
CGCGCGCTCGGGGGGCTTCGAGCCGCTGCGGTTTGTCCCTAAAGGTAAGATTGTCGTGCTGGGACTCGTGAGCACCAAGCGCGGTACTCTCGAACGGAAGGACGACTTGAAGCGCCGCCTCGACGAAGCCTCGAAGTACGTGCCGCTCGAGCAACTCTGCCTCAGCCCGCAGTGCGGCTTTTCGTCGACCGTGGAGGGCAATGTCCTGACGATCGACGAGCAGTTCGCCAAGCTGCGGCTCATCGTCGAGACGGCGCGCGAGGTGTGGGGATCATGAGCACCGCAGACGCCTGGGAAGCGATCCACGGAGCGTATGACTTGCAGGTCCATGTGGGACCCGACGTGATCGCCCGCCGCATCGAGGACCTCGAGCTGGCGAAGGAGTTCCTGGAGCACGGCCTGCGCGGCTTCGTGCTGAAGTCGCATTACGTGCCGACGGGCGAGCGCGCCAGGGTCGTCACGCGAGCGGTGCCGGGCATCGCGGCCTTCGGGGCGATCACCCTCAACCACGCCGTCGGAGGCCTGAATCCCGTGGCCGTCGAGATCGCAGGCCGCTCGGGATGTAAGATCGTGTGGATGCCCACCGTCGACGCCGCCAACGAAACCGCGGGGCGCGTGGGGGGCGCCAACACCAAGCTGCCCTTCTGGGCGCAGATGCAACGGGAGCTGGCCGCCATGGGGATCGCGCCGCCGCCGCTGACCGTGTTGGGTCCGGATGGCCAGGTGTCCGACCCTACCCGCCGCTGTCTGGAGCTGATCGCGCGGCACGATATGATCCTCGCGACCGGCCACCTCGGACGCCACGAGATTTTCCCGCTCGTCCGCGTGGCCCGGGAGATGAAGGTTCACAAAGTGCTCGTGACCCACGCCGAGTTCCCCTCGCAGAATCTCTCCGCCGCGGAGCAGTTGGAGCTGGCTGACCTGGGCGCTTACATCGAGCACTGCTTCACCACGATGCACACCGGCAAGGCCCCGTGGGACACCGTGTTCGACAACATCCGCAGGGTTGGTGTAGGGCGGTGCCTTCTTTCGACCGACCTTGGGCAGCCGATTAATCCGCCAGTCGCCGAAGGCTTCGCCATGTTCGCCGAGCGCCTGCTGGAGGCCGGCTTTTCGGTAGCCGAGATCCGCCGGATGGCCGTGACCAACTCCGGCGCTTTGGTGGAGTGAGGGGATGGAATCCGTTCTCGTGATCAGCGCCCACGCGGCGGACTTCGTGTGGAGAGCCGGGGGCGCGATCGCCCTCTACGCCGGGCGTGGGTACCGGGTGCGCATCCTGTGTCTCTCTTACGGGGAGCGGGGCGAGTCCGAACGCCTGTGGCGGCAGCCCGGCATGACCGTCGAGCGCGTCAAGGAACTGCGCCGGGCGGAATCCGAAAAGGCCGCCGCGCTGCTGGGGGCTGAGATCCGGTTCTTCGACTCGGGCGATTACCCGCTGCGCGTTTCGGACGAGCTGATTCACGAGATGGTGACCGAGTTCCGCCGCGTGCAGCCCGCGTTCGTGCTCACGCACTCCTTCGCCGATCCGTATAACAGCGATCATCCGGAGGCCTCGAACCTCACCCTGCGCACCCGCATTTACGCGCAGGCAGCCGGCTATGCCGCGGAGGGCAAGCCGCTCGGGGCGCCTCCGGTGTTTCTCTTCGAGCCGCACCAGCCGGAGCAGTGCGGCTTCAAGCCGGAGGTCCTGCTCGACATCACGCCGGTGTTCGAGCGCAAGCGCCAGGCGATGGAATCGATGGAGGCGCAGGAGCACCTCTGGGAGTACTACGCCGATCTCGCCCGCCGCCGCGGCACGCAGGCGGTCCGCAACTCCGGCCGCAAGGAGATCCAGTACGCCGAGGCCTACCAGCGGGTTTATCCTCAGGTCAGCAGTGAGCTGTCATGAAGCCAAGCATCGTCCGCCGCATCGCGAGGCCCGACCCGGACGCGGTTCGATTGCTCGGCGAGCTGGGGGTCGCGACTGTCCATGAAGCCCAAGGCCGTGCGGGCTTGTTGCGGCCCTCCATGCGGCCCATCTATACCGGGGCGCGAGTTGCGGCGCCGGCCGTGACGGTGCTCTGCCCTCCCGGCGACAACCTCATGATCCACGCGGCCCTCGAAGTGTGCCGTCCCGGAGACATTCTGGTGGTCGCGCCGATATCCGAATCGAGTGATGGAATGTTCGGGGAATTGCTGGCCGTCTCGTGCCAGGCTCACGGCGTCGTGGGACTCGTGATCGACGCCGGCGTGCGGGACACGGCCGACCTGACCGCGATGCAGTTCCCGGTGTGGTCGAAAGCGATTTCGGCGCAGGGAACGGTCAAGGCCAGCGCCGGCTCGGTGAATGTACCGATCGTGTGTGCAGGCGCGACGGTCCACCCGGGGGACGTGATCGTTGGCGACCAGGACGGCGTGGTCGTGGTGCCCCGGACTGCCGTGACCGAGGTGGCGAAGCTGGGGGAGCAGCGCCGGGCGAAGGAAGAGCAGACGCGCGAGCGGCTGCGCGCGGGCGAGCTGGGACTGGACTTTTACGGGCTCCGCGCCAAGCTCGCCGCGCTCGGCGTCGAGTACGTCGACGAAGCCTAGGAGGGGTTGTGGGGCGGTCCCCGCGGCCGGCGCCTTCGCCGGCCTCTTCGGAGACGCCGGGTTCCACAGCCGGACCAGCGGGTCCGGCGCGGGCGAGGGCGCCCGCCCCACACCTTAGTAATAGTAATACAAGGGAACTATGCGGCGGATTATGATGCAGGACACCAGGAGGCAGCATGGGAGAAATCGTCGCAGCGATGGCGACCGTTCACGCGCCGCAGTTATTCACGCGGCCGCCTAGCGAAGACCCGAAGCAGCTCGATGCCGACATCGCGGCCATGCGCGAGTTGGGCAAGACTCTCGATGAGACGAAGCCCGACGCGGTGCTCGTGATCGGCAGCGATCATCTCGAGACGTTCTTCCTTTCCGCGGTTCCGACCTTCGCCGTCATTTCCGGGGAGCGAGCCCACGCCGCCTTCGCCGGCCGGACCTATAGCCTCCCGGTCCATCAGGGGCTGGCCGAGGAC
>JBGPDC010000013.1:0-47361 GCA_041482115.1 Terriglobia bacterium | reverse complement strand
GGTGCTGCAGGAGATCGAGCAGGATGAGCCGGTCACCGGCGTCCGCCTGGCTTCGGCCACGGGCGCGGGCGGGGCCTCGCTCGGGATCCCGAGCGGCCAGCGCGCGGTTTCGATCCAGGTCCCCGACTCGCCCGGCGTGCTGCGCCTGCTGCGCCCCGGCCATCGTGTGGATGTGGAGGTCATCCGCGTCCGTAGCGGAGAAGCCCAACTGCGCACGGTGCTGCAAAACGTGGAAGTGCTGGCCGTGCCGGAGCCGTCGGCCCGCAGCAATTCCAGCAGTGCTGCGGTGCTGACCGTGCTGGCGAACCCGTCGGATTCGGAATTGCTCAGCCTGGCCGACGCCGGAGGCCGCGTGCGCGTCGTGTTGCGAAACCCGCTCGACAACGACAAAGCCGCTCTCGCGGGCGGCGAGATGGCCGCGCTGTTCGGGGCTCGGCCGGCGGCCCGCGTCGTCAATACTGCGGCCGCGCGGTCCCCGCGCGCTCCGGCGGCGTCCGCTCCGCCTGCGGCTCGTGCCGCTTCGCACCGCGAGTTGCAGTTGTCCGTCCGCATCGCGAGCGCCAGCGGGGCCGGCCTGGAGCAGTTGAGCGCCCGTCTGGCGGCGCCGCCGCGTCCGGGCCAGTTGCAGGTCAGCCCCTTCCGTCCCGGCTGGAACGTCGAGACCGGGTGGCAGGAGATGGTCTCCGCCGAGGCGGTGCAGGTGTTGTCGGCCTCGAGTCTCCTGGCGGGGGATAACCGCCCCGTGGTGGTCGAGACTTCGGCGCGCGCCTCCGCTTCCTGCGGGGTACAGGTGCATTTCCGGCCGACGCTGTTGCCGGACGGGCGTTTTCGCCTGCGGGTCGAGCCGCAGATCACCGCCCCCCACGCGAGCGCGGTCACCACGCGGCGCATCGAGACCGAGGTGGAGGTCGGGGACGGGGAGAGCTTCCTGATCACCGGTCTGGGCCTCTCCAGTGTCTGCGGTCTGGAGCGCCTCTTTCCGGAGGCCGGCGCGGCCGCCGGGCGCGAGCTGGTGGTGCTGGTGACGGCGCAACTCCTGCGGCCGGCGGACCGCCCGACCCGCACCGCGGCGGTGACGGTCCCGCGGTAGACCCATGCTGGTGCTGGTCACGGCCGGGGTTTTTTTTGCCGCCACTTTCCTCGTCGCGCTGATGGCGGTGGCAGTAGCGTGGATGGTGCTCGAACGCCGCTCCGCGCAACTCGCCGAGAACCGCTCGGCCCTCGGAGCGGCCGCCCAGGGCGAAGCCTCGAGCCTCCTGAAGAATGAATCCCTGAGTACGGTCTCGGTGCTGGCTTCGCTGCTGGGCCAGTTCGACTTCGCCCGCCTGCTCCAGGAGCACCTGGAGCAGGCGGGGTTGAATTGGACGGTGGGGCGCCTCACCTCCATGATGCTGCTGGCGGGAGCGGTAGGCCTGGTCGTGGCTATCAACCTGGCGTGGATGCCGCTGTGGTTCGGCTTGGCGCTGGCCGTGTTCGCCGCCCAGGCGCCCTATCTCTACGTGCGGCGCCGCCGCGCCGGGCGGCTGGCCAAGTTCGAAGAGCAGTTGCCCGATGGGCTCGATTTCCTGGCGCGCTCCCTGCGCGCGGGACACCCGCTGGGCGTGGGCCTGGATATGCTGGCCAACGAGAGCCCCGAGCCCCTTGCCGCCGAGATACGCCGGACCTACGAGGAGCGCCAGCTCGGCCGCTCCTGGGAGCAGGCCCTCAGCAACCTCAGCGAGCGGGTCCCGATTGTGGACGTCGGCTTCTTCGCGGCCGCCGTCCAGATGCAGAGCCGTACCGGCGGCAAGCTCGGCGAGGTGCTGGGCCGTCTGGCCGAAACCATGCGCGAACGCTTCGCCCTGCGCGGCGAGATACGCTCCATCTCGGCGCATGGCCGCCTCACGGGCCTCGTGCTCACGCTGATTCCCATCTTCGTGGCCGGCACGATGGCGGTGGTGAATCCGGCCTACCTCCAGATCCTGCTCGGCAACCCGTTCGGTAAGGATCTCGTGCTGGCCGCCGGCATCTGCCTGTTGCTGGCCCACCTGATCATCCGCCGCATCGTGGACATCAAGTTCTGAGGATTCGAAAACCATGGGAGACGCGGGCCTGTTGATCGGATTCTTCGCGGTGATCATGGGGCTGATTGCCCTCGCCGGCTACTTCCTGATTCTGCGTCCGGGCCAGGCCGCCGCCGAGCAAGCCGCGGGTTCCGGGACTCTGCTGGGGCCCCCTCCCACGCCCGATTCGGTGCGGGGCGCATTTACCGATTTGTTCCGGACCGTGGGCGAGGCCGTGCCGGTCTCGGCACACAAGACCGGCGCCGCGCGCCGCCTCCTGGCGGCGGCCGGCTATCGGGCTCTGAATACGGTGCCGGTGTTTTACGGCTTGAAATGCGCGAGCGCCGTGCTGCTGGGGTTGCTTACGGGTTGGGTGGCCTTCTACTCCCGGGAGGACTTCGCCCGCGTGCCGCTGCCTGCCGCGGCGGGCCTGGCCTTTGGCTATATGTTGCCGGAGCGGATTCTGCGGTCGCTCGGCCGCGCCCGCGCTGGCCGCATACACCGCGCCTTGCCGGATGCGCTCGACCTCGTGGTGCTGTCCGTCGAAAGCGGGCAGTCGCTCGATCAGGCCCTGCTCGAGTCGAGCCAGGAGCTGCGCCGCTCCTGCCCGGACATCGCGGCCGAGTTCAGCCAGGTGTATCTCGAGCTGCGCGCCGGCGCCAGCCGCGCCGACGCCCTGCGCAACCTGGCCACCCGCAATAACGATCCGGAGCTCAAGAAGCTCACCAAGCTGCTGATCCAGAGCGACCGCTTCGGCACCAGCCTCGGACCGGCCTTGCGCGTGCACGCCAAATACCTGCGGATCCGCGCCAAGCAGCAAGCCGAAGAAGCCGCACGCAAGATCAGCATCAAACTGCTGCTGCCCATCTTCTTCCTGATCTTCCCGTGCATGCTGCTGGTCACCGCCGGTCCGGCGATCCTGCAGATCTTCACCCAGTTGCTGCCCATGATCGCCGGCGAGTAGGACCCCTGGTCCGGTCTCTATTTCTCGTCGAACAGCTCGATCTGGTCCTTCGCCGGGACCTTGCGCGGGCGGCCTTTGGCGAGCGGGCTGCCGATCACACCCAGCACCGTAATCTGTGCCAGAGCCTGCCGGGGCACGAAGATTTTCTGGTTGTTCGAGTAAGGGTCGGGCGGCGTAACCGTCACGCCCTTGTCGCTGACCTGCAGGATGTCGTTGGGCAGGATGCCATCGAGCACATCGTCGTCGCGGAACTTCATCCGTACCCACAACCCTTCCAGTTTCGGCCGGGACTGGAACAGCTTCTTCTCGTCATTGGGGACCCGCGCCTCGAAATCGCGGACGAAATAAACGGCTTTCAGTTCTTTGTAGGGCACCACCTGCAATTGGCCTTCGCGCGTCAGCACCTCTACCCCCTCCGGCCGTAAGTAATTGTGCGGGCTGACAAAACCTGCCAGCGTCTGCCCGTCGAGGCGGCGGGCCAAAACCTTCTTCGTGGTCGAGGAGGCCATGGGAGATATCGTTTCGCATTATAACTGTCGTTGCTCCCGAGGTTGGGGTGTGGTAGTATGCGGCCATGGTCGTAAGGGGCCGCACATTGCCTTCTAAACTCTTGATAACAGGGCTTCTGTTCGGTTTGTACCGAGTGGCGGTGTGAACGAGAAAGTCACGCAGGATCCGCAGATCGCGTCGTTTCTGAACTATTGCCGAGTCGAGAAAGGTTTAGCTGTCAATACCTTAAGCGCTTACCGAGGGGATCTAACCCAACTGGCCGGCTACGGCCGGCCGCCTGGCTGGAAGCTTGACAAGTTGGGCCCCGAGCAGTTGCGGTCGTTCTTGAACTCCCGCTACCAGTTGCGCCTGAGCAGCCGGTCCATCGCCCGGCAGATCGTGACTTTCAGGAATTTTTACCTGTTCTTGGCGCGGGAAGGCACGGTTTCGAACGATCCCACGGCCGATTTGAGCGCTCCCAAGCAGTGGAAACGGCTGCCGAAATACCTCACGGCCGAGGAGGTCCGAAAGCTGCTGGAAGCTCCGGATGGGGCGGTGCTGGGGGTCCGGGACCGGGCGATGATCGAGTTGCTTTACGCCACCGGGCTGCGGGTTTCCGAGCTGGTGAAGGTGCGAAGGGCGGACCTGAACGCCGAAGCCGGCGTGGTGCGGACGATGGGCAAGGGCAGCAAGCAGCGGTTGGTACCGGTGGGCCGCGCGGCGCTCCAGGCCCTCGAGCGTTACATGCCGGCCCGGGCGCGCCTGCTGCGGGGGCGGGCCTCGGTGTACCTGTTTGTGACCAGCCGTGGGCAGTGCCTCACGCGCCAGGCATTCTGGCACCGGCTGCGGCGCTACGGACGCCAGGCGGGAATGGCGCGGCCGCTGACGCCGCACGTGCTGCGGCACAGCTTCGCGACGCACCTGCTCGAGCGCGGCGCGGACCTGCGCAGCGTCCAGGTGATGCTCGGCCACGCCGACATCGCCACCACCCAGATCTATACCCACGTGGTGCGGGAGCGGCTGCGGCGGGTGTTCGACGAGCACCACCCGCGAGCCTGAATCATGAGCGACTACATCTTCCTGCTCGAAAGCCGGCTCAACCCCGACCAGGTTCAGGCGCTGGCGCAGGTGCAGCAGGCCGCCACTCACGCGCAGTTGCGCCTGTATCTGGCCGGCGGCGCCATCCGCGACCTGCTGAGCGGCTCTAAAATCCGGGACCTCGATTTTTGCGTGGAAGGGCCGGCCCTGAAGATCGTGAAGCAGCTTGACAGCCGGCTGTTCGAGATCGTGAGCACCGACCCGGCGCGGCAATCGGCCGAGGTGGTCTTCGGCGGGCGGGCGACGATCGAGATTGCCATGTGCCGCCGGGAGACTTACTCCAAAGCCGGCGCCAAGCCCGAGATCGAGCGCTCGACCATCCAGGACGATCTGCGCCGCCGCGACTTCTCGGTCAACGCCCTCGCCCTTTCGCTCAACCCGGCTTCACGCGGCCTGCTGCTCGACCCGACTAACGGGCTGGCCGACATCGAGCGCAAGGAGCTGCGGTCCCTGAATACTTCGAGCTTCTACGAGGAACCGGTGCGGATGCTGCGGCTGGTGCGTCTCGCGGCGCGGCTCGGCTACAGCCTCGAGGAGCGGACGAAAAGCCAGTTGGCCTCCGCACTCGAGGCCGGCATGGCGGACCGGATCCCGGCACGGGCCCGCTTCACCGAGCTCCGGAAACTCGCCGAGGAGATGGACTCCGCCGGGGCCGTCAAGGCTCTGACCCACCACGAGCTGCTCGGCGTTTTTGCGCCGCATCTGGCGAAGAAGCTGGACCTGCCCTTGCTCGCGCGGCTCGACAAGGCGCGGCCCGCCGTGGAGGAAGCCGGCGTGCCGGTGAACAGCCTGGGGCCGTTCCTCTACTGCCTCACCCGGAAACTCTCCGGGGCGGAGCGCAACGCCCTCAAGACCCGCACCGGCATGAAGGCCTCGGAGGCCAGCGGCTGGACCGGACTCGAGGCCGAGGCCAGGGCGCTGCAAAAACTGCTGACGGGCAAGATCGCGCAGCACTCGAAGCTCTACAAGATACTCGCCGGCCAGGATCCGGCGGTGGCGTTGTTCCTGCTGGCGTTCGCGCCGGTCTCGGGCGTGCGCGACAAGATAAAGACCTATTTCACGGTTATTTATCCGCTGGCCCGCGCCGTGACCGACGCGGAAGTGGAGCAGAAGGCCGGCTTGAAGCGGACCTCGCCAAAATTCGCAGCCGCGCGCGAGGCGTATGTGGCGGCGCTGGTGGACAAGAAGCCTGAGAAAGTGGAAGTCCCGCCTCCGAAGGTAGAGGCGCCGACGAAGGCTCCGACCCCGGAGGTTTCACGGGTTCGGGGGCGATGAGGGCTGTCCGAAATTAAGACCGCTCCCTCACGGTCGCGGCTCGGCAACGTAGTCGAACGTGGCGGATCGCGAAACTCATCGCGTAACTCAAGGTGCTTAGTTCCGGGCGCTGCTCATCGCATTCAGCCGCGCCAGCAACTGCTTGTGGTGGTTGATCAGCCGGTCGTAGGTGCCGAACTGGTACCACTCGAGGATGCGCTCGATGCGGTAATAGTCGCGCTCGGCTTGGGCCAGCGGCGACTGGTCCCGTCCCCCGCCACGTGCCGGGCGCGGGGCGGCCGACTGCTTCAGCTTGTCGATGGTGTTGCCGACTTCCAGCAGCAGGAAATCGAGCTCCTTGATCTTCTGCTCGCGCGGCGCGACGTCCTTCGGCGGATCGACCAGGGCTTCGGCCAGAATCCGGCCATTGGCGTTGATGGGCGGCTGCACTCCCATCAGGTGGCAGAGGGTCGGGACCACGTCGATCGATTCGGCATACTCGAATTTCTGGCCCTTCTTGATGCCCGGGCCCGCGATTACGAGCGGCATGGCCCAGGCGTCACTGGCCTCGGGCGGATGCCAGCCGAGCGTGGTCTGGCCGTGGTCGCCGGTGATGAAGATGACCGTCTTCTCCCACATGCCTTCTTTCTTCAGCGTCTCGATGAACTGCCCGAGGTAAGCGTCCTGCTGGTTGACGGTCTTCACATAAGGAGAGCCTTCCCCCCAAATGTTGTCTTTATATGGCGAGCCGGCCGGGGCGCTGCGGCTGGCGCTGCCGGCGAAGCCGGTATCCTGCATGTGGATGAGCATGAAGGTCGGTTTCGCCACTTTGAGGAACTGCGTCGCCCAATAGACGGTCTTGTCGTCCCCGGTCTTGTGGCCCGCCTGCAACATGAGCTGCCCGCCGGCCTGCGCCGTGAAATGGAAGCCGACGTTGAGCGCCCGATAGCTGATCTCGTTCACGGCGTGGGCCGTGATCTTCAAGGGGAAAAACGACTGCTGCACGTACTGCTGCTTGCCGGGCAGCAGCATGGCGGTGCCGGCCAGCAGGACGGGGTTCGGAATCGAAGAGGTGTGATAATCCGCCCACGGGCCGGGCTGCCCGGAGGGGTCGGCCGTCTGGACCGTATAGTTCTCGCGGTAGTAGACGCCCTGGGCCATCAAGGCTTGGAGATTCTTCAACTGCGCGCGCTCGGGGGCCCGGGAACTGAGGCCGTCGACCACCCAGATGATGGCCAGTTCCGGCGGGGCGGCCGGGGCCACCGTGGCGAGGGCCAACGCCGCGGCCACGGCCAGGCCGAGATGCTGGCTCACAAACTGGAATCTCATTCGGCACCTCCGAAGGAAGCTACAGAAAGGCAATGATACGTCAAACTTCGGAGCGACGGAGCGCGATTGTGCGCGTTGGAACGCGCGTTTCGGCGGGGCGGGATTTGTAAGCGCCGCTACCTCCCAATTTGACAAAATCCGCCGCTCAACCGTATCATGTTCTACGAACAGCCTTTAACAGTCCTCAGAGGGATCTGATCGGCCCATGATTAAGGTGGAAGGTCTCACCAAGCGATACGGCCGCGCGACGGCCGTCGACAACATCAGCTTTGAAGTTGCGAAGGGGCAAATCGTAGGGTTTCTAGGTCCGAACGGGGCCGGGAAAACCACTACGATGCGGGTATTGACCTGCTTCCTGCCCCCGACCTCCGGCCGCGTGAGCATCGCCGGCTACGACGTCCTGGAACAGCCGCTGGAAGTGAAGCGCCGCGTCGGCTACCTGCCCGAGACGCCGCCCCTTTATCCGGAGATGGAGGTCCTAGACTACATCGTCTTCACCGGGCGCATCAAAGGTGTGGGCCGGGGTGACATCGAACGGCGCTCAGCCGAAGTGATCGAGCGCTGCGCGCTCGGCGACGTGCGTCACAAGCTGATTGGCAAGCTCTCGAAGGGCTACCGGCAGCGGGTGGGGCTGGCGCAGGCGCTGATCCACAACCCGGACGTGCTGATCCTCGACGAGCCGACCGCCGGCCTCGACCCCAAGCAGATCATCGAGACCCGCAAGCTGATCCACGAGCTTTCGGGCGAGCACACGGTGATCCTGAGCACGCACATCCTGCCGGAGGTCTCCTCGACCTGCCAGATGGTGATCATCATCAACCGGGGACGCCTGGAGGCCATCGACACGCCGGATAACCTGACCGCGCGGCTGCGGGGCCACGAGACGATCCACCTGGAAGTGGACGGACCGGCCGACCAGGTGGCGGCGAAGCTCGAGACGCTGCCCGGCGTCAGCCAGGTGGTGCGTAAGGACGCCCACGTCGGCCACTCGGTCCTGGAGGTCCAGACCGAGCGCGACCACCAGGATATTCGCAGCGAGCTGGCCCGGGCCGTGGTGGTCTCGGGCTGGGGACTGCACGAGCTGCGGGCGGTGGGGCTGAGCCTGGAAGACATCTTCCTGCAACTGACCACTACGGACCAGGCTGTGGAAGCCGAGCCGGTGGCCGCGGAATCCGTTTCGGGAGGCGCCTGATGACGAACATCTGGATCATCGCCAAGCGCGAGCTGAAGAGTTATTTTTCTTCGCCGATTGCCTATATCATTCTGGCGATCTTCGCGGTGGTGGTGGGGTATTTCTTCTATAGCGCGACCGCGGTGTTCGTCCAGTACAGCATGCAGGCGATGATGCAGGGCGGCCAGGCGCCGCCGATGAACGTCAACGACTTCATCGTGCGCCCCATGCTGGGCAACGTCAGCGTGTTCGTGCTGTTCCTGATTCCCATGATCACGATGCGCCTCTTTGCCGAGGAGAAACGCAGCGGGACGATCGAGCTGCTGCTCACCTCGCCGCTCCGCGACATCGAGATCATCCTGGGCAAGCTGCTGGCGGCACTGCTGCTCTACGTCTGCATGCTGGGCATCTCGGCGCTGAACATTCTGTTTCTGTTCCTGCACGGGCAGCCGGATTGGCGGCCGCTGGTGATCGGGTTCTTGGGACTGCTGCTGATGGGCTCGGCTTTCCTCGCGCTGGGGGCTTTTCTCTCGACCCTGACCCGGAACCAGATCGTCGCCGCCAGCCTGACCTTCGGCCTGTTCCTGCTGCTGTTCGTGCTCGACTGGGTGTCGTCGTATTCGACCGGACCGGTCGGCAAGGTGATCGCCTACCTCTCGATCACGTCCCACTTCGAATCGTTCTCGAAGGGCGTGATCGACCTGAAGGACGCCGTTTACTATCTTTCGGTTATTTTCCTGGGGATCTTCCTGACCGCCCGGTCGATGGAATCCCTGCGGTGGAGGACGTAGGGATATGAAGACCTCGTGGCTGCAAAAGCGCCAGACCAAGTACGGCGCCTACCTGGTGATCTACGTCGCGATCGTGCTGGCCATCCTGGCGGCCGGGAACTTTCTGGCCGACCGCTACAACAAGACGTATGACGCCACCAAGAACAAGATCTTCAGCCTCTCGGACCAGACCAAGAAGATCGTCGGAAACCTGAAGCAGGACGTCAAGATCTATTACTTCGACGATCCGCTGCGTTACCGGGAGAGCCGCTTCGGACCGAGCCCCCAGGATACTCTGCAGCGCTATGAGAGTCTCTCGCACCACTTGAAGGTGGAGTTCGTGGACCCCGTGAAATTCCCCAAGAAGGCGATGGACATGAAGGTCTCGACCACCGGGACGACCATCGTCGAGGTCGGCGAGCGGCGGGAAGAGGCCAAGAGCGTCACCGAGGAGCAGATTACCAACGCGCTGATCCGGGCGCTCAAGACCGAGAAGCGGACGGCCTGCTTCCTGGGCGGCCACGGCGAGTACGATCCGGAAAATTCGCAGCCCAACGGCTACTCGGTCGCGAAGGAAGGCCTGGAGGGCAATAACTTCGCCGTGAAGAGCGTTTCACTGCTGTCGAAGGAGCCGGCGGTGCCGTCCGATTGCACCGTAGTGGTCGTGGCCGGGCCGAAGAACGATGTGCTCGACGTCGAGATCGCGGCCATCCAGAAGTTCGTGGAGGGTGGCGGGCGGGCGATGTTCCTGCTCGATCCGCCGACCAAGGGGGTGGTGACGACGAAGCTGGTCAAACTGCTGGGTGGGTGGGGCGCGCAGGTCAACGACGACATCGTGGTGGACCTGAGCGGCGTCGGCCAGTTTTTCGGGGCCGACGAGCTTTCGCCGCTGGTGGTGAAATACGAGAGCCATCCGATCACCCAGGAGATGCGCAACGTGGCCTGCCTGTTTCCACTGGCCCGGAGTGTCGAGCCGGGAGGCCCGGGCGGCAAGGCCAGCGTGGAGAAACTCTTCGGCACGACGCCCAAGAGCTTCGGTACCACCAACTTCGCCAGCGGTCAGATCAAGATCGACCCCAAGAAGGATAAGGCCGGTCCCCTCACGCTGGGGGTGGCGGGCACCATTCGCGGGGGCGCCGAAGGCAAAGAGGGACGCTTCGTGGTGGTCGGCAGCTCGCGGTTCGCGAGCAACTCGACGATGGGTTTTCCAGGCGGCAATCGCGACCTCTACCTCAACATGATGAGCTGGCTAGGCTCGGACGAGGATCTGATCTCGATCCGGCCGAAGAGCCCGGATGACCGGCGGATGACGATGTCGGCGACCCAGATGCAGCGGCTGCTGTACGGCTCGGTGTTTCTGCTGCCCTTGGCCATTATCCTGAGCGGCACCATGATGTGGTGGCGCCGGCGGTAGTGTCCCACCTGGAGAGAAGGCCTTGAAACCTCTGCGCTTGCTGATTGCCCTGGTGCTGCTGGCGGGATTGAGCGCCGCCGTGTGGTACTCACAGAAGCACCCGCCGGGGCCGGCGACCCCCGAAACCAAGACCGAGAAAGTTGTTTCCGTCGAGCAGGCCCAGCTCCAGAAGATCCAGATTGGGCGGCCGACGGACGAGACGGTGACGCTCGAGAAGGCCGAGGACGGCAAGTGGCGCATGACCGCGCCCAAGCCTTACGTGGTGGACGCGAACGTCGCCGATTCCCTGGTCCGCGACTTTACCACTCTGAATGCCGACCGGGTGCTCGACGAGAACAACAGCGACTGGAAGGGCTTCGGCCTGGATCCCGGGAAGTTGTGGGTCGAAGGGTGGACGAAGGACGGCAAGCACTACAAGGTAACGATGGGGGATGACGCGCCGGTCGGGGCCGTCGTCTATGGGCGGCTGGAAGGCAGCCCGCGGCTGTGGGCTATTCCGAGCCACGTGAAGGTGGGCCTCGACAAGCACGCGAACGATCTGCGGGATAAGCGGGTGCTGCCGTTTGACAGCGAGAAGGCCTCGCGTATCACGATCACGTCCGGGGGCCAGACGCTCGAGTTCGGCAAGGCGGGTACGAACTGGCAGATCGTCAAGCCCACGCCCACGCGCGCCGACAACTTTGCTGTGGACGATGTAGTGCGCTCGGTGCGCGACGGTATCTTCGAAGCTGTCCTCGATGAGACCGGCAAGCCGTCCGCCCAGTACAGCTTCTCGACGCCGTACGCCGTGTTCGAGGCGGTCGACCCGGCCGGGACCCACACCCTGACGGTGGGCAAGGCCAAGGACAACACCTACTACGCCAAGACGACCGCGTTCCCGGGAATCTTTCGCGTCTCGAACCCGCTCGGCGAGGGTCTCGCTAAGAAGCTCGACGACTTCCGCAACAAGAAGCTCTTCGACTTCGCGTGGAGCGATCCGCAGAAGGTCGAGATCAAGGATGGCGCGGCGCAGGTGACGGTCGAGAAGAAGGACAACAAGTGGCTTTCGACAGGCGCCGGCAACAAGGAACTCACGGCGGATAAAGTGCAGGCGCTGATCGACCATTTGCGGAACCTGGCGGCCAAGGGCTTCCCGTCGAACGATGCGGCGGCCCAGGCGAAATACGGGCTGAAGCAGCCGGTGTTCGAGGCGCGGGTGACGTCCGACGAGGGCAAGCGGGTGGAGAAGGTGCTGCTCGGCGCCGGGCCCGAGGGCAAGTACTACGCCGCGCGCGAAAACGAAGCTGCCACCTACGAGATCGACAAGGCCGGCTACGACGAGCTGCACAAGGCGGTGGAGGGGCTGAAGTAGGCCAGCTATGGCCTTAACGCCGACGAACTGCGCTGCCAACGGCAGCGTTCCCTAGCCACTGCATGGTTGGGCAAACCATCGGGCACTACAAGATCGAGGCGAAGCTGGGCGAAGGCGGTATGGGGGTGGTGTACCGCGCGCTCGATACCCGCTTGCAACGATTGGCCGCCATCAAGGTCCTGACCGCGGAAGGGATGGCCAGCCCGGAGCGGAGAAAGCGCTTCGTGCAGGAAGCCCGCGCGGCTTCGGCGCTCAATCATCCCAACATCGTTCACATCTACGACATCGATCAGATCGACGGCACGGACTTCATCGCCATGGAGTACGTGCCGGGCCAGACGCTGGCGGAGAAGATCAACCGCAAAGGTCTGACGCTCGCCGAAACGCTGAAGTACGCCACGCCCGTCGCCGACGCGCTGGCCAAGGCGCACGCAGCCGGGATCGTGCATCGCGATCTCAAGCCGGCCAACATCATGATCGGCGAGGACGGCCGGGTGAAGCTGCTCGACTTCGGCCTGGCGAAGCTGGTGGAGCCAGAGCCCGGGGACGAAGGCATGGCCACCCTTACCGAGCCGGCCGAACAGCCCCGCACCGAAGAGGGGTCGATCCTCGGGACCGTAGTCTACATGTCGCCGGAGCAGGCCGAAGGGAAGAAGGTCGATGCGCGCTCGGACATCTTTTCCTTCGGCTCCGTGCTCTACGAGATGGTCACGGGCCGCCGCGCCTTTGAAGGAGGGACGAAGATTGCAACGCTCTCGGCGATTCTGCACCAAGACCCGAAGCCGGTCAGCGAGAGCGCGCCTAATGTCCCTGGTGAACTGGAGAAGATCATCGCCCGTTGCCTCCGCAAAGATCCAGAACGCCGCATCCAGCACATGGACGACGTGAAGCTGGCCTTGGAGGAATTGA
The DNA here is from genome assembly GCA_041482115.1 of Terriglobia bacterium. Classification (GTDB taxonomy): domain Bacteria; phylum Acidobacteriota; class Terriglobia; order Bryobacterales; family JACQDG01; genus JBGPDC01. The sequence continues at coordinate 34,570 of JBGPDC010000013.1, read as the reverse complement.
AGGAAGATTCCGAATCCGGCAAACTCTCGGCGTCTGTACATGGGGCTGCCCCTTCGTCCCGCCGCCCTCGCGGAGCGCTGATCGCCGCCGGGACGATCCTGGTGGTGGCCCTGGCCGGCCTCGCCTGGTGGCTCGTGAACCGCTCTCCCACAGCGCCGCCAGCCTCCGGTCCAGTCCTCACCCGCCTCACCAATGATGCTGGGCTTACCACCGATCCCTCGCTATCCCTCGATGCCAAACTCGTGGCCTACGCCTCGGACCGCGCGGGCCAAGGCAACCTCGACATCTGGGTACAGCAGGTGGGCAGCGGCCAAGCGATCCAACTGACGCACGATCCGGCGGACGATCGCGAACCCTCTTTCTCTCCCGACGGAACGAAACTCGCTTTTCGCTCCGAACGCGCGGGCGGCGGCATCTATGTCGTTTCCACGCTGGGAGGCGACGAAAAACTCGTCGCGCGACAGGGGCGGCGGCCCCGCTTTTCTCCCGATGGCTCGCAGCTCGCCTACTGGGTTGGTAACGTCGGAGGCGATCCCAGTGTCCCAGGGACCTCCAAGATCTATGTGATCGCATCGACTGGCGGGCCGCCACAACAACTGCAGCCGGAGTTTCCAGCCGCGCGCTACCCCGTATGGTCTGCAGACGGGAAGAGGGTCCTGTTTTGGGGCCTTCGCAGTTCGAGTGATCGTGCACAAACCGAAGATTGGTGGGTGACATCGCCGACTGGCGGGCAGGCCGTGCAGACCCAAGCGTTTGCCGCATTTCGGCGCGAGCGGCTGCAACTCCCCCTCGGGGCTTACATGCTCATTCCCGCCGAATGGGCGGCGCTGCGGGACCACGTGCTGTTTGCCGCGCAGGTCGGTGACAGCACGAACCTGTGGCAAATTGCGGTAACTGCTGACGGCCAGGCGGCGGGCGCTCCACAACGGCTGACTTCAGGCAGCGGCTCGGAAATGCAGCCTGCCGGCGCCCCGGGCGGGTTCCTTGCTTTCTCCGGCATGCAAGACCGGGTAGACATCTGGCGACTGCCGATCGATGCAAACAGTGCCAGGGTCACCGGCGAGATGCAGCGCATCGCCGGCGACGCAGCGCCTCATATTCAGCCCGCTGTCTCAGGCGATGGCAAAAAGGTCGTGTTTGTTTCAACGCAATCAGGTGCCTGGGAACTGCGCGTTAAAGATCTGGACAGCGGCAGGCTGACGTCGCTGGCCGTGCTCCCGTCGATCTTGGGCTGGCCTGCCATTGCCCCCGACGGATCCAAGGTCGCCTACATCATCGACGGCCCTCAGCGGGCGATCTTCACGATCCCGGCTACGGGAGGAGAGCCGGAGAAGGTGTGCGACGGCTGCGCGGCGGCCTGGTCTTTCTCGCCGGATGGCAAAAAGATCCTCTTTTGGTCGGCCCGCTCCAGAGCTGCTGGCCTGCTGGACCTGGCCTCCAGGCAGACCTCCGAAATCCTCCAGCGTTCCGATTATGCGATTTATCGCACCCGCTTCTCGCCCGACGGGCGCTGGATCGCCTTCCACGCTCGAAACCGGCCGGACCGCTCGGCGCTGTTCGTTACGCCGTTTCGCGGGACTGAGCCCATTCCGGAACGTGATTGGGTGGAGGTGACCGCCGGGGATTCCTACGACCTCAATCCCGCCTGGTCGCCGGATGGAAACCTCCTTTATTTTCTCTCTGAGCGCGACGGATTTCGGTGTATCTGGGTGCAGCGTCTGGAGGCGTCCACCAAACACCCGGCTGGGGCTCCGCAGGCGGTTCAGCACTTCCATACGGCGGCGCGATCGATGATCCACCTCACGACCAACTGGCTCGGATTATCGGTGGCTCCCGACATGCTGGTGTTCAATGTCGGCGATCGCGCGGGTAACGTCTGGCTGGCGCGGCCGGCCCGGTAACCGAGTGCCGCCTGGTCCATCCACTCCGCGCCCGTACTCTCAGTGACACCCCTGGCAGGTAAATCGCCGCCCGTGGCAGACCGCGCAGGTGGTCTTGTCGAGGCCGGACTTGGGGTTGGTGTGGACGTCGGTGAAATCGCGGGTATGGTTCGAGGGCTTGAGCTGCGGGCCCGGCGCGTGGCAGGTCTCGCAACTGAACGGCGGGTCGATCTTGTTGTGGCATACCAGGCAGTCGGCCATGCGGGGCATGTTGGCCGGGGACACCTGGTCGGACTCATCCAGTCCCCGGTGGCAGCCGGCGCAGGCATTGTCGCTGTTGAGGTGCCGCCGCAGGTCGCCGGGGTCGGAGAGGTAAGTCTTCTTGTCGATGGCCGCAGCGAGGAGTGGAGCGACGCTGCCGAACTGCAGGTGTTGCTTGTGGCTGAACTTCCGGACCGGGGAGGCGGGGGGCGCAGGGATCGTGACGCTCTCGTGGCAGGCGCGGCAGGCGGTGGCCTCGGGCAGCAGGTTGTCCGCCGGGCTCTCGCTCTCCGCCGCCCGGGTGTGGCAGGTGCGGCAATCCGCTACCAGCTTGAGATGCGTCCGGTGTGAGAAGGGCTGCGACTGTCCGAACGCGAGTGCGCCCAGTAAAAGCGCCGGGATCAGCCGCGGTAGGAGATGCGCCAAAGCTTGTTGCCCCCGTCCTCGCTGACCAGCAGGGCGCCGTCGGGCAACTCGAAGACGGCCACCGGCCGGCCCCACACCTCGCGCTGATCCGGGCCGAGCATCCAACCCGAGAGGAACGTCTCCGGCGGACCGGCCGGTTTTCCGTCCTTGAAAGGCACGAACACCACCGAGTACCCGGTGCGCTTGGAGCGGTTCCAGGAGCCGTGCCAAGCCAGGAAGGCGCCGCCGGCGTACTTCTTCGGGAACTGCTTGCCGGAGTAGAAGGTGAAATCGAGCACCGCCACGTGCGCGCCGAGCGGGACGTCGGGCACGATCGCGCGGCGCACCAACTCCGGGTGCTCACCCTTGCGGCGCGGGTCCACGTTGCTGCCGATGTAGGAGTAAGGCCAGCCATAGAAGCCGCCCTGCTTGATCGACGTGAAGTAGTCGGGCACCAGGTCGTCGCCGAGCAGGTCGCGCTCCTGGACGGCGGCCCACAGCGTGTCGGTGCCCGGATACCAGTGCAGGCCGATCGGGTTGCGGGTGCCGGAGGCGTAACTCTCGTGACCGGTGCCGCCGGGATTGTAGCGGTTGATGGCGGCGCGCAGGGGATCCTCGCCGCCGTCGACGTTGCTGCGCGAGCCGATGCCGACGTAGAGCTTCTCGCCCTTGCGGTCGAAGAGCAGGCTGCGGGTCCAATGGCCTTGGCCGAAGTCCTTCAGGGAAATGATCTCCTGGCCGGGGCCCGCCGACATCGCCTTGTTGTCGTAGGGATAGCGCTTGATCGAGGTGGTTTCCCCGACGTAGAGATAGTCCTTCCACAGCGCCAGGCCATAGGGACGGTCGAGGCCGGTGAGGAGCTTCTTGCGGCCGGCCGCGGGCTTTTTCCAGTCGGGGGTCAGGTAGACGCTGCCGCCTTCCACGGCGTCGCTCAGGAGCAGCTCGCCCGACGGCCCCAGCAGCATGAAACGAGGCCGCTCGAAGCCGGTGGCGTACTCTTCGATGGTGAAGCCGGCGGGAAGCTGCAGCCGCGCGCCGTTGGGGCGCGGGATCACCTGCGGGCGGTTGTTCGCCGACTCGGTGGCAAACGGCGGCGGCAACTTGAGAGCAGCGCCCGATTGCGAGCGGGCCGCGCCTGAACTGCACAGGGCGCCGGCGGTCAAAGAAAGAAAGCTGCGGCGTTTCATAGCTGCTCTCCTGCCGGGTCTATTCTCCGGGCTGGCGCGGCGGAATCGGATTCGGATCGCGCTTCACGCGGCCGTCGTAGGCTTCCGCCAGCGAGATGTTGTTCTTAAGCAGCGTCTGGCCCGTGGACCGGTCGAGCTGCACGTGCGCCTTGATGTAGTTGTTCATGGCGGCCACTTCGAGCTGCCGGGCGGAGGCCAGATCGCGCTGCGCCTGGATCACCAGGAATATGGTCGAGGCGCCCAGGGCGAACTTTTTCTGCTCGGCGTCGAGCGTCTGCTCCTGCAGCACGCGGGCCTTCGTCGAGGCGTCCAGGCGGGCCCGGGCTTGCAGCACGGCGATCAGGGCGTTGCGGACGTCCACCCGGACCTGGTTCTCGGACTGGTGCAGCTTCAACTCCTGCTGGCGGAGCTGAAACTGCGCCGTGGCCATATCCGCCTGCGCGTTGCGGTTGCGGAGGGGGACGGTAAGTTGCACGCCCAGGGAGTAATCGGGGAAGTTGCGAGCGAAGATCTGGGAAAGCGTGGTGCCCGTGCCTCCCAGGAAGAAGGGAGAGACTCCCCCGCCGCCAGTCCCGCCCAGGGGTGAGAAGTTGTTATTAACCTCGCCGGCCAAGGCGTTGTTGGTCAGGCCGCCGACGAAGTCGACCACCGGCAGCATGGCCTGGTGGACGGCTTTCAGGCTGATGTTGGAGTTGGTGAGCTGAATGCGCGTCTGAGCCAGCTCGGGGCGCGCCTGCAGGGCGGAAGCAATCAAATCCTGCACCGGCTCGATCGGCTCGACGGAAGGCACCTCGATGTGGGCGGTGGGAATGACATGGGCCTCGGCAATGGCCGGGTCGCCGACGCCGGTCTTGCTGAGCGCGTTTTTCAGGACCGTCTCCTGCTGCTGGAGCTGGGTCTCGGAGATGGTCAGGTCCTGCTGGCGTGCGGCGACTTCCGCTTCGGCCCGGACAATCTCGATGGGGGCCAGGGTCCCGATCTCGACTTGCCGCTTGTTGTCCTCGTAGAGCTTCTGGCTGAGCGCCAGGGACTGCTGCTTCACCCGCACGTCCGCGGTGAAGCTGACCAGGTCCCAGTAGAGGTTCGCCACCGAGGTGACGGTGTCCATCACCTGCTGCTTGAAGACGAGATCCGAGACCTCGCGGTTGTTGCGGGCGATGCGGAGCTGCCGGGAGTTGATGGAGCGTCCCCAGCCCTGCGTGAGGCTCTGCCGGAAGGTTAACGCCACGCTGCTGGTCAACGACGGATTGAAAGAGTTGCGGATGGAGTTGGAGTTGGCGGTGGCGTTGTTATAGGAGAGTGTAAAGGCCGAGCCGGTCAGAAAGGCCTGCGAGTAGACGAAGGAGTTGGTGGCCGACTCCAGGATCTGGGTATTGGTGCCGGTGACGACGGTGTTCGAGAGCGGGGTGCTGCGGTGCGCCCAGCCGACCGTTCCCACCAGAACTGGCTCGAGCTGGGGGATGGGCGGACCGGAAGAGGCGCTGAGGCGGATCTGCGCGAATCCCGCGGTCGGGTCGCCGCCGGAGGCGCGCAGCGTGCCGCCCGCACGGGCCCGCAGGATGTCGGCGTCCGCCAGCAGGGGCTGGTAGCGCGACACGTAGATGTCGAGGTTGTTCTCGAGGGCCAGCGAAATGGCGTCCTCCAGCGACAGGTAGAGGTTGCCGTCGCGCACCAGGCGCAGCAGCCGGTCGGTATTGGCCATGTCGATTTCGGCGACATACACCTGCCGGTAGGAGTTGGTGAAGTGGGGCCACCAGACCGCGCCCTTGGTGTAATCCGGGCGGCCATTGCCAGCCGTGGCGATCGAGTCGCTCGATTGCGCCCCCAACGGGAGACCCGCCAGGGCAACACTTAAAAGAAGGACGACAACGCTTTTCCTGCACATAGAAATTCGACGCTCCGAGAGGTTCTCAGGTCAGGGTTTAAGCCCGGGCTTTGGGATGCAAACCAGAATAGGCGTTTCTCCCCGCCTCAGTGTTACTTACGAGGCACTGTGGGATTCGGTTCCGGGCCTCCACTGGCGAGAAAACTCATTTGTTATCCTAACATTGGCGATGAGGTCTTGGCGATGACTCCAGAGGAAGTTCTGGCGCTGGCCAGCGAGCGGGGGGCGTATCTAAAGGGACACTTCCGCCTTTCGAGCGGTTTGCACAGTACGGAATACATGCAGTGCGCCCTGCTGCTGGCCGACCCGGCGGTGGCCGAGCGCATCGGCCGGGCGTTGGCCGCCATCCTGCCGGGGCTGCCGGTGGATTTTGTCACCGCGCCGGCGCTAGGGGGACTGATTATCGGACACGAGGTCGCGCGCGCGCTGGAGCGGCCGTTTCTTTTCACCGAGCGGGACGGCGCCGGGCAGATGACCTTGCGCCGGGGGTTCACGTTGCAGCCCGGCCAGCGCGGTGTCGTCATTGAGGACGTGCTGACCACGGGCAAGAGCACCCGCGAGTCCCGCGATGCCATCCAGTCCGCCGGAGGGGTCATCGTCGGCGCGGGTTCCATCATCGACCGCAGCGGCGGAACGGTGGATCTCGGGGTGCCGCGCGCGGCGCTCGCCACTGTGAACGTTGTGAACTACCCGCCCGAGACCTGCCCGCTCTGCGCGGCCGGGACGCCCGTGGTCAAGCCCGGCAGCCGGAAATAAGTGTCCCGCCGACTGCGCCTTTACCTGACCTACGACGGGACGGATTTCCATGGATGGCAGGTCCAGCCGGGTTTGAAAACCATCCAGGGCGAGATCGAACGCGTGCTGGGCGAGATCGAGGGCCGCCCGGTCCGCGTCGATGGCTCGGGACGCACCGACGCCGGCGTCCATGCGCTCGAGCAGGTGGCGAGTCTCGATCTGGAAAATCCCCTCCCCCCGCTGAACCTGCGGCGGGCGATGAACCGGCTGTTGCCGCCGGCCATTCGGGTGCTGCGGGCGGAGGAAACGGCGGCTGATTTTCACGCCCGTTTCTCGGCGCGCTCGAAATTCTACGAATATCGGCTGTGGCGCGCGGAAATTTGTCCGCCTATGCTCTATCGCTACGTCTGTCACCACCCCTATCCGCTCGATATCGCGGCGATGTGCGAAGCGGCGCCGCACTTCGAGGGCACGCGCGATTTCCGGGCGCTCGCCGGAGCCGATGGGGAAGGCGAGTCCGACCCGGCGCAGCCCCGCACGGTTTTCTCGTCGCTCCTCGAAACCACGGGCGACCTACTGATTTACCGCGTGCGCGGCTCGGGCTTCCTGCGGCACATGGTGCGCAACATCGTGGGCACGCTGCTCGAAGTGGGGAAGGGAAATCTCACGCCGCAGGACATCGCCCGGATCCTCGACTCGGCCGACCGCCGGCAAGCGGGACCCACCGCCGCGGCGCGCGGGCTGTTCCTGGTGCGGGTGGAATACTGAAGAACATCGCCGGGCCGCCTAATTCCGCCGGCTGCGCAGGTAAAGTTAGTTCTGGGTAGTACCAGTACTTCAGTACATTTTTACTTTTTTTGTTTGAAAACCAGAGAACGAAATCGCAATATTCGGCTACATTATTTGCATGTGGGAGCTAATTCGAGTGGTCGCGATTGCAACGCTGTTTGCGGTCTCGTCGCTGGCAGGCGGTGCCGTCTTCCAGTCACCCGTGGCGCAAAACCTGGCCCCGGTGCCCCCGGCACTCTGGACCAAGTAAACTCGCTTCTTTCTTCCGCTCCGGCCGCTACCAGATCAGCTTCAAACCGAATTGGATGTTCCGCATCGGAGAGATGAGTGAGCTGATGGCACCCGGGCCGTTGACGATGTTGGCTTGCGACGGCCACGTGACATTGCCCGAAGCGCTCACGGGCTGGAAGCCTCCACTCGTGTTCATCGTACGGTTCGGCACGAAGAACTGCGGAGTGTTGAACAGATTGAAGAACTCTCCGCGGAACTGCAGCTTGAAGCGCTCACCGAGCCGGAAGTTCTTGAACATGGAGAAATCCACATTCTTGAACCCGGGGCCGTCCAGAATCGCGTTTCCAGCGCTGCCGTAGTGACAGGTCTGCGGGATCGCGGCGCTGGCACAGCTCACGATGTGGAAGGCATCCGGATTGAACCACTGGTTCACGGTGGGGTTGCTGGAGGCGCCGGTATCGATGCGGTCCGGACGAACCGGGGTGTTGCCGCTGTTGATGATGTTGCCCTGGTAGATCGTGAACGGGAAGCCGCTGCGCAAGGTGACGATGCCGTTGGTCTGCCACCCGGAAAGCGCCGCGCCGGCAATGCCTTTCGACCATGACGTGAACATGGGCACGTTGTAGAGGAAGCTCATCACCGCGACGTGCCGGGAGTCGAAGCCGATGCGGCCCTTCTCTGCCGCGCGGTTGCGAGGATCCTGATAGTTCTGGTTGTTGATACCGTCGCCTTCGTTGCGGCCGTAACCTTCCATCTCCGCTTTCGAGTAGGTGTACGCTAGGGTGAACAGGAAGCCCCGCGAAAGCTCCTTCTTCAAGCTCACCTGCAGGCCCTGGTACCAGGCGTTGGCGCCGGTGTCGAGAAAACGCATGCGCGTGAGCGGGCGGAGGACGCCGTTATCGAGGATGAACGGGTAAGGACGCCGCGACTGAATCGTATCCGTCGAACTCGTAGGGGTAAACGGCAGCGGGTTGTCCTTCTCTTGAGTGCTATCCACGTGCGTGGACTTGTTCCCTACGTAGCCCACCGTGAGCGTCGTTTGCCAAGGCAGCCGGCGCTGAACGTCGAAGGTCCACTGCGTCACGTAAGGCTGGAAATTGTCGGTGTTCAGCACGTTGGCGCTTACCGCGGAAGCCGGATTGGCGGCGCCGAAGGGATTGTTGAAGTTGTAGAGCGGCGCGCCGGGCACATAAACGCCGCTGCGGATCGTGTTAGCGAAGGCCGATGAGCCCGAGAGCGGAGGATTCAGATTCAAAATCGTGTAGTTGTTCAACTGGTGAACGTTGTAGTAAATTCCGAACCCCGATCGCACCACCCAGTTGTCGGTCACGCGGTAAGCCAGGCCCACGCGCGGCTGGAACTGCTTCTTGGAAGGATCGTAGAACTGGAAGACCGTGCGGATCTGGTCGGGCACGAACTGAATTGGCTGGCTCAGTCCGTTTTTCCACACGCCGCTGCGCCACAGCCCGGTGATGTCGGTCGCCGCCGTGTTGTACTCCCAGCGCAGCCCCAGGTTGAGCGTGAGCTTACGGGTGGCCTTCCAGTCGTCCTGAAAGTAGATGCCGATCAGGTTCTGGCGCACATCCGTGAGGGGCAGCCCTTCCGGGGAGTCGCTGGAGGTAGGAGCCCCCAGCAGAAACGCCGCGAAAGAGTTGCCGGTCACGTCGCCGTTGAAGTTGAAGTCGCCGCGCGGCACGTTGGCCGCGCCGCGGAACAGGATCACGCGGCGGAAGTCGAAACCGGCCTTGAAACTATGCGCCCCCGTGCTGATCGAAACGTTGTCGCCGAACTGGATCGTTTGATTCTGGTCGAAACCGTTGCCGCCATCGCGCTCGGCCAGGCTCAGGAAGGGTGCGATGTTCATGGCCGGCACCCCCGCCTCGCGCGGCGATAACGCCCGGTTGCCGTCATTGATGACGTTGAAGCCATGGATGCCAATGGTATCCAGGTTGAAAGTGGTATTCGCCCGGGGATTGAAACTGTCATCGCGCGAGGTGGTGTAGCCGAGCCGAGCCTCATTTACGACCGTCGGACCAAAGATGTGCAGCCACTGCCCGGCATGGTTCTGGTTTCTGGCGTCCACGAGGTAGCTGAAATTCGGGTTGGTCGTGATGCTGAACCACGACGGGATGTTGGTGGCGTACCGGTAAAAGACCCGGTCGCTCGCCGAGAAGACATGGTCCACCCGTACAAAATACTGGTTGTCATCGATGGAGTTCGTGCCGGGATTGCGGAGATTCACGCCCGTCAGCGGATCGGGCAGACTGTTCTGGGCCTTGGGGATGAAGTTCAGTAACGCGGTGGCGCCCGCCGCGATGCGCGCGGTCGGAATCAGATTGTTGGTGAAAGCCGTGGGGGCGTTGGGGTCGGAAGTCGGATCGACAATCGTAACCGCCGGCAGGGCGGCCCCCGACGCGCTGCGCCGGTTGAGCAACTGGCCGAAATCGCCGCCCCGCATGGCGTCGCTAGGCACCAGGCTCGAGCTGATGGCGCCCGGCAGCCGCCGCCGCCGGCCTTCAAAGTTGAACATGAAAAAAGTGCGATTGGTGCCTTTGTAGAGCTTCGGGATCCAGACCGGTCCACCCAGCACGAAGCCGAACTGATTCTGGCGGAGGTCGGGCTTGGGCGACCGCGCCGCTCCCGGCGCCAGGAAGTAGTTCTGGAAATAGTCCTCGGCGTCAAACTTGTTGTTGCGCAGAAACTCGTAGGCCGCGCCATGATAGTCGTTCGTGCCAGCGCGCATGATCATGATGAGCTGCGCGCCCGAATTGGTGCCGTACTCCGCCGAGTAGCTGCCGGTGAGCACCTTCACTTCTTCGATCGCTTCCGGAGAGGGAGAGAAAGGAACCGTGTTCACGCGCGCTTCGGTTGCCACCACGCCATCGAGCGTGGCGTGCATGTTCGTCTCCCGCTGGCCGTTGGCCACAATGGCGATGGCCATGCCGGGAATCGGGACGCCCCCGCCGCTGCCGGTCTGGCCATCATAGCCGCCGCGAAAGCCGAAGCCTACGCCCGGATTCAAGACGGCGAAGTTGCCGACGTTCCGGCCGTTGATCGGCAACTCCACCAGCCGCCGCTGTTCCACCGTACCGCCAATAGAGGCCTCGTCCGTGCGGAGGTTCGTGGCTTCGGCCTTGACCGTGACCGTTTCGGTCTGCGAGCCGATCTGCAATTGGAAATCGGCGCGGACCTTTTCATTGACCTGCAGGCGGATGCCGCCCTTGGTCTCCACCTTGAAGCCCGGGGATTCCACCGTGACCTCGTACTCACCCACATTGAGCAGCGGCAGCGTGTAGTCGCCGGTACCGGTGGTTTGCGTCACGCTGGAAACGCCCGTGGCGACATTCTTCGCCGTGACTTTGGCGTTGGCCACCGAGGCACCCGTTGGGTCAGTTACGGTGCCGAGAATAGACGTTGAAGTGGTCTGTGCGAACGCCGCGGCGCCGAACAGCACGACCGTTGAAAGCAGAGATATAAATCTCGGCATAGAACCCCCTGTCAAATTAAGTACCCAGTATGAAAGAAGTATACACCAGTCCGTGCGTGCAGGTGTTATGGCAGGGGAGTTCTTACAGAAGTAAAGACCTCCAGGGGCCTGCCAGGACGGGTTCAGCGTTTCCGCACGCGCTCGCCTAGTGCCGCGATGCGGCGGCCGCACTCGGCGCGGGCTTCCGCGAACCCTGCCACCCCGACTTCGGCCGACTGGCAGTAATCCATCACCACCTGCTCTGCCGCCATGTATTCCTCGCAGGCGTGCGCGACGGCCGAGGCGATCTCGATCGGAATCGTGGTCACGCCGTTGGCATCGCCGTGGAGCAGGTCGCCGGGCGCGATGGTCACCCCGCCGACCCGCACCGGGACGTTGACGTCCACGAAGTGCGCCCAGCCATGGGAGCAGATCACGCCGTTCGAGAAGCTGGGAAACCCCAGGCGGCGGACCTGATCGAGGTCGCGCGCCGCTCCGCTCGTGATAAGGCCGGCAGCGCCGAAGCGCTTGTAAGTGGTGCACATCACCTCGCCGAAGGTGGCCGAGGCCGCCGGATCGTCCAGGTCCTGAAAGACCGGGATGGGCGGCGGGCCCACGTCGGCGAACGCCGCCACGTGGCGGTCGAGCGAGGCGTAGACGTTGCCCTTCGCCGGGGGCGCCCCGGAGCGAAAGGTCGCCGTGCAGGCGAACCCAACCATAGGAGGCATCTCGGGGAAGCAGGCCCGGATGCGGCTGTCGAGGTAGCCGGTGTGGCGCGGCCGTACCTCGAACACTTCGATTACATTGCAGATCGTCGGCGTGTCGTAGCGGCGCAACAGGTCGAGGTCCGCTGCAGAGATGGAAGGTTTCATAAGGTCATTGGGGAAGCTCAGAATTCGGTCTGCAGCCGGATCGCAAAGCTGCGCGGGGCATCCAGGGCCGTGCCCGAGAAAACCCCCGAGAAGTCGATGACGTTGAGACGGTCCGTCAGGTTGAAGACATCCGCCTGCACGCGGACCTTGGCGCGCTCGGAGCGCAGGGCCTCCACGCCGATCGAGAGATCGAGCGAGCCCGAAGGCCGCACCCGGCCGCGGTCGAAGTTCACCTGGCTCAGAATCCGCGAGCCATACTGCTGGGTGATGAAGTCGAGGTTCGCGGGACCGTCGATCTCGAAGGGCAGGCCGCTGTTGTAAGAGCCTCCGAGGGCGAACCAAAAGCGCTCGTGGGGCTGCACGCGAAGGCGGAAGCGGAGGGTGTTCCGCTGGTCCTGCGTGATGGGAAAAGATCCCTGGCCCGAGACCAGGCTCTGCGCTTCATCGCCCAGGAACAGGCCCCCCGCCACCGGCAGATGGCCGAAGCCGGTCATGTTCGTATAACCCAGGAAGCCGGAAAACGGTCCCCAGCCGGTCAGGGCGATCTTGGCTTCGTAGCCGTGCACCTCGGCTTCGCTGAAGGCCGTCGGGAAGCTGACCCCGGTGTTCAGCAGCAGGCTGTCGTCGGCGAAATTGTTGACGCGGCGGCGGAACCACGTGCCATCCACCCGGAACCGTCCCAGCACGCTCTTCGAGAAGCCCGCCTCGAAGAAATTGCCGCGCGAGGGGCGCAGCGGCAGAAAGACGCCCCCACCCAGGCTCTCGGCCAGGTCGGAGCTGGCGAGCAGGATGTTTTCGGTCGCGGGAACCTGGAAGATGCGGTCGTAGGCGGCGCGCAGGATCAAGCCCGCCCGGGGCACGTGGTAGGCGGCGCCGAGACGCGGGCTCCAGGCCGTTTCGTCCTGCACCAGGCGGTAGTGATCGAAGCGCAGCCCGGCGCTCAGCGTCAGGTCGCCCCAGCGCCACTGGTCCTGCACGAAGGCGGATTGGTCGCGGCCGTTCCGCCGCTGGAAGAACGAAAAGTCGGCGGGGAGATCGCTGTCGAAAATACGCACTCCGGCAATGCGGCGCGTGACGATATGGTAGGAGAAATTCTCGTGGACCGACGAGAAAAGGCCCTCCCCACCCGCCTTGATTTCATGATGCCCGTAGTGGACCGAGACGCTGCCGCCCACATATCCCTCGCGGAAGCCGCGATCCTGGAAGGGGAGAATGGGCGTCGAGAGCGAGTTCGCCCACAGGTTGGCGCTGGTGTCCCGGATCATGGCTCGGAACTGCGCCAGCACCTGCGGCGAAAAAATGTGCGTGTGGGAGACCTGTCCCAGCGTCTCGTCGGAGGCGCGGTCCTGGCGCTGGCCGGCGGCTTGCTGGAGCAGCTCGTTCGGCACCAGGAAGCCGGTATGGCGGGTGTCGAGGTAAATCCGGCTCCGGTCGGAGGCCGACCAGTCGCGCTCGAAGGATGCCGAGGCGCCGCCGCCCGAAGCGTGATTGGTGTAGTTCTGCTCGACGGGCGAATCGAGGTAGCGGTCGGTCATCTGGCCTTCGCCGCTGGCGCCGATGGTGGTGCGCCCGCGCGTGTAGCGCAGCGAAGCGAATCCGGACCGCTGGTCGAAGCTGCCGCCCTGCAGGATGACCTTGCCGTGCAGTCCCTGACGCGTGTCGCGCTCGGTGGCTACCTCGATCACGCCGCCCAGCTTGCGTCCAAACTCGGCCGGATAGCCGGCCGTGCGCACGTTCATCGACTCGAACTCCTCGACGCCCAGCGACTGCGCGAAGGCCGGCGAGCGGTTGTCGTAGAGCGGGATGCCGTCGATGACGTACTGCACGGCGTACTCGGAGCCGCGCGGGTGCAGCACGCCGTTAGCTTCGAGCAGCCAGCCGGGCTGCGAGTTGACCAGATCGAGCACGGAGCGGCCCGGGCCGGAGCTCGGCCGGTCACGCAGCTCCGCGGGCGTCAGGTACTGGGTCGAGGAGGTGCGCCCGGGATCGAGCAGCGTTTCGACATCCCGCACGACGACCGCTTCCACGACGGGAGCCACGCCGAGCGTCACCCGATAGTCCAGGGCGCTGGCCGATTGAATATCGAGCAGTACCGTCTGCGTCACAAAATTGGGGTGCTCGACGGTGAGACGGTAGTGGCCGAAGGGAAGTCCTCGGGCGATATAGCGTCCCGCCGGGTCGGCTTCGAACCTGCGGTCAACGCCCGTGGCCTGCCCGACGAGGCGGCCGGAGGCATGTACGACCGCCCCGGAAGCGTCCGTCACCTGGAGCCGCAATTCGCCGCTGATGCGCTGGGCGAGCGCGGCGGCGGTGCACGCCAGAAGCGCGGCCAGGAACAGTCGCATGGACTCTCAGTTTACAGTAGAGGTCCGCCGGAGTGGGATAGAATTCAAGTGCTATGAGACGAGCGCTTGCGCTGCTGGTGGTATCTCTCGCTGCCGGAAGTCTGCAGGGGCAAGGCCGCCGGACGCCGCCGCAGCCCTTTACCGTGGTCGAAGCCACCATCCCCGAGATGCGCCGGGCCATGGAACAGCGCCGTATCACGTCGCGCGAGCTGGTGGCGCAGTATCTCGTCCGCCTCGCGCTTTACGAGGACAGGCTGCATGCCGCCATCACCGTGAACCCCCAGGCGCTGGCCGAGGCCGAGGCGCTCGATCGCGAGCGCGCCCAGCGGAAGGTGCGGGGCCCGCTGCACGGCATCCCCATCGCGCTCAAGGACAACATCCACACCACGAACCTGCCGACCACGGGCGGAGCGCTCGCCTTTGACGGCTTTGTGCCGCCTTACGAGGCCACGCTCACGCGCAACCTGCGCGAGGCGGGCGCGGTCATCATCGCCAAGACCGGCATGACGGAGCTCGCCAACTGGGTGGCGGGCTCGCCCACGCCGATGCCGGGCAATTACAACGGCCTCGCCGGATACGGCTTCAATCCCTACGATCCCCGGCGCGATCCGCGCGAGGGAAATTTCGACGGCCGGCCGGCGCTCGCGACCAGCGGGTCGAGCTCGGGCATCGGCACGGCGGCGAGCTTCTGGGCCGCGAACGTGGGCACCGAGACTTCGGGCTCCATTCTCTCGCCCTCCAATCAGAACATGCTGGCGGGAATCAAGCCGACCGTGGGCCGCGTCAGCCGCTACGGCGTCATCCCGATCACGGGCGACCAGGATACGCCCGGGCCGATGGCCAGGACCGTGACGGACGCGGCGATCCTGCTGGGCGCGCTCGAAGGCGCGGCGGCCGATCCGCGCGACCCGGCGACCACGCGGTGCACGCCCCCGCCGGGCCGCGACTACACCCGCTTCCTGCTGCCCGCCAGCTTGAAGGGCGCGCGCATCGGCGTCCCACGCGCGTTCTATTTCGACGCCGTGACCTTGCCGGGGGAGACACAGCCGCGCGGCGGCCTCAACGCCGACCAAAAGAAAGTGATGGCCGAGGCGATCGAGATCCTGCGGCAGCAGGGGGCGGTCATTGTCGATCCCGCCGACATCCCGAGCGTGGTCACGGCGGACCTGCCCAACAACCTGCTCCGGTGGAATACCTGCTCGGGGGCGGACAATGCCAAGGGGAAAGACCAGGATTGCTCGATCGTTTTCAAGTACGGGATGAAGCGCGACTTCAACCAGTGGCTCGCAACCCTGGGACCCGGGGCGCCGGTGAAGTCGCTGACGGAGTTACGGCAGTTCAACCTCACCCACGGGGCGGCCGGGGCCATCAAGTACGGGCAGTCCAATCTCGACATTTCCGACGAGATGGACCTCGAGGCGGATCGCGCCCGCTATGAGGCCGACCGCGCGAAGGATGTTACGCTCGGGGGCGAGCGCGGTATTGACGCCGCGTTGAAGGAGCATCGCCTCGACGCGCTGCTCTTCCCCGGCGCGGGCAGCGCTGCCATCGCCGCGAAGCCTGGCTATCCGACGGTGATCGTGCCGTTCGGCATGATTCCCAACGCCCCGACGCCACCGTTCCCGGAAGCGTTCCATGCGAAGCCCGCGCCCTTCGGCATGGGCTTCACGGGCACGGCATGCAGCGAGCCGAAGCTGCTGGGGCTCGCGTACGCCTTCGAGCAGGCCACCAAGCGCCGCGTCCCGCCACCCTCGGCCCCGTAACCGAGCTACGCGCGCAGGAACGGCCGTAGCTCGGCGAAGGTTTCCTCCGGCGCTTCTTCCGGCAGGAAATGGCCTCCCGGCAGAGGCTTGCCGCTGACCTGGGAGGCCCGCTCACGCCAGGTGGCCAGCACGTCGAACAGCCGGTGCATGGGTCTCCGCTCGGCCCACAGGACCAGCAGCGGGCAGGCGATCTTGCGGCTGAGATCGGCATCGTCGTGCGCCAGGTCGATGGACGCCCCGGCGCGGTAATCCTCGCACATGGCGTGCACGGTGGCGGGATCGCGGAAGCAGCGCAGGTACTCAGCGAAAGCAGCGGGGGTGACCGCGCGCGGCTGGAGCCGGCCGAGCCCGTTCCGCATGTAGAATTCCACGCTGTTGCCGATCAGGGTTTCCGGGAAGGGAGCCGGCTGGAGCAGGAAAAACCAGTGATAGTAAGCCGTGGCGAACTCGCGGGTCACGTTGTGATAGAGCTTGTGCGTCGGGACAATGTCGAGGACGGCGAGCCTAGTCACGCGGTCCGGGTGGTCGAGCGCCAGGCGGTGGGCCACGCGTCCGCCCCGGTCGTGCCCCACCACGGCAAACTTCTCGAAGCCCAGGCGGGACATGACTTCAACCTGGTCCTGCGCCATGGCGCGCTTCGAGCGGCTGGCGTGATTCTCGGCGTCGGCCGGTTTGCTGCTGTCGCCATAACCGCGCAGGTCGGCGGCGACGACGGTGAACTCGCGGGCGAACCGGGGAGCCAACTTGTGCCACATGACGTGGCTCTCGGGAGCGCCGTGTAGCAGGAGTAACGGTGGTCCCTGGCCGCCGGAGACGACATTTATCGTGGCCCCGGAGGTCTGGATCTTAGAGCTCCGGAAGCCCTCGAACAGTGCCCCGGCGCCTGCCGCCTGCGGTTGTGCTTGAAGTTGAGCGCCAGCAGCGGCGGCGGTGAGCGCCAGCGATTTTTCCAGAAACTCGCGGCGGGCAAACTTGGGGCTTGCCATTGAGACCCTCCTTCTCAAAGTGTGCAGTCTCGGATTGGAATGGACCAAGTTGGTTCATTCCCGACCAAAAACAAAGGGGTTAGCTCGCAAAACTGGACCAACCTGGTTCATTCCGCCGGCGCCCTCCCTGGCACGCCGGCAGCTTCGCACAGCACGGCCATTGTATCCGCTGCGACCTGCTTCCAACTGAAGTGGGCGGCGCAGGCGAGACCGGCCTGCCGGAGTTGCTCGCGGCGGGCGGGGTGGTCGAGCATTTCCTGCATGGCTCCGGCGAGGGCGGCGGCGGACACTTCAACCAGGGCCAGGCTGGCTTCCCGGACCCCGGCTTCGTTCAGCGGCGGATGGTCGAAGGTGATCACGGGCGCGCCACACGCCATCGCCTCCAGGATCGTGAACGAGAATCCTTCGTGAAGCGTGGGCAGCACGAACGCGGTGGCGGCACTGTAAAGCTCGACCAGGTCTTCCCGTGGCGCAAAGGGAATGTAGAAGGCCGCGCCTTCGAGTCCCTGCCGGACGATCTGGCCGGGCGCATCGACGCCCAGGTAGTCCGGGCCAATGATGAGCAGAGAGTGGGGCGCCTGGCGGGCGCGCCGCAGGTTCGCGAACGCCTCCAGCAGCATGGGAATGTTGCGCCGCTTGGAGAGCTTGCCCACGAAGAGGAAGAACGGTCCCTCGGGCACGCCCCAGGCGCGGGCCAGGCGCGCCGGGACGCGGTCGCCGCCCAGGGGCTTGAACGCCTCGTCCACGCCGGGGCGGATCACGCGGATTTTCGAGTCGTCCGCGTTGTAGAACTGCACGATGTCGCGGCGGGTGGAATCGGAGTTGGCGATCACAAGGCGCGCCTGCTGCACGCTGTGCCGGAAGAAAGGCGTGGTGCGGGCTCGCTGCCACCAGGAGAAATCCTCTGGGCGAGACTCGTAAATGCCGAGGTTCGACACCACGCTCACACCGCTCGCGCGCCAGGGCCTCGTGGACCAGGGCAAAGTATAGGGGCCGAACAGCACGTCGGCCGGGCCCATCCGCGCCGGCAGCACGAGGTTCTCCCACAGCAGAGGCGGCAGCGAGCTCGGCAGCACCTCCAGCCGGACCGGACCGGCCAGCGTCCCGGGTTCGAGCGAGGGCGCCGACGGCGCGTAGACGACGATCTCGCGAAAGGGGGACTCCGTACGGCTCCAGTAATAGAGAAGATATTCGAGGTACCGTCCGACGCCGGTGAGGGGGCCGCACAGCCGCCGGGCAATGACCGCCAGCCGCATCCGTTCAGCCCTTCTCGAACACGGCGGCGATGAACTGGGCGTGATCGAGTGGGCACGCCCATTGGCCCAGCGTGTAGTGGAAGGTCCCGAGCGCGACCTCGGTGGCCGCCAGCAGCGCCGGGTTCGCGAGAATGCGCCGGCTGCGCTCCACCGCCGCCGCTACCGACCTCGAGTGCTCGCGATATTCGTTGTCGAAGTGCTTCAGCCACTGGCGGGGGTGGAAGGGGCCGGCCTCCATTTTCCAGCAGGCCTTCAGTCGGAGGCCGTGACGCCGGAAACGCTCGATCACCGCCGACGGGAGCTCGAGTCCGACGTGGCCGTCGGGGTCGATGAAGTGGCGCTGGTAAAGGTGGGGCCACTGTTTGGCAAAGCGCAGCAGGGGGTGCAGGCTGTCGGTCTCGATGACGTTCACCGAGCGGCCGCCGGGCTTGAGCACCCGCGCGATTTCACTGAAGACGGTGTCCTTGTCGGCGATGGGGATGTGTCCGATGACGTGGGAGGTGACGACGCAATCGAAGGAGTTGCTCTCGAAGGGGATCGGCGTCAGGCCGGACTGCACGGCCAGCCGGTAGTAGCCCGCGCACTCGAGAAGCGCCGTACGAGCCGTATCGATACCCACGCAGGCGCCGGCCCGCGCGGCGAAAATCTCACGTCCGCGGGCGCAGCCCAGGTCGAGCAGCCAGCCGCCGCGCGGCACGTAACGCCGCCAGAAGCGCCACTCGCGCCACGACCAGTAGGGCAGCCAGCCGAGCAGCGCGCCCTTGAGTCCCGTGGGGTTGCGGTGGTAAGGGACGTGGTGGCTGATGTAGTCCTCATAGAAAGCGTCGGACTCACAGAAGCTCGGCACGCCCTCGCGCACGGCGATTTCCCGGCCACAAGTGCGGCAGCGCAGCGCCACCGTGTCCCAGACCAGCGGCTTCCGGCAGGCCGGGCAAAGAAACTGGAACGGCAGACCTTCGAGCGTTGGGTTCATGTTGCGTTCATGCCGGTTGGGACGCCAGGCTGCGGCGCTGCTTGAAAGCCCAGGCGCTGCGGATCACGGAGTCGAGGTCGTGCCGGTGATGCCAGCCCAGGGCCTGGCGGATGCGGGCGGGGTCCGCCACCAACTCCGGCGGATCGCCGGGACGTCGCGGCGCCGGAATCTCGCGAACCGGCCGTCCCGTGATGCGGCGCACGGTCTCGATCACCTCGCGCACCGAGTGCCCCTGCCCCGTGGCAACGTTGTACGCGCCGGCGGCGGCCGCGGGCGCCTCGAGCGCCCGGATGTGCGCGTCGGCCAGATCCTCGACATGGATGTAGTCGCGAACGCAGGTGCCGTCGGGGGTCGGGTAGTCGTGGCCCAGCACCTGGACACCCTCCGTCTCTCCGGCCGCCGCCATCAGGACCCGCGGGATCAGGTGCGTCTCGGGGTCGTGCCGCTCGCCGCGCTCGGCGCTCGCCCCGCAGGCATTGAAGTATCGCAGCGCGAAATAGGGCCAGCCGTGCGCGCGATGCAGCCACTCGAGGGCGTGTTCCACCGCCAGCTTGGTTTCCCCGTACGGATTGATGGGCCGCCGCTCGGAGGTTTCCACCAGCGGCACTGGATTGCGCTCGCCGTAGACGGCGCACGTCGAAGAGAAGATGAACCGCTTCACCCCGGCCGCGAGCGCGGCTTCGATCAGGGTCAGGCTGCCGATCACGTTGTTGCGGTAGTATAGCTCCGGCTTCTCGACCGACTCTCCCACCAGCGCGAACGCCGCGAAATGCATCACGGCCCGGACCTGGTGCTCGCGGAATAGAGACGCCAGCAGCGTTACGTCGGAGGTATCCCCGCGAATCAGTTTGGCTTGGGAAGGTATCGCGTCAGCATGGCCCCGGGAGAGGTTATCGAGGATCAGAACCTGGTAGCCGCGCTCGAGCAGCCGCTCTGCGGTTACGCTTCCGATGTAGCCGGCTCCGCCGGTGACGAGAATCATCCCTCAGGTTAGCGTCCGCCCGCTGGAGCGTCAAGGACGCCGGGGCAGCCCCTCCTTCTCGAGGTAAGCCGCCAGAAGTTCGGCCGTGAGCCGGTGCCCGGCGGCGTTGAAGTGCGCGTCCGGGTAATGGTAGAGCTTCGCGTCCGGATGGGCGGCGGCGTGGCGGCGGAACTCCGGCAGCAGGTCGAGCACGCGCACCGGACGGCTGGCGGCCCACTCGGCCAGGGCGCGCTGCGGATGGTCCATGTCGAGGTCGGCGTCTTTCCATCCGAAGGCCTGCTGCATCTCGCGCTGCTCTGCCGGGTAGATCTGGTAGCTCCGCGGCAGCACCAGCAGCACAAAATCGGCGTCGTGCCGGCGGCAGTAATCGAGGAACCGGTCGAGGTAGTCCAGCGTCTCGCGCACCCCGCGCGCGGTCTCCGGCGGCCATTGCCGCAGGTGGATCTTGGCGAACTCCCACAGCCAGGGGTCGCGGGCGGCGAGTCCGCCGGGAGTCTGGGGCTCCGCCGCCGCGCGGCGCTGCGCGTAGGAAAGCTGGACGGCGCGCAGGAACTGCAGCAGGTGCGACGAGCGCGCCAGCCACGGCCGCCAGCGGCTGCCCCAGGATCGTGGCGTGAGCTCGCGGCGCACGAGCAGACCGTCCTCGACCGTGAACTGCGCCAGCCCCCCCATCTGCACGTCTGTAAAATCGTTGCCGACGAACAGGCTGAGAATCACCAGTTGCGGGTGGTATTGGCTGCCTATGGTTTCGAGCAGCCGGAGTTCATCGCCGGTGCCCAGGCTCGGTATGCCGGCCTTGACTACCCGGATCGGCCGGCGCTGGTCCAGGCGCTCTTCGAGCCGGTAGTAGTAGGTATCCTCGAGGTTCACGCCCCAGCCGAAGGCGAAGGAGTCGCCGAGGCCCAGCACCGGCGGTGCGGTCGAGGCGATGGGCTGCTCGCGGTCGCGGAAGCCCTCCGAATTGATGACGATATCGACGTCCCATTGCCGCGTGACGTGGCGCCGCCGCGCGCCCGGCTGCAGGCGGAGATTGCCCTGGCCGTCGATCCGGTAGATGTCGACGTCGAGCAGGGGCGCCGCGTGGAAGACCCAGCGCAGCAGGCCTTCCGCGATCAGCCCGGCCACCGTCAGGCTGAGGCCGACGGCGCAGAAGCCCAGCAGCCACCTCCGCCGGGGCGCGGTGCTTTCGGCGGTCATCGTTCTAGTCTGCCAGGAAAACAGCCGCTGAAAACACGAAAGGCCACGCCGGAGCGTGGCCTTCCGAAACCGATTCGCGCAGCCCTACGGAACGATGCAAGGCGGGCTGAGGGGATCGCCAAAGCAGTGCGGCGGATTCTGGTGATCGCCACCGCTCGGCCCGACGCTATGACCGTGCAGGCCATGGTGCGGCACATCCAGATGCCCGTGGACCGTATGCTCGCTGCCGTTAAACCCGGTCGGCCCGGGGTGATGGAACTGGAATACCGCTCCATCCAACTCGGCCGACATCCCGACGCTGGCCTGTTGGAGGCCGCGCAAACCATCGTTGAGACGGCTCAACTGCTGCAAATCGGTCGGCGTGGCCGCGCCGCGATCCAGCTTGATCTGGATAGCGCTACGCGACGCCTGGTTTGCCACAATCTGGGTCGACAGACTCGCGAAAGCCACGGAGAGTTTGCTCACCGTCGGCTCCATGCAGGTATAATCCTGACCCACCTCGGTAAGCTGCTCCAACTGGTCGGCCTGGACGCGGTTCAATTCCGCCAGAGCATCGGCGGGCTCCAGAGCCTTCGTTTGGCCCCGCGCGCCAGCCTTGAGCGCCAGTGTTTCCCCAGCGCGAACGATCTTGGCGGGGCCACCCGAGGTGGGGACCACCTTGACTTCGCCGCGGCGCGTGACGACCGTCACCAGGTCCCGGCCGCTGACATAGACCGAGGCCGCCGTGCCCGGATTATCGGCGAGAACCGTGAGGTTCGACGCCACGACCCGCGCCGGCCGTCCCAGGTTGGTCAGCTCTACGCTGCCGGAACGCAGCACCACACGGTCGCGATGCACGGTACCGTTGGAGCCTACTCCCAGCACGTAACGCGAACCGTCCTTGAGGCGGAGGCGGGTAGCGAGCTCCAGGCTTTGGACGCCGTCTCCCTCAAAGAGGGTGGCCTGGCCTTTTACCACCGCCGAGCCAGTCCTGAAATCTGACTCACTGGTGGCAATGCCAATCGGCATTGGGGCCGCTGCAAAAAGGAGCGGCGCAACCACAAATGCAGCAAGAGCACGAATAGCGCAATTCGTAAACGCCATCTAGATAGTCTCCTCGACCGGGAACTTCGTAGTTCCATAGTATTATGGGGTACCACCTAGGGCGTGTCAAGCCCTATAGAAAAAAACCTTGGGCTAAACGCTTATGACTAAAGGGCCAGACCTGGATACTTGGCCCAGGCTCCGGGGGCGGTAGGGGCCTTACGCCTCTGCCTTCCACAGCCCAGCCAAATTGCGGGAATCTGGGCCGGGGTCGGCTCCCCCCCGGGTCGTTCCCGACCTCCAGGCAAATTTGCCTGGAGGTTCACAGCGGTTCGCGTGTGGACCGCCGGTTAGGTCGCCTAGCCTGCCTGCCGAGGTTGGGGGCAGCCGCCGCCCCCGCTCGCTTCTGGTACGGCCGGGCGTCGGTGGGCTGCCACGATCGGCGAACTGCGGAAAGACCACCGGCCGGGGTGTTCTGGCATCGTGGAGCTTTTTGTGAGTTTGCTCTTGTCTCCGAAATCGGGTATGCTACGATTATCGGTTCGTGGCGGCGGTATCCCACTGAAAATGGCAGTTTGACGCGGTCGTGTAGTTCCCTGACCAGGGGAAGGCGCGACGGCGGAGGGTCCTTTTTTGCGGACGCTCCGGCGCCGCCAGTTTTCCCGGGTGTGGTGGGGCCGGGCGTCGCGTTCTTCTTGCCCTAGACATTTTTTTGGAGGTGTAAGTGAACAACACGACGACTCCCAAGGCAGTTCTGGAGTACGCCAAGGCAAACGGCGCCCAAATGCTCGATATGCGGTTCAGCGACCTGCCGGGTCTCTGGCACCACGTTTCGTTCCCGATCAACCAACTCAGCGAGGGCAGCTTCGAGGACGGCTTCGGTATCGACGGATCGAGCCTGCGCGGATGGGCCGCCATCCACGAAAGCGACATGCTGCTGATCCCCGACCCGACCACCGCCATGATGGATCCCTTCATGCAGATCCCCACGCTGGTGATGATCGGCGACGTCAAAGATCCGATCACGAAGCAGCGCTACGAGCGGGACCCGCGGTGGATCGCCAAGAAGGCCGAGGATTACCTGAAGTACAGCGGCGCGGGCGATACGGCGTTCTTCGGCGCCGAGGCCGAGTTCTTCATCTTCGACAACATCCGCTTCGACCAGACCCAGAACAGCGGGTACTACTTCATCGACGCCGAGGAAGGCCGCTGGAACTCGGGCCGCGCCGAGAACAACCTCGGCTACCGGCCGCGTTACAAAGAAGGATACTTCCCGGTGCCGCCGACCGATCACTACCAGGATCTGCGCGCCGAGATGGTCCGCACCATGATGAACAGCGGGCTCGACATCGAGTGCCACCACCACGAGGTCGCGACCGGCGGGCAGTGCGAGATCGATCAGCGCTTCAACTCGCTGGTAAAGTCGGCCGACGGCATGATGCTATACAAGTACATCATCCGCAACGTGGCCGCCCAGCACGGCAAGACGGTAACCTTCATGCCGAAGCCGCTGTTCCAGGATAACGGCAGCGGCATGCACACCCACCAGTCGATCTGGAAAGACGGCAAGCCGCTCTTTGCCGGCGACCGCTACGCGGGCCTCTCGGAGATGGCGCTGCATTACATCGGCGGGCTGCTGAAGCACGCTCCGGCCATTACGGCGCTGGCTTCTCCGACGACCAACAGCTTCAAGCGCCTAGTGCCGGGCTTTGAGGCGCCGGTGAACCTGGCCTACTCGCGCCGCAACCGCTCGGCGGCCTGCCGCATCCCGATGTATTCGGCCAGCCCCAAGGCCAAGCGCGTGGAGTACCGTCCGCCGGATCCTTCCTGCAACCCGTACCTGGCGTTCGCGGCCATGCTGATGGCCGGCCTGGATGGCGTGCAGAACAAGATCGATCCGGGCGAGCCGCTCGACAAGGACATCTACGATCTCTCTCCGGAAGAGATGCGCGCCGTGCCCTCGATTCCCGGGTCGCTCGACGAAGCCCTCAAGGCCCTCGAGAACGATCACGCCTTCCTCACCAAGGGCGACGTGTTCACCGAAGAGGTCATCGAGACCTGGATCGATTACAAGCGCAAGAACGAGGTGGATGCCATGCGCCTGCGCCCGCATCCTTACGAGTTCGCGTTGTACTATGACATCTAGCGGCTGGTGACAGGTGGCGGGCGGCAGGTGCTTGTCACGGGCCGCCCGCCACGGCATGTTCCGTCACACCGAGCGGGCTCGCCGCACCCTGGCGGGCCTCGAAGCCTGCCTGCACCCGGAGACGCGGGGGATCCTCAACTCCCTGCTGGCGCAATCCCCGGACCCTGATACTGCCCTCCACTACCTGGAACGCTACCTCTCGGTCGCCGGCACGACGGCGGTCGAGGACGGCAGCGGCCTGCTGCTGCGGGGCTCCCGCCTCCATGCCCTGCTGGCTGTCTTTGCGTACAGCCATTTCCTCTCCGACACCCTGCTGCACCGTCCCGGCCTGCTCGAGTGGGTGCTCGGCGAGGCCGACCTCTACCGCGTGCTACCGACCGATGAGATGCGCGCCGGCCTGGGGCCCTTCTCGTCGGGCGGCACCGACCGCAACGCGGTGACGCTCGAGTTGGCGCGCTTCCGGCGGCAGCACCTGCTGCGCATCATGCTGCGCGACGTGCTGGGCGTGGCGACCCTGGCGGAGGTAGCGCTCGAACTCTCGAATCTCGCCGACGCCATCCTCGATGCCGCCCTCGAGTGGGTCTACCAGGAGGTAGTGGCGTGGCACGGGCCGCCCGTTCTCAGCGGGCCGGAGTCCGGCCGGGAGTGCGAGTTCGCCGTGATTGCGCTCGGCAAGCTCGGCGGCGAGGAGCTGAACTATTCCTCCGATATCGACTTGCTGTACCTCTTTACCGGGGCCGGGGAGACCAGCGGAGCCAAGCCGCTTACCAACAAGGAGTTCTACATCAAGGTGGCCAACCAGCTCACCGACCTGCTCTCGGCCAACACCACCGCGGGCCCGTGTTACCGCGTGGACCTGCGGCTGCGCCCGGAGGGCTCGCTCGGCGAGGTGGCGCTTTCGCTCGCCGGCGCCCAGGACTACTACCAGCGGCGCGCCCGCGACTGGGAGCTGCAGATGCTGATCAAGGCGCGCGCCGCCGCCGGCAGCCGCGACCTGGGGGCCGGCTTTCTGGACTTCGTCGAGCCCCTGATCTACAAAACCACCACCGACTTCTCAGCCGTCGAGAGCGTTTCGGAGACCCGCGAGCGGATTCACGAAAAGCTGCGCCGGCGCGGCCCGGCCGGTATCAACGTCAAGCTGCATCACGGCGGGATTCGCGACATCGAGTTCCTGGTGCAGTGCCTGCAGCGGCTCTACGGCGGCCGCGACCCCTGGGTGCGCCACGGCGGCACGCTCTTCGCTTTGCACCGCCTGCGCGATAAGGGCTATCTCATCGCCCGCGACTACGCCCAGCTCCACAGCGCCTACCAGTTCCTGCGCACCCTGGAACACCGCCTGCAACTCGAGAACGACCGCCAGACCCATACGCTGCCGCAGGACGAGGACGCTCTCGAGACGCTGGCGCGCAAGCTGGGCTTTGGTACCGGGTCCGGGGGCGAAGCGCCTTCCGAGGCGCTGCTGCAGCACACCGCGCGGCACTTCCAGGAAGTGACCGAAATCTACGAGCGGGTCATTCACGGTCACGGGCCGGCGGCGGCCCAGGGAACCGAGGCGGCCCCGCTGTTCCAGCTCGAGATGGAAAGCACCGCACCCGCCGCGGAGCTGAGCATGCAAGCGCAGCTCCGCTATCTCGAAATGCGGGCGCCGGAGCTCGCGGCCCACATCGCGGCCGCTCCGCTCCACCGGGGCCGGCGCCTCTTCGAGCACTTCTGGGGCAAGGTCCTCCTCATGCCCGACCTGCTGGCCGAGCTCGAGGCCCAGCCGGAACTGGCGGAATTGGCAGCCGACCTCTTTGAGCACAGCCCGTACTTTGCCGACTGGCTGATCCGCAACCCCGAGGAAGTCCATGAGCTGCTGAAAGTAGCGGCGTTCCCGGGCCCCGATCAGCAGCCGGCGCTGTTCGATCTCGAGGCGCCGGGCGGTCCTCGCGAACACCCGGAGCTGGAGCGCCTCCTCCGGGCCGAGGAACCGGCGGCCGTCAAGGCGGCCTGGCTGCGGCGCTTCTATCGCCGCCAGATGCTGCGCATTCAGGCCGAGAGCGTTTGCCGGCGCAATCCCATTTTCGCCACGCTCGAGCAGACCACCGAGCTGGGCGACTGGGTGGTGGCAGCCGCCTATCGCATCGCCCTCGAGGAGACCCTGCGCGCCCACCCCGAGACGTCCCGCGAGCGCGTCGAGCGTTCTCCCATGCACGTGGTAGCGCTCGGGCGCCTCGGCATGCGGGAGTTCGATTTGGGGTCGGACGCCGACCTTCTATTCATAATCCCCGACACAGCCGTGCCCGAAACGACTTTCTGGACCGGCGTGGCCGAGCGCGCCATCGACATCCTGGCGAGCTACACCGGCGAGGGCCTGCTCTTCGCGGTGGATACGCGCCTCCGCCCGATGGGCCGCGAGGGTGAGCTGGTGCAGACCGAGGGGCGCTACAAGAAGTACCTCGCCGAGGAAGCCCAGGCCTGGGAGGCCATCACTTACATGAAGAGCCGCTGCGTGGCCGGAGACATCGAGGGCAGCACGGCCTTCCTGACCGAGCTACAGAGCGTCGACTGGCGGCGGTACGGACAGAGCGGCGAGCTGGGCGCGCTGCTGCTCGGGATGCGGCGCAAGCTTGAGAAAGAGCAGGGCGCCGCCCAGCCGCTCAAGGCCGGTGTCGGCGGTTACTTCGACATCGATTTCATGCTGATGTATCTGCGGCTGCGCGGCGCGGGCATCTTCTACAAATCTCTGAACACTCCGGAGCGCATCGAGGTGATCGAGCGCATGGGCCTGCTGGCCCGCGGGGACGCCGACTTCCTGCGCACCGCCGCCGTCTTCTACCGCTCGCTCGACCACGCCCAGCGGGTCTTGACCGGCCACTCGCAGGGCACGCTCCCGCGCGCCCCTTCGCAAGTTGAAATTCTCACCGAGCTGGTCCGGCGCTGGACCCCGGCCTCGCTCCACGGCCGTCCGCTAGAGGCGTTGGTGATCGAAACACGCCAGCGCACCCGGCAGATGTTCGAGAAGATTTTTGAAGGGTCGAAGTAGTCAGGCTTGCCACTCTTCGGCGGAAAGCCCGCTGCCCGCGATAATGGCTCTCATCGTGCCGAGCGGTAGCACATGGCCTCGGTGGTAGGCGACAATCACCCGCTTCCCAGTTTCTGGATGACGCCATTTCTGGTGGCTGCCCGAAGTGCCAACTTGAACAAAGCCGTGGCGCCGAAGAATGCTGATAACCTGTTGTGCGGTGAGACGCGGCGTACCACGCTCACCCAACCGTCACCTCGACCAGCTTGGCGCTTCGGGGAGCTCAATGTCGCCCGGCGAAAGGTAAAGGCGGATGGCTTCCTGGATATTTCGTTTGGCTTCCTCCTCCGTGTCGCCGGCCGAAGCGCACCCGGGAAGTTCGGGGCAAACGGCGGAGTAGCTCCCTGCCACCGAGTCAAATTCGAGAATCACGCGGAACTTCATAACTTCAGTATAGGATCTTGTTGATGGTTGTTGCTCACCGCACGGCGCTAATGGCCGCCCAGCGGGCAATGCTGATGCAACGTCTTGCCTTCCGGTGGGGTGTCCCCTTTCTGAAGGTTCTGGGGACTGATGTTATTCACGAAGCTGCACGTCGCGAAGTGATAGAGCGACGAATTCCGGCTCCAGGCGAACTTGGGCGCGGGCCCCGGCGGAGGCCCGGCCGCGGCTATCGGGTAGGTGTCTTCCGGCGCTTGGCTGGGCTGGACGGTGTAGGTGCTCGCCCCCGGCGCCACCTCCACGACGATGTTGCCGCCGACGACATCGAGGCCCGCCTCGGGCTCTACGCCATTGCCGATCTCCGTCCAGTACGTCTTCACGCCGCCAACATGCAGCCGCGCGAGGCAGTCCGGCGCGGGATGGCCGTAATCGTTCCCAATCCCCGTGGAGATGATGCCCACCGCTGGTTTCGTGGTCGCGAGCCAGGCGTCGTTGGTGCTGTGGGAGCTGCAATGATGGTGCACCTTGTAGACGTCGATCGGACCGACCTGCGGTGCGACGCCCGTTTCGATGTCCTTATAGCTGGCGGTGTTGTCTCCGCTCAAGTCGCCGCCGATCTCGGCGCGAAAGGCGCCGAACGCTACCGTCACCGCGAGGCTAAGGTCATTCTCATTGGTGGTGCTCACGCCCGCGCCATTCACGGCCACGACCGTGATCACCACGGGATTCGGGCTGCCGGCATCGAGTTGCACGGTATCGCCTGCCGCTGCCGTCTTCCGGTGCCCCCCCACAGCGGTAAGGTAACTCTGGTAGGTGGCGCCGGGATAGCTGTGGCCGCGGTCGAGCGCGTCGCGCTGCACGGGAGACTGCTGCAATACGTCCGGGATGCAGCCGATATGGTCGTAGTGATAGTGACTGATCACGACATAGTCGAGCCGCGTGATCCCGAGCTGGTCCAGGTAGGATAAGGGCTTGACGCAGTCGCGCCGTTTCAGATCCTTGCCCGCGTCGAACAGCACGACTTGGCCCTGCGGCGAGATCAGCACTGCGCCGTCGCCTTGTCCGACGTCCATGAAATGAATCTGAAGTTTTCCGTTCGCCTGGCCGAGCGCGAGCGACGCGAGCGCCAAAGCCAGAACCGCGACGGCTAGTAGTCGGTTGGTGGCCACTCCTTATGATAGCGGTCCCGGCCGCTTCAGGTAGCGGTTTACCAAAGCGTCCGAGGCGCGGTAGGTAAGGGCCAGCACCGTGAGCGTCGGATTGCCCGAGTCATTCTGCGGGAACGCCGAGGCGCCCACCACCCACAGGTTCGGCACGCGCCAGTGCTGCAGCCAGGGGTTGACCACGCTGCGCTCGGGCGAGTCGCCGAGGATGGCGCCTCCCTGGATGTGAGTGCTCTGGTATTGCGTCACCGTGTAGCGGCCGAGCGGGGGGCGCGTCGAGTAGGCTTTCGCCCCCATCGCCTTCGCCACCTGTTCCAGGATCTGGCTGGCGTAGGCCGCCTGCTGCCTCTCGTGCTCCGTCCAGTCGAGGGTCAGCCGCAGCACGGGATCGCCGTGCTTGTCGGTATAGACGGGGTCGAGGTCCAGGCAGTTCTGCCGGTAGGCCAGGTGCTCGCCCGTGAAACCGAGGTTCCCGGCTTTGTCTTGCCAGGCGAGAGCGGCCTTTTTCCATCCGGAACCCCAGTTCCGCGGGACCGCTTCGGGCATGGTTCCGAACGTCGTTACGGGGCGCGCTCCGAAACTCGAGGAGAGAAAAATGCCCCCGCGCAGCGGCCCGGCCGCCGGGCCGAGGGCCCCATCGCCGTCGAGGTCCGAGAACGCCATCCCCAACGATCCCGCGCCCATGAAGGAGTTCAGGGGCCGGTCGAAGAAGGCCGTCACGCCCGCGTTGACCTGGTGCGTCAGGTTCTTGCCGAGCGTCCCTTTCCCAGTCGCCGGATCGTAAGGATCGCCAATCTTCGACACCAGCAGCAGGCGCGAGTTGTTGAGAGTGAAGGAGGCCAGGATCACGATCCGCGCCGGCTGCAGCGTCTCCTGGCCCGCGGCATCGACATACTGGACGCCCTCCGCCCGCTGGTTCCGGTGGACCACGCGCCGCACCCAGCAACCGGTCCGCAGCGTGAAGTTCTTGCGCCGCTCGAGCACCGGCAGCAGTGTATTGGTCGGCTGCGCCTTGGCGCCGATCATGCACCCGAAGCGATCACAGTAGCCGCAATAGGCGCACCCCGGACGCGATATCCCGTCGGGATTCGTGTAGGTCTCGCTCAGGTTCGCCGCGGGCAGCGGATAGGGATGATAACCCAGCTCGGAGGCGGCCGCGCCGAACACGGTCGAGAGATGCGTGGCTTTGAGAGGCGGCGTGGGGTACTCATGCGAGCGAGGCCCTTCAAAAACGTTTCCCCCCGCGACCCGCTGACCGCGCAGATTGCCTGCCTTTCCGCTCACGCCCATCAACTGTTCGGCGCGCCAATAGTCGGGCGCGAGGTCGTCGTAGGTCAGGCCCCAGTCCTGGACGGTCAGATTTTCGGGCAGCCGTGCCGGGCCATGCTTCTCGCGCATATGCGTGGCGAGCGTGAAGAGGTCCGGCAGGAAGCGGTAGGACACGCCGTTCCAGTGCTCCCCCGCGCCGCCCACGCCCGAGCCGGGCAGAAACGAGCCATACTGCCGCACCGGCACCGCCCGCTCGCCCGGCGCATGCCGGTGCGTGACCGTCTCGTGGGCAATGTTCTGCATCATGCGCAGCCGGATGGCGTAGTCGAGCTCATCCATGGTGGCCGCGTAGTCGGAGGTCTTGCGCGGCTGACCACGCTCCAGCACCACGACCGACAGGGGCGTGCGTGTGGTGATTTCTTTGGCCAGCAGCAGGCCGGACCACCCGCCGCCCACGATCACCACGTCCACCGGCTTCAGCCGCTGCATCGCCGCAAGGCCTAGCCCTTTTCTTCTTCCCAGCCTGCTACCTTGCGCCGCGTGACCTCTTCCAGGCTCTTCGGCTTCGGACGGAAGGGCTGGCCGTAGTGCTTGTCGATCTCGTCGCGGTAGCTCATGAGCGGTCCCGGATAGCCGATGAGCTGCCAGCCGATCAGCCCGGCGTTGCCGCCGTGCAGCGGATCGCAGAACATCCCCTCGATGGTGTGCTGCCGCAGCAGGCGGAAGAACAGCGCACTCTGGATTTTCTCCAGGCGCTGATCCCGCTGCTCGGGTGGTACGTCGGCGAAATCGGCGCCCATCGTCGGAAGGCCCGCCCGGTAGATCTGCTGGGGGTTTTCCTTGCCCTGATAGCCGTGCTCCGGCACCGACTCGACCCAGGGGCCCTTGGTGTAGCGATACTTGTCGCGGCCATAGGGACCCGCCAGTTGCCGGTCGATGTAGACGATCACGTTGGCTTCGGTCGCGCCTGGCCCGCTCTCGTCGGCGGGCATGATCCGCTCGCAGGCGGCCATCACGACCTTGGCCTCGGCCGCTGTGAAGAAGCGCAGCGGCACCTTCACGGTAGCGGCGCCGTTAGCGCTACCGGTCTGCGCCGCCAGACGAATCGGCTTCCCGGCCAGGCTGTAAATCAGGAGGCCGCCCACGCCTTGCGCGGGCAGCGTGATGAATTCGCGACGCTTCATATTGCGCGCAGTGTAGCATCCTGGCGCAGGCCT
The DNA here is from genome assembly GCA_041482115.1 of Terriglobia bacterium. Classification (GTDB taxonomy): domain Bacteria; phylum Acidobacteriota; class Terriglobia; order Bryobacterales; family JACQDG01; genus JBGPDC01. The sequence continues at coordinate 3,094 of JBGPDC010000013.1, read as the reverse complement.
TCGCTTACTGCGCCGGCTTCACGGGCACTTCGACCGGCTGCGCGTCGGCGCCCACGATGCGGATCTTGCCGGGTTGCGCGCGACGCGGTTCCGCGGGACGCGCCGCGGGCCGGGCTGCGACGGTGTTCGCGCGCGCGGCCTGGAACTGCGCGACGCTCTGGGCCATCGCAGCCTCCGTCAGCCGCAAGTTGATCCGCACCGCCGGACCAGCCTGCGCGACCTGGACCCGCTGCAGCATTTTCGCCCCCTCGGGGTTCTCCTGGCTGTTCATCGCGGCCATAGCCATCATCCCCTGGACTGCGATGCCGAGCTGCTGCGCCGCCTGCTCCGACTTCGCGCGCAGGCTCGCGTCGAGGCCGAACCCGCCCGTGAACGAGAGTCCCAGGTCGAGCCCGGTCAGCTCGGAGAGGAATTGGACCCCGGGGGTCGCGGCGGTGGCCGGCGAGCTGGCCGGCGGCTTAAAACCTCCGGGAGGCGCCTCCATCGCGATCCAGACATCGTTGGCAACGGCGAGAGCGGAGGCCCGGTCCAGCAGCCGGCTCGCGGCTCGCGTGGCCCGCGGCGCCGACTTTCTCCGGATCGCCGCTACGAGCTCCCGGCGGTCCCCGAAGAGCAGCGTGCCGGCATCCAGGAGCGCGAGCCTGCTATCCGGTGGCTTGACGTTTGCAGGCGTGATCAACTCCACGCCGCCAACCCGCTCGCTCTTCCCGGGAAACCACTTTCGTAAGCGCTCCGCGTCAAACCGCCCGCGCACGATCACCAGCATCGGCAGGTCGTCGGCGGGACGCACCAAAGTGTCGGCAGAGGCGGCCAGCACGATGGAATCGACGCTTTCGGTCAGCGCCTGTGTCAGCCCGCTAAGCTGCGGCCCCGCCGCCGGCAACCCCGTCCAAGCCTTCTGGATCGCAGCTCCGGCCGCCGAGGCCAGGCTCCGGCGCCACTCGATACCTATCAGCAGGCCCGCATCCGGCGGCAGCAGTTGCATCACAGCCGGATCCGCCAGTGCGCCGGGCGTTTGTCCGAAACACGCCGCACCGATGGACAGCGCCAGTAGAGAGACGATTCCCGCTCGATTCCTCATAACCTTCAGGGTACTCGACCCGCCGCCGGTCCGCCCTCTTGCAAAGCCCCTAAGGCGGTGCGGCATCCACCCTAAGTCCCCGAGGATGGTGTATACTATACATCGTGAAGCGTACCCAACTCTACCTGGACGCTGGCGTCTGGAAGCGCCTGCACATCCTGGCGCGCCAGTCGGGGACTACGGTTTCCGATCTGGTGCGGCAGGCGATCCGTGAGAAGTACACCGGCGGTCCCGCCACCCGCCGCGAAGCGCTGCGGTCGATTGCGGGTCTGTGGAAGGATCGCACGGACATCACAGATTCCACCGCTTACGTCCGGGCCTTGCGGAAAGACAACCGGCTCGAGAAGATCACCCGGTGAAGACGCTCCTGGTAGACTCCGACGTCCTCATTGAGGTTCTCCGGCAGCGCAACCCGGCCATAACCGCTCGCTGGGAGGCCGTAGCCGCGAGCGAGACCGTACTTCTCTACTCTCCCGTAACCCTGGCGGAAGTCTGGACCGGAGTGCGGCCCGGGGAGCAGGAACTGGTGGAAGCGGCTTTCCAAGAGATGACCTGCATTCCGGTCGATCCCGAAATCGGCCGCCGCGCCGGAGACTACCTGCGGACCTACCATGCCAGCCACGGCCTCGCCCTGGGCGACGCCCTCATTGCCGCCACGGCGGCGGTCCATCGCACCCCGCTTTGGACCCGCAACAAGAAACACTATCCTATGCGAGACCTCCGCCTCGCCTGAAGCGCTCCTACGCCCCCGCCACCGCCTTCTCCACAATCGCCCGCAACTCCGGCTCGAGCCTGAGCCCCAAGGCCGCCTCCCGCCCCCGCTCCGACATCTTCTTCCACGTCTTCCGCAAAATATCCACCAGCTTGGCCTCGTCGTGCTGCCGGGCGAAACTTGCGAAGTAGCTCTCGAGAAACACCAGGCAGATCACGTCCTCGAGTCGTTGCGCCTCCGGATCGAGCTTCAGCCGTTCCTTTTGCACCAGCGACCGCACGCGCTCGATCATCGCGTCGTCGTACCCCACGTCGCGCAGGATCTGGCCGGCGGTCTCGGCGTGGAAGCGGGCGAGGGTAGTCCGCCACTGCTTATATCCGGCCAGATCGAGCGGATAGCGGTCGCGCGGGATGGTCCAGCGGCGGAGGTGCTGGCAGCGGGTGGCCAGACGCAGGGCCGCGGAGGCCTCGGGGGCGAGCTTTTCGAGCCACGCCGTCATCCGGCGGGCATAGAGCAGCTCCTTGGGATGCTCTTGACCCTCGAAGACCTCCCGGTAAGGGTCCTCGGCGTTGGCGGCGTCGAAGCGCGCCACCGCCTCTTCGAATCGCGACGGATTGGCCCTCGCGTCTGGCAGTTGTACTCCGGTTCGAGGACCGCTTGCTTACGCGCGCGGCTCAGCAGACCACGTAAGCGAGCGGTCTTTGTCGCGTCCTGCTACCGGGCGGCCGCCTTAGCGGCCGGCATCTTCGCCGCGGCCACCACGGTCTCGTCGGGAGCGGCTTCGCTAGGCACGGGCGGCAGCAGCCCCAGGATCCGCCGCAGCTCCTTATCGAGGTCCTTCGCCACGTCGGGGTTGTCCTTCAGGAACTGCCGGGCGTTCTCGCGGCCCTGGCCGATGCGCTCGCCTTTGTAGCTGTACCAGGACCCGCTCTTCTCGATAATGTTGTGTTCCGCGCCGAGGTCGATCAGGTCGCCTTCCCGCGAGATCCCCTCGCCGTACATGATGTCGAATTCGGCCGAGCGGAACGGCGGCGCGAGCTTGTTCTTCACGACCTTCACCTTGGTCCGGCTCCCCACTACCGCTTCGCCGTCCTTGATCGCGTTTGTCCGCCGGATGTCCACTCGCACCGAAGCGTAAAACTTCAGCGCCCGGCCGCCCGTGGTGGTCTCGGGATTCCCGAACATCACCCCGATCTTTTCGCGGATCTGGTTGATGAAGATCAGACACGTCTGGGATTTCGACACGTAGCCGGTGATCTTCCGCAGCGCCTGCGACATGAGGCGCGCTTGCAGGCCCATGT
>JBGPDC010000012.1:0-48626 GCA_041482115.1 Terriglobia bacterium | reverse complement strand
TGGAAGGAGCCCAAGGAGCGGATTCCCCTGGCGGTGCGCCAGATTCGTTCCTTCCTCCGGGCGCATCGCCCTGCTTCTGCCTAGACGGCCGTGTCCACCCCACACGCGTTGGGGGCTGGAGACCCTGGCGAAGTACGGACGGTTTAGGCGCTCACGTATTTGTTAAACCAGCCCACGGTGCGCTGCCAGGCCAGGTCGGCCGCGGCTTTGTTGTATCGTTCCGGCGTCGCATCGCAATGGAAGCCGTGGACCGCGTTAGGGTAGATATAGCCTTCGTGCGGAACGTTGATGGCTTTCAAGTCCGCGTCGTAGGCCGGCCAGGTCGAGGCCAGCCGCGTATCCAGTTCGCCGTGATGGACCAGAATGGCCGCCTTGATCTTCGGGATGTCTTCCTTGGCGGGAGGGCCGCCGTAGAACGGCGCCGCAGCCGCGAGGTCGGCTCCGAGGCGAACGGCCAGCGTATTGGACATGCCGCCGCCGTAACAGAAACCGGTGGCGCCGATCTTGCCCGTGCAATCGGGACGCGCCTTCAGCCACTTGGCGGCCGCCACCATGTCTTCCGTCATCTTCTTGCCATCGATCTTGCTGAAGAGCTGGCCGCCTTTGTAGTCGTCACCGGGGAAGCCGCCGAGAGAAGTGGTTCCATCCGGGGCAAACGCCATGAAACCCAGCAGAGCCAGGCGTCGCGCGACGTCCTCAATATGGGGATTCAAACCGCGATTTTCGTGAACGACGACGATGCCGGGCAACTTCGTGGGCGCCGCGTTGCGGGTGTCCGCGCTGACCGGCCGAACGAGATACCCTTTAATGCTGCCGTTCCCTTGCGGCGACGGGACGGTCTCGTAGCTGGCCTTGATCCGGTCATCGGCCTTCGACACCTGCTGCGCCTGAGCGTAGTTCGGCATCAACGCCTGGGTGAGCGCCGCCACGGTCATACCCCCGACCGCAAACCTCTGCAAGCCGTTCATGAAAGTGCGGCGGCTGATCACGCCGTGAATGAAGAGATTGTAGAGTTCGACAGCTTCACTCGGCAGTTTGGATTTCTGGGGCTCCATGGGCTTTGCTCCTCTCGCAAGAGAATATCACTTTTCCCGGCCACCGGCAGGGTGGCAGACGGTCATCCCGCAGGCGGTAGCGGGAGAGGGGTTGCCGGATTCCGTCCGGATGGGACAGTATAGCGTGGCGCCGGTCGCGCACCAAAAATGGTACACTTCTGTGGTGGGGCCATCGCTGAAGCGCCTGCCGGCCCGCTTTTACCGCTCGGCCACCGGCGAAGACACCGCAGCGCGAGATCGACTTAGCCCTCAGGCGTAAGCAGGGAGCGGAGGCATGAAGAAGAAGAACAGCGGGTCCTCTTTTGATAGCTGGCTGCGCGAAGAGGGGATCTACGAAGAAGTAGCGACGGCGGCCATCAAGCGCGTACTGGCCCGTCAGTTGGAAGCAGCCATGAAGCAGCGGAAGCTTTCCAAGGCCGAGATGGCGCGCCGCATGCAGACCAGCCGCGCCGCCCTCGACCGGTTGCTCGATCCCGAAAACGGCGCTGTCACTCTAGGCACTCTCACGAAGGCCGCGCAAGCGGTAGGACGAGAAATCAGATTGGAACTCGTATAAGCAGCGACTTCTCCGCAACCGCCCGACAGCCCCTTACAAGCGCATTTTGGGGCCGAAAAGAGGCCAAAATGTGCCAAAAAACAGCTTTTCGGTGCCAAAGAAATTCAAACGATCGTTTGAAAACAATTCCGCCTTCCGGAACCGGCCCTCGCCCGCGACCCCCTCGTCAGAAGCTGCCGTTTTGAGTTTTCTTCGCCCCCTCAACCCCGCCCGGGCGACTCTCCTTGGTTCAGGGGAGCAATCCTGCCGCTGCCGGTTTCCAGTGCTACGATGATGGAGATGGAACTCGCCATTCGCATCCATATCGAGCAACTGCCCGAGGGCGTCTATCTCGCGACGTCCGACGAATTGTCGGGGCTGGTGGCACAGGGACGAACGGTTGCCGAAGCGCTGGAAATAGCCCGGGACGTCGCCCGCAAGCTGATCGAAGCGCGGCGCGAACGTGAAACCCAACTTTCCCTGCCTGCGGCTTCGGCGCAGAGCGACTACACGATTGTAGTGGCGTCGTAGGTGGGCCGACTTTCGGGATTCGGCTACCGGGATCTCGCCCGTAAACTGAGGGCTTGCGGTTTCCAGTTCGACCGCCAGCCGGCGGGCAGTCATGAGATCTGGTACAACCCGAGCACTAACCGCCATACTACACACGCACGCGTCGTGGACAAGTGGTCCGCACTAACCTTCAATTATGTCGAGGGAACAACCCGATCCACTTGGAATGATCTGCATGCAGGATCGGAATCGAGTTGTTGGGTGAGCGGTGCTGGAACACCACCACAAATCCACAGTCGCCAAATCCCCTCGGACGTTTTTTGTCCGCGATTTTGCCGTAATGGAGCAGCGTAAGGCGATCCGCCTTCGTGAAATGCTTGCAGTGGTCAGAGAACACGTTATCTCCCTCGCGCAGTTCATACGCGGGCACTGGACATAGGGTGGTCTCAGCCGAGATTCTCTTTCGAGCAGACTTCGAGGCGGCTACCAGGATCAAATACACCTTTCCTGCGCCTGCGAGTAGCGAACCGAAGGAGGTCTCTGGATTATTCCAGGCATCGCACACCTGTGTTCCCGTCCCGCTAAAGTCATCTAGCAGAACCACCACATCGTCGGATGACTTGGGCTCTCGAAATAGATCACTCCGCGAGACAAACAGTTCATTCAGCTGCCTCGAATCCAGATTATTTGCGATTCGAAACTGGTGGAGCATGGCATCCCCGCTCTCGCCAGCGCTCTCGGACATGGCAGCGAATCGCCACGTCCCCTTCCGTTTTGAGGGCAATATGTGCCAGCCATCCAATGCCGCCAACGCCTGACGATAGGCCGCGAGGATTTGACTCTGCCCATAGAAATCGACCGCATCCAATACGCGCGCGGCCAAGTCCCGATCCGCCGCGCGAAACTGATTCAACCAACTCTGGATGATGACATTGATAATCCCTGCCCGATAGGATCCGAAACGAGAGATCCACTGCCTGTATCGCTTCGCGTCGATAGCCGTGCCTGGCACGAGAGGGCGCCTCACTTGTCCGCTCTCCGGCCAAGGGCCCGCAGCTTCTCACGAATCAACTGCGCCAGCGATTCGAGGCGGGACCACATGGCCTCCTCACCGTAGTACTCGTCAACGTCGATGTCACTGATCTGCCCATAGAGACGTTCCACGGACTTCAGAACTTTCTTTGCTTCCGCTGCGACCTCGGCGGACTCGATGCTCAGGTAGTCCGGAGTTAAGGAAGGTTGCGCGGCAAACGCCTGCAGTCGCTTGGAGATCGCTGCAGTCTTCTTCGCTTTCACTGCGTTGTTGATGTGCTGCTTTACGATCCGAAAGTCGGTTACCGCCTTGATGCCTTTCGCTTCGAGCTTCTTAAGCATGTCGTCGGTAAACCTGTTCTTCTTGAACCAGGGAAATTTATTGACTTCACGATCGTTTCGAACGGCGTACAGCTCGATAAAGAAATCGGCCTTCACACGCTTGTCGGGATCTGCATCCAGCATCATGTCCTGATATTTCCTGTCGTACGACAGCAACTTCTTGCACCGAACCACGACAGCTTCGTCGAGGCCGGTCAGTTCGGCAAGACGTGTTCCTTGGACCTCCTTCAACGTCCGCATCAGAAGCTGAAGTTTGAGAGCCGTGGGCATGAGCTCCCAATCCGCCCGGAGCTTGTGGATTTGGAACATCGTCACGATGTTCTGGACGAGCGTGGGCTCAGCTACCTCGTTCACCGAAATGTTTTTGAGCCCGACGTCCTGCGCGCACATCCAGCGCCGCTGTCCATCGAGGATGACGTAGTTACCGGTACTTTTCTCGCGGTAGACCGTCAGTGGTACGAGGATACCGACACGCTTGATCGAGTCGCGGAGCACGTGCATGTCGTCGCGGTCAAAGAGCATTCTGGGATTGTGCGGGTTCGCCCTGAGCTGGTCGGTTGACAAGCTCTTCACACCAATCGCCTTCACTCCGTACTCGTTCGCCTTCACCGGATCACCCACCTATCACAGTGCTTCATGAGTGGAGTTCCTTTTTCAGCTCGACATCGGGCGGTTGCTAATGAGCCATTCGTACGCCTTCTTCCGGTCTCCGGTAAACCCAGCGACGTGCCTTCTAATCGGAAGCCGCACGGAGTGCCATTCAACGGCCAACGCTCTCGCTTCGGTGCAGTCAGCGTAGGAAACAAGAAAATCTGCGTTCCGCCTTACTATCGCAGCAAGGCTGTCAGACAACCGAGGAATGTCGGCAGCATCAAACGTCTTCTTGCCGTACTCCTTAAAGATCCGACGTGAAGTTACCGCGTACGGTGGATCGAGATAGACAAAGTCTCCGGCCGTCACCCGCTCCAGAGTCTTGACGAAGTCCCCGGCCACCAAGGTAGTCCTTTGGAGCAACCTGGAGCAGTTGAGCAAGTCGTCCTTGCTGAAGTACGCACCCGGCCGTCTCCCCATCGGGACGTTGAAGGCCCCGTCCATGTTGGTTCTGTAGATGCCATTGAAGCAATTCCGGTTGAGGTATAGGAACCGCAGCGCTCGCGTTTCTCGATCAAGCGCCTTGGGGTTGAGGTGCCGCCAACGGCGATAGGTTGGCAGGTCGCGCCGTATACGGCAGAGCCGTCGATACAGGCGTTCCGGTTCATCCCTCACAACACGGTACACCTCAATAAGCTCCTTGTTACTGTCACCAAGTACAGCCGCTTCTGGCGCGAGTTCGAAAAACAAGCAGGCCGAGCCGGCAAACGGCTCCACGTACCGCTCGTGATCAGCGGACCAGAAGGACGCGAGCCGCGAGAGTTGCTTTCGCTTGCTGCCCGCCCAGCGCAGGAAGGGCTTTCCGCGACGTGACGCACTTGCTTCTGGAGCGACTCCACGCGACCGGGTGGGCGATGTGGATAGAAGGGCCTTTGTCAGAATCGTTGACTCTCAGGGCGCATCGTACCACAAGGCGGCTACCCTTCTCTTCGCGTGTGTCATTTGGCCTCGTAGTCGCTTCCCGAAGAAGTGCCGGGATCGCCCGAGCCTCCTGCTGCGTTCGGGGAGATCGCCCTCGTGAAGTCCCCACATTCGGGCCAAAAGTCTTGCAGATCTGCAAGACTTTCTCGATGCTGGAATGCCCGTTCCGCCAAGTCCTTGATTTTGCTGGCTCGAAAAAGAGTGCATTCCTGCACTCTTTATTTGCCGGCGAAAAAACGATGCAGATCTGCATCGTTTCTGATCACCCGCATCGCCCCCGCCACCCGACCAGCCGCTCAGTATAATAGGGAACTATGCAGGCAATCCGTAGATCGGAACCGTACGACGTCGTGATCGTAGGCTCGGGCGCGGGCGGCGGGATGGCCGCCAAGGCCCTCACGGATGGCGGTCTGCGCGTCGCCATGCTCGAAGCCGGCCCGCCCATCGATCCGCAGAAGGACTTCCTCGAGCACGTCTGGCCCTACGAGCTCGAGCACCGCGGCCTCCTGCTGCCTCCCGGCCGCTGGGGCTTCAACGCCGCGAACAACCTCCTCGAGATCGAAGGCGAGCCCTACACCGTGGCCCCCGGCGACGAGTTCTTCTGGTTTCGCGGCCGCACGGTCGGCGGGCGCACCAACCACTGGGGACGCATCTCGCTGCGCTACGCCCCCCGCGACTTCAAGCCGCGCTCGGCCGACGGCTACGGCTTCGACTGGCCCGTGACCTACGACGACATCGCTCCGTATTACGACAAGGTCGAGTCGTTCATCGGCGTCTTCGGCAGCAAGGAAGGCATCCCGAGCGCGCCCGACGGCATCTTCCAGCCGCCGCCCGCACCCCGCTGCCACGAGCTGCTCATCAAGCGCGCCTGCGACAAGCTGAAGATCCACTGCATTCCGATGCGCCTCGCGATCCTCACGAAGTCGATCAATGGGCGTCCCGCCTGCCACTACTGCGGCCAGTGCGGGCGAGGCTGCGTCGGGGGATCGTTCTTCACCTCGACCCAGACCACCATCCTCCCGGCCATCAAGACCGGACGCCTCACCCTGCTCCCCAACGCCATGGTGCGCGAGGTGATCACCAACCAGGAAGGCAAGGCGACGGCGGTCTCGTATGTGGACACCGCGACGCGCCGCGAGCAGCAGATCCGCTGCAAGGCGGTGGTGCTGGCGGCGAGCGCCTGCGAATCGGCGCGGATCCTGCTGAACTCCAAGTCCTCCCGCTTCTCGAACGGTTTGGCCAACGGCAGCGGTGTCGTCGGACGCTACCTCACCGACACGGTCGGCTGCCACGTCAACGGCACGCTGCCCCAGATGTCCAACCTGCCGCGCCACAACCACGACGGGATCAGCGGCGGGCATCTCTACACTCCCTGGTGGCTCTACGAAAAGGACCGCAGGCCCGACTTCCCGCGCGGCTACCACATCGAGTATGGCGGCGGTCCCGGGATGCCCCAGGTGGGCACGCTGCGCGGAGCTGCCAACCGTTTGCAAGGCTACGGCGCGGATTTGAAGAAGTCCCTGCGCGGGGAATACGGCACCAGCGTCGGCCTCTCGGGGCGGGGCGAGATGATCCCCAACGAGCGCTCCTATTGCGAGATCGATCCGCACGTGGTCGACCGGTACGGAATCCCGGTCCTGCGTTTTCATTGGCAGTGGGGCGAGACGGAACGGCGCATGGCAGAGCATATGCGCCAGACCTTCCAGGAAATCATCACCACGATGGGTGGCACGGTGCAGCCTCTCGGGAAATCGGGCCCCGGCCCGCGGCGCGGCGAAGGCGGCCAGTTCACTTTGGGAGCCGACATCAACCCGGGCGGATCGATCATTCACGAGATCGGTTGCGTGCGGATGGGCAGCGACCCCCAGACTTCGGCCCTCAACCAGTATTGCCAGGCCCACGAGGTGAAAAACCTGTTCGTCGTCGATGGCGGACCGTTTGTCAGCAACCCCGACAAGAACCCCACCCTGACGATCCTGGCGCTCGCGTGGCGCGCCTCCGATTACCTGCTGGACCAGGCCAAGAAAGGAAGCCTCTGAAATGTCGAGCACGCGACGCGAGGTTCTCTATCAGATCGCCGCTTCGGTGACCGCCGGGGCCGCCGCTCCGCTGGCCGCCCAGCAGGCGCCGGCACACGCGGCGCACAAGGCACCGGTCAAGGCCCCCAGCGGGCCCCACCGCCGCCGGGTCTTCACCGATCACGAGTTCCGCACGCTGCAAGGTCTTTCCGATTGGATCATTCCACCCGACGAGCGCTCCAAAGGGGGCATCGAAGCCGGAACCGCCGAATTCATCGACGTGATCGCCGCCTCCGACCCCGGTTTGCAGTACCGCTTTACCGGCGGCATCGCCTGGCTCGATAACCAGATGCAGACGCTGCACGGCAAGGCCTTCCGCGACTGCACCCGCGACCAGCAGAAAGCGATGCTCGACCGGCTCGCCTGGCGCGAGCGCGCGCCGCAGGAAACGGCCGCTGGCGTGGAATTCTTCGCCCTGATGCGCAGTTGGACGGTCGACGCCTTCTATTCGAGCAAAGCCGGAATTGAAGACCTGGGCTACGTGGGCAACACGGCGCTCACGGAGTTCAAAGGCTGTTCGGAGGAGGCTGTAAAACAGTTGTTAGCGAAGTCTAGTGGTGTGTGAGCAGCCAGAACAGGTTCCAGCTCACCACGGCGCCCATTACCACCGTTACCCGGCGCAGCAACGCGAGCCGGCCGCTATAGAGGAAGTAGGCGGCCATCGCGAGGGCGATCAGCTTCGAAATCCACAGGCCGTGCAAACCCGTCGAGCGCAGCATCGACGACACGAACGGATTTAGCTCGTGGAACCCGAAGCTCAGCCCGACGATGGTGGTGCACACATCGAGGAAGAAGAAGACCAGCAGCAACAGGATGACATTTTTGCTACGGCGGAGGTTGTTTGTCATTCGGTCAGGCCTTTACCTTACATCAACTATCTGGAGGCACGCAATCCACCATCCTGAAGATTTTTGGCCTAGTACTTCCGGAACCGTGTTATTTACAGTACCTTACGCTCACGGGGCGAGTTGCGGCAACTCGTTTCCGCCCTGCATCGGTACGTGAATCACCTTAGGACGGCCCTCTTCGAGCCCGGAGCGAATTTCGGCCGTAATCTGCGCGGCATCGCTGACTCTCACCCCGTGCGCGCCCAGCGACTCCGCCAGGGCGGCAAAGTCGATCGGGCCGAGGTCGCTCGAGATGGCATCGCCGTATTGGCGCAAGTGGCCGGTGCGGGTGATGCCCCAGGCTTGATCGTCGGCTACCACGGCCACGAACGGCAGCCGCTGCCGCACGGCGCACTCGAGCTCGGCCACGGTAAAGGTCATCGAGCCGTCACCCGAAACCAGGATCACGGGCCGCTGCGGAAAACACAGCCGCGCCGCCATCGCTCCCGGCAGTCCCCAGCCGATGACGCCGCTCGCGCCGCACGTGAGCCAGTGGCCGGGGTAGCGGTCGGTGAGCAATTGATGGAGCCATTGGCCGATGCTGCCGCCATCAATCAGCAGGGCGGTTTCATCGGTAATCACCTCGCGCAGCGCGTCCACAATATCGAGGGCGTGCAGGCCGCCCGCCGGCCGCACGGCCGCGCTCTCGAAGGCCCGGCGGAAGTCGTCGCGGCGCCGCTGGGCCTCGGCGAGCCAGGCCGGACGCGGCGGCAGTTGCAGCGTCTCCAGATGCTCGGGATCGAGGCGGACGATGCGGCAATCGGGCCGCACCGCCGGAGGCTCGAGGTAGCCGAGCCGGTAATCGTTTTTCGCGCCGCACAGCAGGACCAGGTCGGCATCGGCCAAGAGGCGCGGCCCGCCGCTGGCGGCCCCGATCACCCCCATAAATTCGGGGATCGGCCGCGCGATAGAGCCGCGGTCCCAGATAGGTACTACCACGGGTACCGCCGACCGCGCGCAGAACCGGGCGAGGGCCTCGCCCCGGTCCGCGTAGAACACGCCGCTGCCCGCGACGAGCAGTGGCCGCTCCGCCTCGGGCACCACCGGGGTGGTGACGGGCCCCCGGGACTTCGGAGTGCGCACGACGAGGGGGAGCTTGTCGCCGATCTCCGCCCGCTGCATGTCCATCGGAAAAGTGAGATGCACCGGTCCGGGGGGGCCCGCGGCGGCCGTGTCGAGGGCTTCCGACAGCAGCGGGCCGATGCTCTCCGGCTGGTCGATGAGCCGCGCAAATTTGCAGATCGGGGCGGCCATGGCGACGTGGTCCAGGTCCTGGAAGTGGCCGCGCCCCATGGTGGCGAGGGCCGCCGCCCCGCTCACGAGCAACAGCGGGGCGCCATCGAAGTGGGCGCTGACGACCCCCGCGAGCGCATTGACGTGCGCGATGCCGCTCGACACCGCGACCACACCCGGCCGCCGCGTAAGGCAGCCGTACGCCTCGGCCAGGTAGGAGGCCGCCTGCTCGTTCCGGGTATCGATCAGCCGCAGCCCGGCCCGGTGACAGGCGTCGTACAGGGGATCGAGCCCGTGGCCGCATAGAGTCGCCACCCACTCTACGCCCCGGTTCTGCAGCAGCCGCACGAACCAATCCGCGCCGTTCATGGCACCACCTTAATCGACCCGCGGGCCGGACGCCACTGGCCGCCGGTCGGCCGGATCAGCGTAATCCGCACCGTCGCCTCCGGATGCGTCGCGGGCACCGTCAGTTTAGCGCGCCCTTCCCCATCCAGGTGGCAATACCGCACTACGGTACCGCTCGAAGTACGGTTCAAGTGATAGACCACATCGATCCAGGCGTTCGCAAACTCCGGCACTCGAACTACGTAGTCCTGGTTGCGGTGGACCTCTTCCGGGGTGAACTGCACCTCCACTTCTGGCGGGGTTTCCACCGGACTGGGGGCCGGAGCGCCGGCGGCCGCTTGGTAGACCTCGTATACCATTTGACCGGTGCGCTCCTCGAAGAACGCCACCTGCCGCATGGGAATCCCGTGATCGGCAAAATCGAAAAAAGTCTGGGCCGCGAGCGGCACCAGGGTCCGCTGCGGGCTGTGCAGCAGGAACACGCTGAGGGGGTCCCGCATGCGCTCGGCCAGGGTCTTGAGCTGCTGCGGGTAGTCCGCATTCTGCGTGTCGGTCAGCGCGAAAAACCAGTCGTCGACGTTGAGGTTCCACCGCGCCCCGAGAAACATCACCGGCTTCGAGAAGCCCCAGTCGAGGGCGTATAAATTGCGGTCGGGATGCTGGCCCAGGTAAGACGCGAGGCGATACATGGCATCGCTGAACGCCAGCGTCCCGCCGGTGCGCGTATAGATGGCCAGCAGCCGGGCGTTCACCGCGAGGTTCACCACCAGGGCCGCCGCCACCACCGCCAGTGCTGCGGCGCGCGGCACGAAATGCGGCCAGCGCTCCACCGGAGTCCACAGCGACACCGCCACAAACAGCAGGACGAACGGCTGCAGCATGATCACATGGTGGGCGCTTCCGCCGCCGTCGAACGAGACGAACATGCCAGCGTAGGTCAGCAGCGCCAGCAGCAGCGGGAACAGCAGGGCCCGCGGCCGGCCGATCCAGAGATTCAGCGGCAGCAGCGCCAAGGCCAGCGCCACAAGCGGCAACTGGATGGTGTGGCGCAGGCGGCCGGCCCGGTACATCCAGTTCGCCAGACCCGGCAGCGGCAGATCGTGCGCCGGCGGGGAGAGGTCCAGGTTGTCTTCGCCCGCCAGGGCTAGCATGAAGGCGCCGTCGAAGGTCCCCTGGGCCTGCAGGAGCTTGAACCAGCGGATCTCGAGGCGGCCACGCTCGCGCCAGGTCTGGCCCGGGCGCTCGAGGTTGTAGGCGATGAACGGCGAGGTCCCGACCAAGAAAGCGGCGACGCCGAGCGCCACGCCCGGCAGGTCCCCCCGCAACCGCGACCATGTCTGGCGGGGAAACAGCAACACCACCGTGCCGCCCAGCCCGGCCAGGAACCAGATGAAGTTGGCCTTGTCCCAGATCCCGAGGCCAAAGAGGAACATCCCCGCGGCCAGCGCCCGCCGAGAGCGGGTGTCGAGCCACCGCACCAGCAAGCACAATCCGCCCATCTTGAAGAGGTGCGCCAGGGCCACCGGACCATAATCCAGCCGGATAGTGTGAATGAAGGTCGGGTCGCTCGCGGCAAGGGCCGTCGTGAGCAACGCTATCGCGCGTCCCCACCAGCGCCGGACAAACCAGAAAGTCAGGAGCAAGGTCCCCAGACCAGCCGCCACACCGAAAGCTCGATAGCCCGGTATCCCTTGCGGAACCACGTGAAACCACAGCCAGAGCAGCCATCCCTTGAGAGCCCCGACGTAGGACATGATCATCAAGGGATAGTAGCGGTGGTTCAGTCTCGCTGAGTATTCGGCGCCGGAGCGGAGGATAGGCAAGAGGACCGGCAGGTGCAAGAGCTCGTCCTGCTGGGGACCGGGCAGCGAGATCCAGGCCGCGCTGAAGAGCAGAAAGAAGCCCAGGCAGAGGCCCACCAGCAGCGCTTCGACGCCACCGAGGCGGGGCCGCGGTTCTCCCGGGAGGTCTACGGGCATGGAATCACGATTATAGGCGCATGCTACGCTAGCAAGGGCGGTCCCTGGGACGGGGGCGTCCACCGCTCAAGTATGACTTAAGCTCAAAATGCCTTCCCCTGAGCAAGAGCGGATGGATGCCCTTACGGAGGCTATTGGGCGGCTGCTCAAACGCCAGGACAGATCCGAAGGCCGCCTGGACCGGATCGAACAAGCATTGGGAATTGCCCGCCCGGCGCCCACGCCGCGTGAGGCGCCCTATTCACAAGCCTCCGCTGCCTCGGCAACGAAGCCCGCACCTCCCCCTCCACCGCCGCCCGCCGTCGCGGCCCGGCCAATTGTCGCCGCGGAGCGTCCGAGACGCGAGGCCACCGCCTCCATAGAGACCCGCATGGGTCTTACATGGATCAACCGGATCGGCGCCTTGACCTTGTTTCTGGGTGCTGCGTTCTTCTTCAAGTACGCCGTCGACAACCAGTGGATCGGCCCCTGGGCGCGAGTCCTGCTCGGGATCGCGATCGGCCTTTCCCTGGCGGCGTCGGCCGATCGCCTGTGGCGCGGCGGCCACCGGGTTTACGCGCAGGGGCTTTGCGGGGCTGGCGCCGCCATCCTGTATCTTGCCTTCTACGCGGCCTTCGGCTTTTATCAACTGCTTCCCCGCGAGGCGGCCTTCGGGCTGATGCTAGCGACCACGATCGCCATCGGTATTCTTTCCTTGCGTTACAACGCGCTGGCCATTGCGGCTCTCGGCCTCCTCGGCGGCTACGCCACTCCGATCTTGTTGAGCACCGGCCAGGACCAGCCTTGGTTCTTTTTCAGCTACCTCCTGCTCCTCAACGCCGCAGCGCTGGGATGGGCGGAGCTCCGGGAGTGGCGGCACCTCGAGCCTCTGGCCTTTGGGTCGACGTTAATCCTTTATGCGGCTTGGTTCCATCAGCACTTCTTGCCGGAGAAGCGACTCGTAGCCACGTCCTTTGCCCTGGCCTACTATGCCCTGTTCGCCGCCGCCCCATCGCCGTGGCTGCTGCCGGCTTCCCAACTGTTGGCAGGCTTGGCCCTGGTGACGCTTTGGGCTCCGCCGCACGTCACGTACCTTCCCCTGGCCCTGGCTCTGTCGGCCGCGGGGCTGGCAATCGGCGAGTATCGCCGCCGTCCCAAGTCGCCTTTAATGCCTTTCGCCGGTTTCTGGTTCTTTTACGCGAGCTGGCACCTGGCATGGAGCCAGTCGCGTCCGGTGGGCCAGGTCCTCTTATTTCTCACGGGCGCCTTCCTGCTGTTCCTGAGCCGGCTGCCGTGGCAAATGTGGATAGGCAGAGTGGTCAACCAAGGCTCGCTGGTTTTGCTCGCCGTTAACGCCGCCGTTTACTTCACGGCGGGCTATAGCCTCCTCGAGCCGGAGTACTCCGATTACCGCGGTCGGTTTGCGATCGCCTTGGCGGCCGTCCACGCCCTGTTGGGGCTTCGCCTGTGGTCGGAGCGGGGTTCGGAACCCCGAGGCGCCAAGCCTGCCCGGCTTTGTTTTGGAATCGCCCTCTGCTTTCTGATTCTAGCCGCGCCCCTCCAGTTCTCCGGCTATCGCATCACGATGGCCTGGGCACTGGAAGCGGCGGCTCTGGCGTGGATCGGGAGTAGCGCCTCGGAGAGCCGGCTAGTCCGTGTAGCCCTAGTCATCTACGCGCTGGTGCTGGGACGGCTCTTTCTTATCGATTCCTGGATGTATCTCTCGGCGGCTGCCTACGAGGGCTTGTGGAATCTGCGGTTTCTCACGTTCTTGGTCGCGGTGGCGTCCTTCTGGGCCGCCGCCTGGTGGACCCGCGCCGGCCGGGCGGCACTGGCTCCTTACGTAGCCGGCCACGCGGCGCTGCTGTGGGCGCTGGTTTTGGAAGTGGTGGGCTGGGTGTCCCGGAACAGCGCCGCCCGGAACGTAGCGAGTGTCAGCGGCATGTCGGTATCGATCCTGATGGCGCTTTACGGCTTGGCGCTGGTGGCGGCGGGACTTTTCACCTGGTTCGCGGTCAACCGAATTCTGGGGCTGGGACTGATCGGCTTGGTCGTGCTGAAGCTATACCTGTCCGACGTCTGGCTCCTGGCCCACGTCTACCGCATCGTGGCGTTCAGCGCTCTCGGAGCCCTTCTGCTGACTACGTCCTATCTCTACTCACACCATCGGGCCAGGATCGAAAGCTGGTGGAGCAGCGAGCAAGACCACCAGTAGCGCTGACTTCTCACCGAGCCGGCGACTTGCGCGGTAACCTCCAGAAGGATTGCAGACGTCCGACGGCGGAATCTGGCGATACTGCGACGGCCGAAGACCGCTCCCTCACGGTCGCGGTTACGGGCGCGGGGCGCGACGGCAAGATACCGGTGCTTAGTCGCCGCCCTTGCCAACGAGCACGATGCCCAGTTCCACGCCGCTGACCTTCGCGGTCAGGACCTGGTATTCCGAGCCGGCCGTGATCACACCCGGGAACGGGGTTCCCGAGGGCGGCCACATAAGGTGCAACACCTGGGGGTGCGGCGTCCCGCTCGCCTTCTTGCTCATGTCGGTTACGGCTTTGAAGTCGGGCATGGCGCTGGGGTCCGTATCCACGCTGGAGGGCAGCAGCAGCACGAAATCGCGGCGCGGCGCGGTCCCCAGATGGTCACCGTCTTCCGGCTGCAATTGATACCGCATCGTGTAGACGCCCGGTTTGATCTGCTGGACGCGGAAGTCCGACCCTTCCTTGGCGTAGCGGATCACACCCAGAAAGACGCTAGGCGTTAACTGTTTGAAGTCGGAACCGGCACGCTCCCCGGCGCTGGCCGACGGCTTGATGTCCTTGGCGAACCAGGCCTCGGCGAACACGTTCCCGCCATCCTTGACCTGGTAGCCTTTCGAATCCAGAACGCTCTTGACGGAGTCGGGAACCTCGGCCAGCGTGCAGGCTGCGGTTTCGCCTATCGTCATGGCCGCCCAGCCGGGGGACACCAGCAAACACAATGCGAGTAGTCGAGTCATCCATTTCATGGTAGCAATTCTCACGATTCTTGTGACGCAGGAAAGACAGGGCAGGTTCCCGACCTCCCTGTTGTCTGGATGACGAAAAAGGTCATTCGGATGCAGTCCTGTGGGACTCAATTCTGAAGATGCCGATGAAAGGCCGTTCTGGTCGGGGGGTCCCGTTCAGCCCCTCGCCCGCCGCGGTTGCTCCAGGTCGCCCGCCATCTTGTGTTTAAGTTGCAAGCATGAGGGCCCCCGCCCGAGGCGGCGGCTCGATTTGACACCCGGCAGAGGCATCACGTATACTCCGTCGTGCAGAGGGACTTGGTCCTGCTTTCGGGCTGCCCGCCATAGCCACTGAATGCGGTGTTTGCGGTCTCTCCAGATCGGCAAGGGAGGGTGTTTCCTAAATGAAAAAAACTGCGTTGGTTCTGGTTGGATTGGTCTCTCTGGGCCTGATGCTGGCCCAGCAGCAGCCCAAATCGAAGGCCCCCGATCAGGGTTATGTCCCCGAGGGCTGGATGCCGCATGAGGGTGGCCTGCTGAAATACCGGGTCGCCATCCGCTTTGGCGAGGAACCCGACACGATGCCTGCCGGCTACAAGTTCGGCCGCGTCTCCTCGGTCACCAGCGACTCCAAGGGGGAGGTTTACGTTTTCCACCGTGGCAAGCATGCGCCGGCGGTGGTGGTCTTTAGCGCCGACGGCAAGTATGTCCGGTCCTGGGGCGAGGGCTTCTTCGGCAACCCCCACGGCATCCGGGCCGACAAGGACGACAACATCTGGTGCGTCGACAACGGCAACCACCAGGTCTACAAGTTCACCCGCGACGGTAAGTTGCTGCAAACCTGGGGAATCAAGGGCCAGCCTGGCACCACCAACGAGACCTTCAAAGCCCCCACCGATATCGCCTGGGACCGCAAGAATCAGGATTTCTTCGTCTCCGACGGCTACGGCAATTCTCGCGTCATGAAGTTCAACAAGGACGGCAAGTTTCTGACGACCTGGGGGAAGCCCGGCAGCAATCCTGGAGAGTTCCACACCGTCCATTCGGTGGCGACCGACTCCAAGGGCCGCGTCTATGTTAGCGACCGCGAGAACAACCGCATCCAGATCTTCAACGCCAACGGCGAGTTCATCAAGCAGTGGACGCATCTGGGCGCCACGCAAGGCGTCTACATCACAGCCAAGGACGAGATGTGGGTGCTCACCCACCGGAACAACGTTGAGAACATCACCTACGACACGCTGGCCGGCCGGCTGATGAAGCTCGATCTCGAAACCGGCAAGGTTATGGGTGCGATGGAGAGCCCCGGTCACCACTTCTCGGTCAAGGAATCCACCGGGGAGATCTTCGTGGGAAGCCTGACGGGAAACGCGTTCCGGTGGTATCCGGGTTGGATGGACCGCAATGCGGCCGCGAAGGCTGAGAAGAACGGCCCTAAGAAGCAGTAGTAGTTAAGCTCCCCGACAGAACGTGTCGATCACCTGCCGGCCGGACTGGCCACAAGCCAGTTTCCGCCGGTTTTGTGTATCTGAGACCTTCCCCCAGAAAAAGGAAAGGGGCTTGGGTTTCCCCAAGCCCCCGAAACACTTTGCCGACGGTGCTGTGACCGGACCTGGCCCCTACGCTTTCTTGGCGCCTGGACCGTTGATGATCTGCGGAATCAGCTCGCCCGCCACGTCCGTCAGCCGCATGTTCCGGCCGTTGAAGTAGTAGGTCAGCCGCTTGTGATCCATGCCCATCAGGTGCAGCATCGAGGCGTGGACATCGTGGTTGGTGATGACCTGCTCCTCCGCCTTGAAGCCGACGTCGTCGCTCGCCCCGATGTGCTGGCCGCCTTGGATTCCCGCGCCGGCCATCCAGATGGTCTGGGCGCCCGGGTTGTGGTCGCGGCCCACGCCGCGCTGCGAGATCGGCATGCGGCCAAATTCGGACTGCCACATCAACAGCGTCTCGTCGAGCAGACCCCGGCGCTTCAGGTCGGTGACCAGGCCCTTGATGGGAAGATCGACCTCGGCGGCGTGCATGCCGTGGTTGTTCACGATGCTGCCGTGCGCATCCCAGGTATCCACGTTCTGATTCACGATAGACCCGCTGTAAAGCTGTACGAACCGGACGCCCCGTTCCACGAGTCGCCGGGCCAGCAGGCACTGCTTGCCGAAGGGCTCGGTGATCTCGTTGTCGAGACCGTAGAGCTTCTTGGTTTCGTCCGATTCGCCGCTCAGGTCGACCGCCTCGGGCGCGCAGTTCTGCATGCGATAGGCCAGCTCGTAAGAAGCGATGCGGGCCGAAAGCTCGGTGGCCCCAGGATACCGCTCGGAGTGGTTCTGGTTCATCCAGGCCAACTGGTCGAGGCGAGCCCGCTCCTGGTCCTTGGTCATGTACTGCGCCGGCGCTTCGAGGTCGAGAATCGGATCTCCCTGGGAGCGGAAGATCGTCGCCTGGTTGGCGGCCGGCAGGAAGCCGGAGTGCCAGTTCGACGGACCGCTGAAGGGCCCGCCGCGGCGGTCGTAGATCACGACAAACGCCGGCAGGTTCTGGTTCTCCGTGCCGAGGCCGTAGGTGACCCAGGCGCCGAAGCTCGGGAAACCCATCAGAATCGACCCGGTGTTCCACTCATAATGCGAGAGCACGTGGTCGCTCGATTTGCCGGTCGCGGAGTGGATCCAGGCCAGTTCGTCGGAGATACTGGCGATGTTCGGGAACAGATCGGACACCCAGTTCCCGCCCTGGCCGTACTGCTTGAAGGCGTACGGGCTCTTCATGAGCGGACCCGGATAACCTTGCCGCACCCGAATCTCGCCCTTACCCTCGAGCGGCTGCCCATGGTACTTCCACAGCGCCGGCTTGTAGTCGAAAGTATCCACGTGGCTGACGCCACCGCTCATGAACAGGTGGATGATCGACTTGGCCCGCGGCTTGAAGTGGGGCTGCTTGGGAAGATAAGGCGATTCGGTAACGCCCTCGGAGCTCGAGCAGGCGCCACCGGGTTTTCCGGAGGAGGGCTCGGCCGCGAGCAGGCCGTCCTTGTTCATCAGGTAGGTCAGGGCGAGAGCGCCCATGCCCATGCCCGCCTCACACCAGAAATCACGCCGGCTGACGAACCGGTTCTTGCCTGCTTTTTGATCGCAGAGCGGAGTCATGATAAGCCCTTACCTCCCTTAGTTAACGTACACGAACTCGTTAGCGTTGAGCATCACGTGCGCCAGATCGATCAGGGCGCTCGTATCGGAGTTTTGTTCAGCGTTGGCGCCCGAGCCCGAGCCCGCGGACTTCGCGACCTGGAACTCGCGCTGCTTCTTCATGAACTCCAGGTTCCCCTGCAGTTCTTTCTCGCTCGGGCTGCGGCTGAGAGCAATGCGGTAGAGCAGTTTTACCTGCGCCGCCGTATCGTTCCCGGCCTCGGCCGTCACGCGCTCGGCCAGATAGCGCGCCTGGATCAGCACGAACTCGTTGTTGAGCATCGTCAACGCCTGCGTCGGAACGGTCGAGACATTCCGCTTCTCGCAGGTGATGTTGACATCCGGCTGGTCCATGACCTCGAACATCGGGTACTTCATACCGCGCTTCCAGTAAGAGTAAACCGAGCGCCGCCAGTTGGAGGGCTCTTCCTTGGTCAGAACCCATTTGCCCTGCCGGTAGCCTTCGCGCACCGACTTCGGGATGGATGGGAAGAACGGCTCGCCGCCGGCCTGCAGGTTCAGCTGTCCGCTGGCCGACAGGATGGCGTCGCGAATGGCCTCGGCCTCCAGGCGCCGCAGCGGGAACCGCCACAGGTACGTGTCGGTCGGGTCCTTATCGGCGTTGGTGGCGTTGTAGAAGCTGGAGGCGGCCTTGTAGGTCTCCGAATTCATGATCAGGCGCTGCATCTGCTTCACGCTCCAGCCCTGGCGCACAAATTCCGTGGCCAGCCAGTCGAGCAGCTCGGGATGCGACGGCGCCATGCCCATTTTGCCGAAGTTGCCGGGCGTCGCAACGATGCCGCGGCCAAAGTGCCAGTACCACACGCGGTTGACCATCACGCGCGAGGAGAGCGGATTCTCCGGAGAGACGATCCACTCGGCCAGCGCCCGCCGACGGCCGCTCGTCACGTAATCCGTCCGGTTGGGGACGTGCGAGATCGGGGGCTGCTTGGCGTCCACGAGAACTTTCAGGTAGCCGGGCTCCACTACGCCCGCCTTCATGTCCTCTTCCACCACTTGGCCATTGGCGCCGAAATGAACCTCGGGCACCTCGAACTTCTCCTTCTGGCCCGGCTCCGGAATGAAGCAGCACTCTCTACCGTAGTCGAACCGGTTGCCTTTGCCGGGCAGCGGCTCGTCGCCCGGGCCGTCCGGGGTCAGGCGGAAATCGCCGTCCCGAATGCCCTCGGCCAGCGGAGGCGCCTTCGGCATCTGCTTTTGCAGTTCCTTCACCTGATCGAGCAGCACCTGCCGCTTTTCTTTGTCCTCATCCCCGACTTTCATCCGGGGCATGGGCCGGCCCGAAAAGAGCGCCTGAGCGATCTGGTCCGGGTCCTGCTCGTTGCCCCGAATAAACTGGGCGGCGATCAACTTCTGGCCAGGGGTGCGCTTTTCGTCGGGAGTGCGGATTGCGATCTGAAGATCTTCCGGGAGCTTGTTCACGCTCTCCTGGAACTGCTTCTCTTTGTAAGGAGCTTCGATCTTGGCCACTTCGATCATCAACTTGCCGATCTCGCGCCCCACTTCCTTCGTTTTCGCGGTGTAGGCGTCAGCATCGGCCTTCGGCACCAGCGGATGGTCGTAGTTCACGTAGCTGTAGAACATGCCCATCACGCGGTAGTAGTCCATGCGAGTGATGGGATCGAACTTGTGGTCGTGGCAGCGGGCGCAGTTGACCGAAAGGCCCATGAAGCCCTGGAAGGTAGTGCGGATCATGTCGTCCAGGTACTCGTAGCGGTAGTAGGGGTTGTCCTTCTCGCGGAACCGTACGCGCGGTCCAACCCTGTAAAAACTGGTCGCCGTCACGGTGTCGTAGCTGGGCTTGTCCACCTCGTCGCCAGCCAGTTGTTCGACCACGAACTGGTTATACGGCTTGTCCTCGTTGAAGGCCTTGATCACGTAGTCGCGATAGCGCCAAGCGCTGTCGAGCGTGCGATCGTGCTCGAAACCGGAGCTATCGGCGTAGCGGACCACATCGAGCCAGAACCGGCCCCAACGCTCGCCGTAGTGGTGCGAGGAAAGCAGCCGCTCCACCAGGTCTTCGTAAGCGCGCGGCGAGGGATCGTTCACAAACTCGTCCACTTCGGTCGGGCTGGGCAGCAGGCCCACCAGGTCCAGGTACGCGCGGCGAATCAGCGTCGCGCGGTCCGCCTGCGGCGCCGGCGTCAGCCCCTTGGCATCGAGCGAGGCCTTCACAAACGCGTCGATCGGGTTCTTCGCCCAGCGCTCGTCGACCTTCGGCAGCGCGCGGCGAACCGGCTTCTGGAACGCCCACCAGTTGCGGTCCTGATCGGTGATCTTCTTCTCGCGGTAGTCGGCGTAGCTGGTATTCGAGGGCTGCACGTCCTCGGGCGCCGGACCCGCCTTCGCTTCTGCGATACCTTCCCACGGAGCGCCCTGGTCGATCCAGGTCTTCAGGACGACCATCTCCCGCTCGGAGAGGGGCGGCATGGGCGTCATCGGCATCTTGGGCGTTTCGAGACCCACGATGCGCCGGTAGATCGCGCTGCCTTCCGCATTGCCGGGCACGATCGCCGGACCCTTGTCCCCGCCCTTCAGCATCGCGGCGCGGGTACGCAAATCCAGGTTCGACATCTTCAGGTTTTCGCTATGACACTGGAAGCACTTCTGCTCCAGGATCGGCAGGACGTCCTTCTCGGTCACTTGCGCTTTCTGCGCCGCCAGCGGGCTATGTACTGCCACTGTGTACAGCAGCAGCAATGTCGCCAGCGTCCCCCAGACCAGTCGAATTTTCTTCCCAGCCATCAGATGCCGCATCTTCTTACCGCCCTCCGACACAGGTGTACCCGGGAGTACAGCTTTTCCCAGACCAAGTGTATCCTCTTAGTGCGATTTCTGTCAAGGCGGACCTGATCAATTTTCTTCTTATAATGCACTATTGGCTACACTAATAGTGTGCGGGTTCAAAATTTGTGGGAACAGAGACCCCGCCTCGAAGAGCACGTAGAATTAGTAAAACAAAATCAAATAGATCTATATATTCAGTAATTCGAATAGTAGGCCGGGGCTCGACGAGGGGGTTGGCAAGCAGAAAGGGTACTGACGGCCCTTTGGAGCCTCCCACAAGCCAAAAGGGGCCTGGACGCTAGTCCAAAGCCCCTTCCGGAATCCTATTTTGAAGGGTTCGTCCTACGCCTTCCCGACAATCTGCGGGATCAACTCGCCCGAGACGTCGGTGAGCCGCATGTTGCGGCCGTTGAAGTAGTAGGTCAGCTTCTTGTGGTCGAGGCCCAGCAAGTGGAGCAGGGTCGCATGGACATCGTGGTTCCACAGGATCTGCTCGGCGGCCTTGTAGCCCACTTCGTCGCTGGCCCCGATGTGCTGGCCACCCTGGATGCCGGCGCCCGCCATCCACATGGTCTGGCAACCCGGGTTGTGATCGCGGCCGAGGGCGCGCTGGGAGATCGGCATGCGGCCGAACTCCGACTGCCACATCACCACCGTCTCGTCGAGCAGCCCGCGCCGCTTCAGGTCGGTGATCAGGCCGGTGATAGGCTTGTCCACTTCGAGCGCGTGCATGCCGTGGTTGTCGACGATGCTGCCGTGGGCGTCCCAGGTGTCCACGTTCTGGTTGACGATGGCGCCGTTATAGAGCTGCACGAAGCGGACGCCGCGCTCGATCAACCGGCGGGCCAGCAGGCACTGGCGGCCGAAAGGCTCGGTGATCTTGTCGTCCATGCCGTAGAGCTTCTTGGTCTCGTCGGATTCGCTGCTGATGTCCACCGCCTCGGGAGCGCAGCCCTGCATGCGATAGGCGAGCTCGTAAGAGGAGATGCGAGCGGAGAAGTCCGAAACCCCCGGGTTTTTCTCAGCGTGATTCTGGTTCATTCGGGCGAGCAGATCGAGCTGCCGCCGCTCCTCCTCGTTCGACATGTACTGCGCCGGCGCCTTAAGATCCAGAATCGGATCGCCGACCGAGCGGAAGACGGTGCCTTGATAGGCGGCGGGCAGGAACCCGGCGTGCCAATTGGTCGGTCCGCTGAAGGGCCCGCCACGGTGATCGTAAATCACGACGTAGCCCGGCAAGTTCTGGTTCTCGGTGCCCAGGCCGTAGCTGACCCAGGCGCCGACGCTGGGGAAGCCCATCAGGATCATCCCGGTGTTCCACTCGTAATGCGACAGCACGTGGTCGTTCGACTTGCCGGTTACCGAGTGGATGAACGCCAGATCGTCCACGATCGTGGACATGTGGGGGAAAATCTCCGATACGTAGGTGCCCGACTGGCCGTACTTTTTGAACGTGTACGGGCTCTTCATCAACGGCCCGGGGTAGCCCTGGCGCACCCGTACCTCGCCTTTACCCTCGAGCGCCACGCCGTGATACTTTTCCAGGTCCGGCTTGTAGTCGAAGGTGTCGACCTGGCTGACGCCACCGCTCATGAACAGGTGGATCATCGACTTGGCCCGGGGCTTGAAGTGCGGAGGCTTGGGCAGGTAGGGCGAGTCCTTCACGCCTTCCGAGCCCAGGCAGGCGGCGTTCGTGCCCGTGGGAGGCTCGGCCGCCAGCAGGCCGTCGCGGCTCAGGAGGTCGATGAGGGCCAGCCCGCCGATCCCCATGCCGGCGTTGAACCAGAAGTCGCGCCGGCTGAGAAACCGGGTCTTCTTGCTTATTCTGTCGTCACACATCGGAGTCATCATGGCTCTCTTCTCCCCCACCTAATTGATATAGACGAACTCGTTAAAGTTGAGCATGACGTGCGCCAGATTGGTCAGCGCGCCGAGGTCGGCGCTCTGCTGGGCGCTGCCGCCCGAGCCAGAGCCCGCCGCCTTGGCGGCCTGGAACTCGCGCTCCTTGTTCAAGAACTCGAGATTACCGGCCAGCTCACTCTTGTTCGGCTCCCGGCTCAGCGCAATGCGGTACATCGTCTTGATCTGAGCGGTCGGATCGCTGCCCGCCTCCTTCAGGATGCGGTCGGCAAAGTAGCGGGCCTGCATCAGCACGAACTCGTTGTTCAACAAGGTAAGCGCCTGGGTCGGCACCGTGCTGGTGTTGCGCTTCTCGGTGGTGACGTTCTGATCGGGCTGATCGTGAACGTCAAACATCGGGAACTTCATGCCGCGCTTCCAGTAGGAGTAAACGCTGCGGCGCCACGTGTCCGGACCTTCCTTCGTCAGATCCCACCGGCCCGCCCGGTAACCGTCGCGGACGCTCTCTGGAATCACCGGGAAGAACGGCTTGCCGCCGGCCTGCAAGTTCAACTGACCGCTCGCCGCCAGGATAACGTCGCGGATCGCCTCGCCCTCGAGACGACGCACCGGGAACCGCCACAGATACGTGTCCTGCGGGTCCTTCTCGGCGTCCTGCGCATTGTAGAAGACCGAGGCCATCTTGTAGGCTTCGGAGTTCAGCATCAAGCGGTGCATCTGCTTGATGCTCCAGCCCTGCCGCATGAATTCGGTCGCCAGCCAATCGAGCAGCTCGGGATGCGAGGGCGGCATGCCCATCTTTCCGAAGTTGCCCGGTGTCGAAACAATGCCCTTGCCAAAGTGCCAGTACCACAAGCGGTTCACCATGACGCGGGAGGTCAGTGGGTTGCTGGGTGAAGCGATCCATTCGGCCAGAGCCCGGCGCCGGCCGCTGGTAACGATATCGGACCGGTTCGGCGGATGCGCAATCGTCTCATTCCCCTTGGCCAGCACCGTGATAAAGCCGGGCGCCACCACGGGACCCTTGTTGTCGTCCTCGACGTTCAGGCCGTTGGCCGTGAAATGCACCTTGGGTACTTCATACTTGGCGCCCGGCGCGGGCAGGTAGCTGGCCTGTATGTCGTCGTAATCGGGCCGGTAGGTCTTGCCGGGGGCCGGCTCGTCGCCCGGTCCATCCGGGGCCAGACGATAGTCCCCATCCCGTACCCCTTCGACGGCCATCGGCTTCTTCGGTATCTGCTTTTCGAGCTCGGCGATCTTAGCCTGCAAGACCGACCGTTTCTTCTCATCCTCGTCGCTTACTTTGATGGACGGGCGGCCGCGCCGGAAGGCCGGACGGGCCGGAGCTCCCGGCGGTGGCGCGGGCCGGTAGCCGTAAGTCGTATTGTCGGTCGCCGCCGTCACGAGCATGACCATGGCCGGGTCATCGCCCATAAAGTTCGGGTCGCCGTCGCCGGTGTCGTTGCCGCGCTCGAATTGCGCCGCCAGCAGCCTCTGACCCGGGGTCCGCTTTTCGAGCGGGATGTTAATAGCGGCCTGCACATCTTCCGGCAGCTTCTTCAGGTTGTCCTGGAACTGCTTGGCGCGATAGGGCGCCTCGATCTTCCCAACCTCTTTGCGCAGCGGCCCGAGCTGGGCCATCACTTCCTTCGTCTTCTGCGCCCACTCGTCGGCCTCGGCCTTCGGCACCAGCGGGTGGTCGTAGCTCACATACCCGAAGAACATCGCCATCGTCCGGTAGTAGTCCATCCGGGTGATGGGGTCGAACTTGTGGTCGTGGCAGCGGGCGCAATTGACCGAAAGGCCCATGAAGCCCTGGAACGTCGTCCGGACGAGATCGTCCAGATAGTCGTACCGGTAGGTGGGATTGTCTTTCTCGCGGAACCGCACGCGCGGGCCGACGCGGTAGAAGGCCGTAGCGATCAAGCTGTCGTGCGTCGGATTGTCCAGCTCGTCGCCGGCCAATTGCTCGACGATGAACTGGTCATACGGCTTATCCTCATTCAACGCCTTGATCACGTAGTCGCGGAAGCGCCAGGCGCTGTCCAGAGTGCGGTCATGCTCGAAGCCCGAGCTATCGGCATAGCGGACCACATCGAGCCAGAAGCGGCCCCAGCGCTCGCCGTAGTGGTGGGAGGCGAGCAGCTTCTCGACCACGTCTTCATAAGCGCGCGGCGAGGGGTCGTTCACGAAGGCGTCGACTTCAGCCGGCGCCGGCGGCAGACCGATCACATCGAGGTAAACCCGGCGGATCAGCGTGGCGCGGTCCGCCTGCGGCGCCGGCGTCAGGCCTTGCTTGTCCAGGCTGGCCTTGACAAACGTGTCTATCGGATTCTTCGAAAAACGAGCATCGCTCACCTTGGGGAGCGCCGCGCGAACCGGCGCTTTGAACGCCCAGTACTGGCGCATCTCGTTGGTGATGACGCGCTCCTTATATTCCAGGTAGCTCGCGCCCGCCTTGTCGCCGGGCTCGCCGCGCGCCGGCTCGAGCGTCGCCACTGCGGGCGTCCAGTTCGCGCCCTGATCGATCCAGTCTTTTAGAACTGCAATCTCAGTCGCACTCAAGCCGGGCAGGGGGGCCATCGGCATCTGGGGCTGCAGCGAGCCTGACACGCGTTTAAACAGCAGGCTCTCGGTCGCCTTGCCAGGCGACACCGCCGGACCTTTGTCACCGCCCTTGAGCATGCTCTCGCGGGTCCGCAAGTCGAGGTTCGACATCTTCAGGGCCTCGCCGTGGCACTGGAAACATTTCTTCTCCAGAATCGGCAGGACCTCTTTTTCCGTAACTTGAGCCTTCTGGGCAGTCAGCCGTGGGGTCTGCGTCACCGCGCCAATTAAGACGGCCGCCCCCAGCACCCACCGCGCGGACCACAGCACCCTCTTCAGCCTCGTTCCGATGTCAAATCGCATACTTGCGAGTCCCCCCTTCGTGCACGCCTACACTTCGGGCTGCAAAAGACCTTCAGCCGCTAGTTTAGGCGTTGAAAGTGAATAGTCAAGTTACTGGTTTTGTAATTTTTTTATGGAGGCCCGGCTGGCCAGGTCGGTGTTTCACGCCACAACCTTTGATCGGAGCTCCAGCAGAGCGCTAAGCCCAAGTCAGGAAAGGCGTTAGGGAAAAAGGAAAGGCCGCGAAGGGTGCTCTAAGCATGCCCCCTCTCGCGGCCTAATTTCAGTGCGCTAAAACCGTCCGCCCTAGAACGTCAGCTTCAAGCCGAACTGGATGATCCGGGGGTTGCCCGGGCTATCGGGAACGGCGCTGTTGAGCGTGGAAGTGATCGCCCCAAACCCACCGCCCGTCACCGTCGTGTTCGGGTTCGAGAAATTGGTCTGGTTGAAGATGTTGAAGAACTCCGCCCGGAACTGCGTCTGGATGCGCTCGGTGATCTTGAAGCTCTTGAACATGCCCATGTCCCAGGCGAAGAGCTGCGGACCATAGAACGCGTTCCGGCCGAGCGTCCCGAACGTACCGACGTCGTTGACGGCAAAAGCGCCCGAGTTGAACCAGACGCGCTTGTCCGCTCCGGCGGCGGGGTCTATGATCGTGCCGGTCAGCTTCGGCCGGTCATTCCCGAGACCTGTCTGGGAGTTGTCACGGCCGCTCTTGAGGTTGTAGGGCGCGCCGGTCTGGAACTGCCCGATACCGCTCCACTGCCAGCCGTTCACGACCGTCTTTACGAACGGATTGCTGTTCGACACCTTGGGGAGATCCCAGACCCACGACATCGCTAGGCGCTGCCGGTGGTCGAAATCCGAAGGCCCTTTCTGCATGGCATCGCCGTTCGGGAAGTACCACGGCTCGACGAAGTCGCCGTAGGTATCCAGGCTCTTCGAGTACGTGTAGTTGGCCAGGACCGTGAAGCCCTTCGTAAACCGCTTGGTCACCGAGAGCTGCAGGGAGTTGTAATTGGACCGGCGGTCCTGCGTATACCAATCGACGCTTCCGATAGATCCGGCCGCATAGAGCCGCCGAGCATCGGTGCCACGGGTATCGCCCGGGGTGTACACCGCCGGATTGAGCTGCTTGGTAGTCCGGCCGTAGTTGGAGGCTGAGCCGACAAAGGCCACCCGCACCAGCCACTCGGGGATGACCTCGCGCTCGAGAGCGAGGTTCCAGTTGTACGACAGGGGCGTCTCCTGGCGCGCGTCATACGTCGAGATCAGCACGGGCTTTGGGAAAGCGGCGTCGGGAGCCCCGATGGACGACACTGTGACTTTGCTGAAGTCATCCCGCACGCGGTAGGGGTCGGAGAAGGGCCCCAGGTTGCATGTCGGGCCTGTAGGGCAGCCCGGGTCACTCACCACGCTAAGCCGGATGCTCCACGGCGGAGCATTGACCGAGTTGTTGTTGGTGTCCCCTTGGAGGTGCTGGTCGTAGAACATGCCAGCACCGCCGCGCAGGCTGGTCTTGCCGTCGCCGAAGACGTCCCAAGCAAAGCCGAACCGCCCCGCGACGTTGTTTTTATCGGCGAGGGTACCGTCCTCCGGCGTATTGGGGTCG
This sequence comes from Terriglobia bacterium, assembly GCA_041482115.1. GTDB lineage: Bacteria > Acidobacteriota > Terriglobia > Bryobacterales > JACQDG01 > JBGPDC01. The sequence goes on along the minus strand of JBGPDC010000012.1, from coordinate 21,742 downwards.
CCGCGGAACGACTCGCCGAGGGGGGCGTTGACGAACTTCGTGGACTTCCGGCCGGCGTAGAAGTCCTCGGGCCGGAAGACCTCGATACGGCCCCGCAGCTCGTGATACGGAGGCGTCGGCTCGTAACGGATTCCCATGTTGAGCGTGAAGCGCGGCTTCACCTTCCAGTCATCCTGGAAGAAGAGCGCCGGGTAGGTGATGCGGTTGGCCTTGAACTCCCCGGTTCCCTGGTCGAAGGTCCGGATAGCGCCCAGGAAGTAGTCCGCCATATTCACGCCGGTAACATCGCCGCTGAACTGGAAGTGGCCGGCGCGGCGGAACTGGTTGGAGATGTCGGCGCGCCAGCGGCTGATCTCCCCGCCGAACTGGATGCTGTGTTTCCCGCGCACGAGGCTGGTGCGGTTACTCCAGTCAAACCCGGTGCGAGGAAATTTCGCCTCCAGGTTGTCGCCGATGTTAAAGAAATTCAGGACGTTGATCTCCGAGATGGACGGCAGGTCCGGATAGATGGGTAGCCGCACTCCCAGATCCTGCATGCTCGGCACGCCCGAGAAAAAGGGACCCCGGGAGGCGTGGATCCGGTTGAACCCGAAGTGGAAATCGTTCAGCGCCGACGGGCTGATCGTATGCAGCCAAGTCACGACTGCGTTCTGGCTCCGCACGCGCGACGCCAGCGTCGGGCCGTGGTACGACAGCAGGTTAGAGGGATCATAGGTCCCGGCATTCAGAAAATGGTCGATGAAGTAGCGGCCACTCAGCCGGTCCGAGTTGGTCAACTGGTGGTCGACCTTCGCCACGCCCTGATCCTGTTGCCAGTTGATGGGCCGCGGAATCGTGGCCAAGCCCGTGCCTCCGACGGCCGGAATATGGGAGTTGACGTTTGTGGCCGCCGAATTGAAGCGGCTCGTCGGGATGCGATTATTCAAGAAAGTGCCGCCCAGCGGATCGTTAAGGGTCTTTAGCGTTCCGTTCGCGTTGGCGCACCCGCCCCCGGCTCCGCAGGTGCTGAAGTCGCCGTTCCGTTCGTCAATGGTCGGCCCAAAGGCGTTAAACGAGTTCGCCAGGTTGCGGATCCGCGTTCCCTGCCAGCTCGTGAAGAAGAAGGTCTTGTTGCGGCCGTCATAGTGGGGCAGGCGCACCGGGCCGCCGCCCGCCAGGCCGAACTGGTTGCGCTTCAGGTAGTCCTGCGTCGCCGAAAACGTGTTGCGGGCGTTGAACACCCGGTTGCGCACAAACTCGAAGGCGCTGCCGTGGAACTCGTTCGTCCCCGAGCGCGTCACGACGCTGACGATGGCCCCGGCATTGTTGCCGGACGCCGCCGTGTAGTTGCTGGTCTGGATCGAGAACTCCTGTATTGCGTCCGGATTCGGAAAGGTCTGGTTTTCCTGGAAATACGGATCGTTGTTACCCGCGCCATCGAGCTTGTAAGCGACCTGGGAGTTGCGGGAGCCATTGGAGGACAGTTGCAACCCGCCCGGAATCGACTTGCCGCTCTCCGTGCTCACCGAGATCACCGCCGTGCCAGGCACCAGCGTCGCCAGTTTGGCGGCGTCACGGCCGTTCAGCGGCAGCTCTATGATGCGGGCGCGGTCCACCACATCGCTCAAGGTTGACGTGCTGGTATCGACCTGCACGGCCGCCCCGGCCACCGTGACGGTCTCCGTCACCGCGCCGACTTCGAGCGCGATGTTGACCGTGAGGCTCTGGCTGGCCAGCAACTCGATTCCTGCGCGCTTGAACGAGCGGAAACCCTGGGCCTCGGTTGATATTTCGTACTGCGTCGGCCGCAGGTTGGGCAGGAAGTATTCCCCATTTTCACTGCTGATGGCGGTGCGCGAGAACCCGGTAGCCACCTCGGTGGCCTTGACAGTGGCTCCCGGCACGACGGCGCCGGAAGAGTCCCTTACCACCCCCGTGATCTGCCCGTTCTGCTGCGCGAACGCAGCCACGGCCAGCAGGCTGAGGAAAACGATAGCCAGAAGGCGATTCGAATAACGCATAGGAGCCCCCCTTTTTCCCGAAGTTACAACCACGTGAGCCGTGTACCCCACAGGCTCAGATGATGCCCTCACCACAAAAAATGAAAACGCTTACTTGCTTGGAAACGTCCACCCCAACTACGGACCCGGCTCTGAATATACCAGCAGTATCCGGCTAGGTCAAGAACCTGCGCTTGCCTTATTTGGCCCGTTTACCTTTGTTTCGCGGCCAGGGGAAGGGGGGAAAGACAGACGGGGCAGGTGACCCTGCCCCGTGTCAGAGAATCGGAGAAAAATGGTGGAACTTCGACTACTCGGATGCAGCTACGAAGGTGCCGATGAAGGCGCTATTCTTGTCCGGGCTTGACCACGTCTCGTTCAGCCCCTGGCCCGCATAGCGGTGCTCGAGGGTGTGGACCGGCATGGCGTGCTCCAGCTTCGTCAGCGGCTGGTAGTACACCATCGCGTTGTGGCACACCGCGTCGCCGTCTTTCAGCTCCCGCGTCTCGATCCGTGCCAGCGTCCCGGCTATCATCTGCGCTTTGCCGGCATGCAGGTTCCCGTTGAAGTCGAAGCTGATCGGCGCCACATCGACGCGCAGCACCGTCTGCACCAGGTCGCCCGCCATCTGGTGCACGAACCCCTGCAGCGCCTGCTGCTGCTCGATCGTCGCCTTCTCGTCCACGATCAGCACGGCCTTGGTCGGGTACGCCGTATGGTACGGATCGCCCAAGGTGTGCGAGGCCTTGACCACCGCCACGACGCCCAGCCCGTCCAGGCTCACATTGTTGAAGGCGCCCTTCTCGATCTGCCAGCCCATCATGGCCAGATCGCCGGTCAAACCCACTTCCGACATGGCGAAGCAGTGCGCCACGTAAACGTCCGCGTTGCGCGCTTCCATGTACGTCCCGCGGATCTCCGCCGATCCCAGAGCCGCCAGCCCCAGCGCCAGCGTGGTTGCTAAGAAAACTTTTCTCATCCGGTACCTCCGCATTAGAAATTGTACCATAACGCCGGGCGCCCGGTTGCGGGGCCCGCTTTATACGGCTTTGTAGCAGGAGCGGAGAAAATTACAGGTCTGACCCTCGGCCACCTGGCCATCCGGGCCCAGGCAGGTCATGGTCTTCATGCACCAGTAAATATGGTCCCGCTCTTCATCGATGCCGGTGTCGGAGCCTGCCTGGCTGACGTCCAGAAGCATCCCCTTCCAGCGGATGAACTCACACCGCTCCTGCTCGGCCATCGCTCGGTTACGCCTTCGCGGCGGCCAGCAGCGCCCGCTTCAGCGCCACGTTCGCCAGCGTCACCTTGTACGCGTTCTGGCTCAGCGGCATGGCCTTCGCCAGCGCCGCATCCGCCGCCGCCTGCGCCGTCGACTCGTTGAGCGGCTTCCCCGCCAGAGCCTGCGCCGCCTCCGCCGAGACCCACGGCGTCGGCGCCACGTGCCCCAGCACCACCCGCGCACTCTGCACCGTCGACCCGCTCATCTTCAACGACACCGACGCCGTCGCCAGCGGCCAATCCAGCGCCACCTTCTGCCGCACTTCGTACGTCGTGTTCTTCGCTCCCCCCGCCGCCGGCACAATGATCTCCGTCAGGATCTCATTCGGTTTCAGGTCGATCTCCCGCTGTCCCGGGCCACTCGGCGTCAGGAAAAACTTCTCCACGTCCACCGTCCGGTTCCCCGACGATGACGCCAGCGTCACCTTCGCTCCCAGTGCAATCAGCGCCGGTCCCAGGCTCGACGCGCTCACAAACTTCGCCGGCCCGTCGTTCCCCAGGATGGCGTGGTACCGGTTCTCCCCGTTCGGGATCAACTCGCGCCCCTGGGCGTCTCGCGCCAGCAGCCCGAATCCCTTGCGGTAATACCAGCACCGCGGCCGCTGGCACAGATCCCCGCCGACCGTCCCCATCGAACGCATCTGGGGACTGGTGATCCCTTGCGCCGCTTGCACCAAAGACCCATAGTCCCGCCGGACTGCCGCGTTCTCCGACAGCTCCTCCAGCGTCACCATGGCCCCGATGTGCAGCCCGGCCCCGGAAGTCTTCACCTGCTTCAGCTCCCGGATACCGCCCAGGCTCACCACCCGCTTCGGCGTCTGGACATAGTCCTTCATCAGGCTCAGCAGGTCGGTCCCGCCCGCCAGCACCTCCGCCTCGCCCCACTGGCTCCCCAGCAGGGGAAACGCTTCCTTCAAATTCTTCGGATTGGCGTACTCAAAGGCTTGCATGTTATGCCCGTCCTCCCTTCGCCAGCGCCGCCAGCACCCGCGCCGGCGTCATGGGTACCGACACCCGCACGCCGATCGCGTTGTGCACTGCATTCGCGATCGCCGCCGTGGGCGGCACAGCCGGGGGCTCACCGAGGCCAATCACGCCCCGGCTATCGTACGTCCCCTGCACCATGTGAACCACGATGTCCGGAATGTCGCCGATGCCCGACAGTTTGTAGAACTCCATGTCGGCGTTGAGCATCCGGCCAGTCTGCTGGTCGAAGATGCGCTCCTCATAGAGGGAATTGCAGACGGCCTGAATCACCGCCCCGTACACCTGGCTCTCCGCGGTCTTCAAGCTGATGACCAGGCCGCAGTCCTGCACTGCCACGACCTTCTTCACCGTAACGATACCGGTTTCGGTGTCGACTTCGACCTCGGCCATGTGGGCGCCACCGACGCCGCTGTCGTTGAGGTTGCCCTCGTCGCGCGCCGGTTGCTTGCCCACTTCCGAGATGTTCGAGGTCCCCAGCTTGGCGCAGGCCGCCTTCCACGTCATGTTCTTGGTAGCATCACCGGCCACCTGGACGCGTCCGTCGACCGCCGTCAGCTTGTCGGCCGTCACGCTCAGAGTGGGCGCCACGGCCTCGAACAACTTATCGAGAGCCTTAATCGAAGCGCGCCGCGTGGACGCGCTCACGCCGCCCACGGTGGTCGAACCGCCCGAAGCGCCCGAGGGCGGGTACTTGCTGTCGCCGATCCGCACTTCAATCGCATTGAGCGGCAGACCGAAGGTCTCGGCCGCGACAATCGCCAACACCGTGCGCGTTCCCACGCCCAGATCCTGGGTCCCCATTTCGAGCAGAACCGTGCCATCCGGGTGGATCGTGATGCGGCACTCGCTATCGTGCGGACGGCCTCCCCAGGTCCCAACCGCGAGGCCCACGCCGGTCTTGATCGTGCCCGAACCCTGGCCGGCCGGGTGGTACTTCGACTTCCAGTCCATCAGCTCGGCGCCCTTTTCGAGCTCCAGCTTGTAAACGTCGCCGCGCGCGGTGAGGTTGAGGTTCTTCAGGAAGAACTGCAGCGGGTCCATGTTCAGCTTGGCCGCCGTATCCGTCATCGCGCCGCACGTCAGGAACGAAGCCTGCGGGTGATTCGGCGCCCGCCAGGCGCGGGCCGGTCCCGTGTTGGTCATCACCGCCACGTGGCGCAGCCGCCGGTTGGGAATCTCCGTGAAGACGTAAGGAATCGGAGGCAGCGTGCCGCCGGTGGCTCCGCCCGTGGACCACGACTCGGAGTCCCAGGCCACGATCGTGCCGTCCTGCTTGGCCGCGATCTTGATCTTGGCGTAGTCGGAGGGCCGCATCCCGGCCATCAGCAGTTCCTGGTCCCGGTCGAGCATCAGCTTCACCGGCTTGCCGGCCTTCTTCGACAACTTGGCAGCCGCGATGCCCCACGTATCGATCGAGAACTTCGAGCCGAACCCGCCACCCATGTGCTGGGTCAGCACGCGGATATTGGCGGGCTGCACGCCCGAGAACCCGGCCTCGCCGGCGAGCGCTTTGGCCAGGTCGCCGCCCACGCGGCCCACGGCCTGCGTCGAAGCGTAAACGGTGCAGTTATCACCTTCCCACTCGACGACGTTCCCGTGCGATTCGAGACAGCAATGGGTGATGGTGTCGATGCCATAGTAGCCTTCGCTCACCACCACGTCGGAAGCTGCGAACGCCTGGGTCGGATTGCCCGCCGTCTGCTCGGCCGAAGGTTTGCCGTTGGCCCCGACCTTGCTCAGGTCTTCTTCCTTCACGAGGTGCGGCAGAACATCGTATTCGACCTTGATCTTCCGCACGCCGTCGGTAGCCTGCTCTTCGGTCTCGGCGGCGACTGCGGCGATCTCGGACCCTTCCCACAGCAGTTCCCCATCGACCTTGCTCATCAGCACCACGGCCTTCACGCCCGGAGAGCGTTCGGCTTCGCTGGTATCGATCGACTTGATCTTGGCGTGGGCGTAAGGGCTGCTGAGCATTTTCGCGATGAGCATGCCGGGACGGTTCATGTCATACGAGTACTTCGCTTGTCCCGTCGCCTTCACCGGCCCGTCCAGCCGCGTGATCCTCTTCCCGATCAGACTCCGCTTGTCTGCCGGCGGATAATCATATTTGCTAGGCACGTCGGCCTCCTCTCATCTCCCGCGCGGCGTCCAATACCGCCTGCCGCACTCCTATGTAGGTCCCGCACCGGCACAGGTTCCCGCCTAACCCCCGATTCACATCCGCCATCGTCGGGTTGGCGTGCCGGTCCAGAAACGCCTTCGCCGCCACCACAAATCCCGGCGTGCAGAACCCGCACTGCTGCGCGTCGTTCTCCACAAACGCCGCCGACACCGCATGCATCTTCGCCGGCGTCGTGAACCCTTCGATCGTCTGGATATCTTTCCCCTGCGCTTCGATCGCCAGCGTCGTGCAGGAGTACACCGCCCGCCCGTTTACGATCATCGTGCAGGCCCCACAGGTCGCCCGGTCGCAGACCTTCTTGGCCCCCGTCAGGTCCAGCCGGTTCCGCAGCGCATCCAGCAGCGTCACCCGCGGCTCGATCTCCAGGTTGTGCACCCGGCCGTTGATCTTCAGCGCCACCCGCACCGGCCCCGGTCCCACCACCCGGGCCCCGCTCCCACTCTGGGGCGCCGCCAGCAATTCGTTGGACAAGCCTACTGCCGCGCCACCGCCGATTCCCACTCCTTGCAGGAACGACCGCCGCGAAAAGCCCTTCTTGGCGGGCTGGCTCGGCTTGCCCTGGTTGTCGGATTCCATTTTACTCACCAGGCACCTTCCTTTCGAGAACCCCTTGGGTCTCCCACCGAGAGAGGTCGGAGAGTCTCCCAGAAACTAGACGTCAGAACAGACAACAATATACCAGAAGCCCACCTCCGGCAAGCGCCACCGCTGTCAATTTATTGTGGAGCGGTCCCGGCAGGGGCCTAACTCACGCTGGCACGAAGGAATTCGTAGCGCTCAATCGTCGCCGCCACCCCCAGCAGGGCGCCGTCGTGCGGTTCCACCCGGGTCACTTTCCCCTTGCACAGCAGCCGGACCGGCCCGGTCATCGAAATCTCGTCCGGCAGCGTGATGACGAACTGCAGCAGCGTGCCGGGTTCCACCCGGTCGTTGACCACAAAGTAGACACCCGTCGAGCTCACGTTGCGGGTCTCCCCCGCCCCGTGGACCTCCCCGTGGCTGCCTTGGACCAGGGCCATCGGCAGGGCCAATTGAAACCGCTGAGAACGACGCTGTTCTTTCACGAAATAGGTATTCAATCTTCCGGCTCTCTCGCGGCTACCCGTTGTACTGTACAAGGATGCCTTGATTTTAGCAATTACCCCCCAGAACACAATGGACCAATCGTTTGGCAGTCAGGTGGGTACTTCTTACGAAAAACCCCTAGGCTATCGGTACCCCTCGGCGAAGGTCCGTCGGAAAAGTGCCGGCAGCGTTTGCTGGACTATACTGGAGGGCTTCCCATGCAGAGCCCTACCCGCGACCTCGAAGCCGAGCTTCGGAAGGCGATCCGCGGCGAAGTTCGCTTCGACGCCTACTCCAAAATCCTCTACTCGACCGATGCCTCCATCTACCAGATCGAGCCGCTCGGCGTGGTGCTGCCGCGGGACCGCGACGACGTCGCCGCCATCGTCCAGATTGCCGCCCGCCACGGCGTGCCTTTGCTTCCCCGGGGCGGTGGCAGCAGTCTCTCCGGCCAGACCGTCGGCCACGCCATTCACATCGATTTCGCGAAGTACATGCACGGCATCCTGGAGGTCAATACCGGCGAGCAGTGGGCCCGGGTCCAGCCCGGCGTGGTGCAGGACAATTTCAATGCCCACCTGCGGCCTCTCGGTTTCGCCTTCGGACCCGATACTTCCTCCTCCAATCGCGCCACTCTCGGCGGGATGATTGGCAACAACTCGGCCGGCTCTCACTCCGTCATCCACGGCAAGACCATCGATCACACGCTCGATCTCGACGTCCACCTCGCCGACGGCTCCGAAGCCCATTTCGCGGCCGTCACTCCGGACCGGCTGGAGCAGTTGTGCCGCGGCGACCGCCTGGAAAACCGCATCTATAAGGAGGTGCGCGCCCTCGGAGCCGAGTACTGCCCCGAGATCTACGCCCGTTATCCGAAGATCATTCGCCGTGTGAGCGGCTACAACCTGGACGAATTCGTGCCCAACGGCGGCCAATTCGGCGCCGGACTCGCCACGCCCCCCGGCCCCTTCAACCTCAGCAAGATCATCGCCGGCTCCGAAGGCACCCTGGCCGTCGCGAGCGAGGCCAAGGTCAAGATTGTCCGGCTCCCGAAGCACAAGGCGATCGAGGTGGTTCTGTTCCGCGATCTGGTCGAGACGGCGGAAGCCACCGAAGAGATGATGCAGACCCATCCCGCCGCGACCGAGCTGATGGACCGCATGATCATCGAGTCCGCCCGCAGTCAGGCCGAGTTCGCCAAGCGCATGGACTTCGTGCAGGGCGACGCCGGCGCGTTGCTCGTAGTCGAGTTCTACGGCGACACCGCCGACGAAGTCCGTTCCAAGGTCGAAGAGCTCGACGCGCGCCTCAAGCGCAAACGGATCGGCTACGGCCACCTGCCCGTGATCGATCCACGCAAGCAGTTGGACGTCTGGAAAGTCCGCAAAGACTCGCTCGGACTGCTTATGAGCGTCAAGGGCGACCGCAAGCCCATCGCCTTCGTCGAGGACCCGGCCGTGCCCGTCGAGCGCCTGCCCGAGTTTGTGCGCCGCTTCCGCGAGATCCTCACCGCCCACGACACCACGGGCGGCTACTACGGCCACGCCTCCGTCGGCTGTCTCCACATCCGGCCGCTGATCGACCTGAAACAGCAGTCGGAAGTGGACAAGATGAAGAGCATCTCCGAGCAGATCTTCGCGCTCGTCCAGGAGTGCGGCGGCTCGATGAGCGGCGAGCACGGCGACGGCCTCGCCCGCGGCCACTTCAACGAGCGCCTCTTCGGACCGAAAGTCTACGAAGCGTTCCTGAAGCTCAAGACCGCCTTCGACCCGCACAACATCATGAACCCGGGCAAAGTCGTCCGCTGCCCGGACATGACCAAGGACCTTCGCTACGGCGCGCAATACCAGACCATCCAGATCCAGACCCACCTCGACTTTTCGCGCGAGGGCGGCTTCGACCGCGCCATCGAGGCCTGCAACGGCATGGGCCGGTGCAAGAAGACCCTCGAAGGCACCATGTGCCCCTCCTACCAGGCCACCATGGAAGAGGAGCACTCCACGCGGGGCCGGGCGAACGCTCTCCGCGCGGCGCTATCCGGCCGCCTGCCCGCCGAGGAGCTGACCTCCCACCGCATGTACGAGACCCTGGACCTATGCCTCGAGTGCAAGGGCTGCAAGCGCGAGTGCCCCTCGAACGTCGACCTGGCCAAGATCAAGTACGAGTTCCTGGCCCACTACTACGAGCGCCACGGCGTTCCGCGCCGGGCGAAGGTCTTCGCCAACATCGCGACGCTCAACCGCTGGGGCAGCCTCACGCCATCCCTCGCCAATCTCTTCATGCGGCAGGGGTGGGTGAAGAAAATCGCCGAGCGCGTTCTCGGGATCGACTCCCGCCGCGCTTTTCCGGCCTTCGCCGACGAGACCTTCCAGAGCTGGTTCCGCGGACGCTCGGCCAACGGCTCCGCCCGCCGCGGCCGGGTGGTCCTGTTTGACGACTGCTTCCTCAGCTACAACTATCCCCAGGTCGGACGCGCCGCGACCGAAATCCTCGAGAAGGCCGGCTTCGAGGTGATCCTCGCCAAGAAGGAGTGCTGCGGCCGCCCCATGCTCTCGAAAGGACTGCTCGAAGACGCCCGCCGCGTGGCCCGCGAGAATGTTGCAGCGCTGGCCCCGCTGGCGGCCCAAGGCGTACCCATCGTCGGCTGCGAGCCCAGTTGCCTGCTCACCTTGCGTGACGAGTACGGCGATCTGCTGCGCGGTCCCGAGGTCGAGCAGGTGGCGTCGGTCTCCTATCTGCTCGAAGAATTCCTCGGCGTCCTCCAGGACCGTGGCGAGCTCGACCTGAAATTCAGCGACGGGAACAAGAAGCTCCTGGTCCACGGCCACTGCCACCAGAAGGCCCACATCGGGACGGCTCCGACGCTGCGAGCTTTGAAGATGGTACCCGGCTGGGAAGTCGGTGAGATCAACTCCGGCTGCTGCGGGATGGCCGGTTCGTTCGGCTTCGAGAAGGAGCACTACGACCTCAGCGAGACGATCGCCAACACGCGCCTCGTGCCCGCCGTCAACGCCGCCTCCCAGGACACCGAGATCGTCATCACCGGCGTAAGCTGCCGCCAGCAGATCGGCCACTTCTCGAACCGCACCCCCCGCCACGCCGTCGAGGTGCTGCGGGACGCGCTGGCGTAGCGGCCCGGCGAAAATAAGTCTTGCAGATCTGCAGGACTTTTCGGCTCAGCAGAATCAACGACTTCCCGAATTCAATCCGCGATGGCCACCAGGTACCCGCGGGTGTGGAAGAAGATCGTACGGTCCGAAATCGCCGGAGTGGAGAGAACCGTCTCGCCCAGCGAGTTCTTGGCGAGGAGCTCGAAGACCGGCCCGTGCTTGACCACAAAGGTCTCGCCTTCCTCGCTTGTGACGTAGACCTTGCCATCCGCCGCCACGGGCGAAGACGTGAAACCGGTGGTCCCGTCGCCGAGGCGCCGCTCATACAGCTTCTTTCCAGAACGGACCTCATAGGCCTTAAAGACTCCCTGGCTGGTGCTGGCGTACACGATGTCCCCGTAAGCGACCGGCGTTTGCAGATAGGAGCCGTTGCGCTCCTCGCTCCACACCACGCCGGAGCTGGTGCGGGAATCGCCCGCGAGAGAGATGTCACCCGAAGCCTCCGGCCGGATGGCATAAAGCGGCGACTTACCGCCATGGGCGTTGGCTACGAAGATCAAGCCTCCCGCGAGGAACGGAACAGGCACCGGGATATCGCCCTCCGAGCGCAGCCGCCACAACTCGCGGCCGGTCGAGAAATCATAGCTGACGATGTATGGGTAGCCGTTGAGGACCACCTGCGTGCGCCCGCCCGCGCGAATGACACCCGGAGTCCCCCAACTGCCTCGGGAGACCTCCGCTCGCCGGACCCGCCACAGTTCCCGGCCGTCCACGGCCGAGAGAGCCGCGGCGAACGCGTCGTTCTTCGCGTCGCACTGCACCACGATGGTGTCTTCGAACAGCGCCGGAGAGCTGGCGAATCCCCAGGAAAGGCTGCGATCGTCGAACGGCGCCATATCGAGAACGCCCAGATCCTTCTTCCACAGCAGCCGGCCGTCGAGAGAGTAGGCGAAGAGACCCTCGGAACCGAAGAACGCGATCAGGCGCTTGCCGTCGGTGGCGAGCGTGGTATTCGCGTGGGTGGCCTTGGTGTGCCGCCGGGCCCGGGGGAGGCCGCGCTGCGCCGTGCGCTCCCAGAGCACTTGGCCGGTTCGTTTGTCCAGGCAGTAGATAGCCCAGGCCTGTTCTCCATTGTCGTCGGCCGAATCGCCGGTGCCGTAAAGGCCGATCTTGAGCGGCGCATGGCCGGCTTTGCTGATGGCCGTCGCCACATACACACGCCCGTCCCAAACTATGGGACTCGAGTGGCTCAACCCTGGAACCGGCGTCTTCCAACGTATCGCGCGCAACGGACCGGCCTCGGGGTCGGCGTTCCAGTTCGTCGGCGCGGCGCCCTCCGCGACGCCGCTCGCGCCCAGCCCTCGATAGGCGGGCCAGTCTGCGCCCAACATCTGGAAGGTGGTGAGCGTGAGAAGGAATAAGAGACGGTAGGTCATGGCTGGAACAATCCTAACCAAAACATCGCTGATCCGGCGCAAACGATTCTCCGGACACCTACCGCACCATATTCGGGGCTAATGCGGACTGAAACGAGGCGATACATCGCCCGGCAAGCGGATTGAGGCCTTTACGGTCGCCGCCGCCTGCACTGCGAGCTTCCCTGCCGGAAATGGGTGCAGATCTGCACCCTTTTCTTCGTCGGCGGCCCCGGCGCACGGCCCCATCACCCGCCTAATGAGCGTGACCGGCCGGGCCTACCTCACCTGGTTGATCTCAAACCCCACCGTCGCCGTATACACCTTGCCAACCGTCGGGGTGAGCCACGCTTCGAGCGTGTAACGGCCGGCGGGGAAGGGCTGACCGGCGCGATCGCCGAGCGGCACAGCCAGCACGAAGTTCTTCTCGCCTCGTCCCACCGTCAGCCGCGAGACGACCTGCGTGAAGAGTTTGCCGAGCGACCAGCGATAAACTTCGCGGCCCCCGCTATCCCGAATTGCCACGTCGTATTGCTGCCCCGTGTTGAAGTCGAGACTGACCGCTGCGGTGGAAGTGTTACGCAACGTGAACCGTACCGTTAGCACCGGGGGCGGCACGTTAGAGAGGTAAACCGGGCTGTCGATCGACGCCCCGAACGACAACTCCGGGCCGGCCACGCTCACGCCGCCCACTCGGGCGTAGGACAGTTCCAGGGTCCGCGGCCCGCCGACGGTGATCGAGGTGCGCTGCAGCAGCCCCACCCCAGGCGCGAACGTCTCATCGGAAAGGCCGGCGTCGGCGCAGTTGCCGGGCGGATAGTCAATGGCCAGAGCCCCCGAGAAGGTCCCCGCCGATACGGTCACGTCTGCCGCGTGCGTGCGGATGGTTGCCTGCGCAACGCACGGCAGCGGCAGTTGCGAGCGCCAGGAGGCGCCGTCCGGGGCGCTGAAGCTATACCACAGCATTTCCGGGCCCCCGCCGGGCGCGAACTGCACCAGGTCGCCGTTGGTGTTGTAGCGCACCCAGGCTGGCTCGCCGGCGAAACCCGTGATTTGAAAGTAGGTATTGCCGTTGTAAACCGCCGAGCCGGTGATCTCTATGATGACCGGGTCGCCCGCCAACTGGCCCCGCGCCGCGTAGATCCACTGATTGCCCACCTCGAGCGGGAGATACGGCCGGACGGCGAAGCGCGAACGCGCCGGCGGAATCTGGACAAACGCAGTGGTATCGAACCACCGATTCTGGCTCCAGCCCGGAATCACCGGCGCCAGCAACAGCCACCCGATCCATCGTAAAAGTAACCTGTTCATACGTGATCTAACCCAAGGACGCCGCAACTCGATGCCAGGTTGCCTTGATGCTAACAAAGCGGCGCCCTTCGGCAGTACCATAGAAAGCTCAGACAGGAGAAGCCATGTCGGTAGGAAAAGCTCTGCGGTTGCGCCGCTTGCTGCGTAAAGGACGCGCCCTGGTGGTGCCGCTCGATCACGGCCTGGTGGCCGGCCCCTTGCGCGGCATCGAGGATCCGGTGGCCCTGGTGAAGCTGGTCGCGCAAAGCGACGCCGATGCGGTGCTGCTCACCCCCGGCGTGCTCGAGCAGGTGGCCGGCGAGCTCGGACAGTTGGCGGTGATTCTCCGCATCGACGGCGGCGTCACCGCCGGCTCGAGCGGCGCCATGCGGCAATTCACTTCGCTCGCGCACGCCGCCGAGCTGGGCGTGGACGCCGTGATCGTCAACGCCACCATCGGCGGCGAGCAGGAAGGCGCCGAATTGCTCAAGCTCGGCCAGGTGGCCGAGGACGCGCGCCGCTGGGGCCTCCCGGTGGTCGCCGAAATGCTAAGCGCGCGGATGCTGGCCAACCATCTGGATTTCACCGGCCGGGGCACGGCCGCGCTCCCCGCCGATGTCGCCACCGACATCGCGCTCGCCGCGCGCATCGGCGCCGAGATGGGCGCCGACATCATCAAGACCCGCTACTCGGGAGACGAAGAGAGCTTTCGCCGCATCGTAAGCTCCACGGGACGGCCGGTGATGGTCGCCGGCGGTCCCCTGCGCGACGCGAGTGTCCGCGCGCTGCTCGAGCTGGTGGACCAGTGCATTTCGGCGGGCGCCGAGGGCTTCATCTTCGGCCGCAACGTCTGGCAACACCCGCAGCCGGAAGCCGTGCTCGCCGCGCTCGCCGCCATGGTGCACGACGGCGCGAGCGTCGCGCAGGCCCTGGAGCTGGTCCCGAGCCGCCCGGCGGCGGTGGCCCGGTAGGGCCGTGCGGCGTCCCGGCCGCACCCCGCCACTTGTCTGGCTCGCCCTCCTCTTGCAGGCCCTGCTCCTGCTGCCGCGCCTCGATCTGCTCCCCCTCTGGGACGACGAGCGCTACACCCTCGCCACGGCCTCGCGCTCGCCCGCCGGCATCATTCGCGCCGTCGAGGTCGACGTCCACCCGCCGCTCTACTATCTGCTGATGCATACCTGGCTCCGCCTGCCGCTGCCCGGCTCGGCGATCGTGCGGGCGCGGGCTTTTTCCGCCTTGCTGACGCTGGCCGCCACAGCCGTCTTCTGGGTATTGTGCCTGCGCCCGCTTCCACCCCGGCGGCAGGCGCTATTCCTGGGCCTGTGGGTGCTGTCGCCGTGCCTGGTGCTCTACGCGCGCATCGCGCGGTCCTACACCCTCCAGTTGCTCCTCGGAATCATCGCCCTGCGCCTGGCCTGGAAATGGCTCAAGGAACCGGATAATCTCCGCGCCGGGGGCGGCTACGTAATTTGCGCTACTACCCTGCTCTACACGCATTACGTGCCGGGCCTGGCCGTGGCCGGCGCCACCGCGGCCGTGGGCCTCTGGCGCCGCCCGTGGCGGCACCTCGCGGCGCTCGCAGCCATTGCCCTGCTCTATGCGCCTTGGATCGGACGTCTGGCACGCTCCGCCACCCTGGTAGCGGAAACCGGTCCTCACCGCGCCGCGCCGAACTGGCTGGCCGACCACGCTCTCAAGCTGGGCTACACTTTCGTCTCGTTCCATTTTGGTGAGACCACGCCGCTCTGGGCGCTAGGGGCGGCCCTGGTTCTGACACCGGTGATTCTGCTCGCGTGGCGGCGGGCGTGGACGCTCGCAGAGCCACTTTCCTTGCTGTTGCCGGCGGCCGCGATCGGCTACGTCATCGCCGCCAGTTGGGTGAGCTTCGCTTTCGTCGGGGCGCGGCTGCTGTTTCTGCTGCCGTTCTACTATCTCTTCCTGGTCCGGGGCTTGGAGGGGTGGCGTCCCGGCCGCTTCGTCTACGCCGGGTTACTGCTCGTAGCCATCGCCAGCCTGAGCAGCTACTACCGCCGCGAGGACTTCCTCAACAAAGGTTATCTCGTCGACTACGACGCCCTGACCCAGTTCGTCCAGCAAGGCTCGCAGGGCTCCCGGGCGCTGGTATTGCTCGATCGCTCGCTCGCCGGCGCCGGCTTTGCGCTCCACGGCCCCTACACCCCGGCGGTAAGAATCCTGGCCGGCGAGCCGGAGCGGCAAAGGGCCCTCGGCCATATCGACCGCGACCAGCCGCCCCTGGTCTGGTACCTGCACTACAGCCGCGAGTCACCGGAGGCCGCCGGCCACTTTGCGCGCGCCCTCGAACCGCACTACGAAATCCAGCGCCACGGTTTCGTCCCCTACACCGCGCCCGACCGCCGGATGATGCAGTGGCTCGGCATCCGTCCGTCGCCGGAGTACGTGGTCGAGGTGCTGGAGTTCCGCCGCAAATCCTAACGACTGGAACTTTAACCCAGATCATCCGATGAACCCGGCAGGTCCCCGCGTCGCCGGCTGGACGTGACTCTACCGCTGCCGGGCGGGCCATATGAAGATCTTCCTGGAATCCCGGACGAGACGGAGCTGCAAACTGGCTGTTCCGCTGGCCGCAGACGGCTAGACTGCCATGCCCACCTCCGCCTCGCTCTCGCTCGCTGTCACCGATCCGGTCGCCGACCGGGAGCGCCTGATCCTGGAGCACCTGCCCCAGGTGAAGCTGATCGCCGCGCGCATCCACGAGAAGCTTCCCCAGAGCGTGGCCCTGGAAGATCTGATTAGCGCGGGCATCCTCGGTTTGATTACGGCCATCGATCACTTCAACCCGCAGAAGAACGTGAAACTGAAGACTTACGCCGAGTACAAGATCCGCGGCGCTATCCTGGACAGCCTGCGGGAGCTCGACTGGGCGCCCCGCAACAAGCGGCGCAAGGCCAAGATGATCGAAGCGGCCATCGTGATGGCGGAAAAGAAACACGGCCGCGTACCCGTCGAAGACGAGATAGCGGTCGAGCTTGGCCTGTCGCTCGAGGAGTATCACGCCTGGCTCGTCGAAGTGCGCGCGGTGAACCTGGCCCGGCTCGAGCAGGCCGGCACCGGCGACCACGACACGGTCGACGCCCTGCGCTTCCTCTCCGACAAAGAGGAACACTGGCCCTCGAGCCTGTTCGAGCGCGCGGAGCTCGAGAAACTGGTCACCGTGGCGCTCGAGCGCATGCCGCGGGTGGAGCGCACCATCCTGACCCTCTACTACTACGAGGAGCTCACCCTGCGGCAGATCGCAGAGGTGCTGAAACTGCACGAGACGCGGGTCTCGCAACTGAAATCCCAGGCCATCCTGCGCCTGCGCACCTACTTGCGGGCGCGCTGGCCGGCCTGAGACGTCGCGTCAACTACCGAAAACAACAGCCGCCGCTCCAAGGCCTCCACCCGGTCCACCTGCACCGTCAGACGATCGCCGATCGCGAACTTTTTTTTCTTGCGCTCCCCCACGATCGCCCGCTCGTTCTCCCGGTAGGTGTAGCGGTCTCCCCCCAAGTAGTCGATCGGGATAAATCCCTCGATGAAGAGGTCTACTAGCTCGACGAACATCCCGCTCCGCATCACGCTCACAATCAGGGCTGGGAACTCCTCCCCGACGCGCTCCTCCATGAAGCGGGCCTTCTTCCATTCCAGCAGCTCGCGCTCGGCGTCGGCAGCCCGGCGCTCAGTAAAGGAGCACTCCTCGGCGACGGTCTTCAACGGCCCCGCGCCCGGCGCCCCGGCGGCTTGCCCTGTCAACACTCGCCGCAGCAGCCGGTGGACCACCAGGTCCGGGTAGCGCCGGATCGGCGAGGTGAAGTGCGTGTAACAGCGCGAGGCGAGCGCAAAGTGTCCGGCATTCTCCTCGCTGTAGCGGGCCTGCTTGAGGGACCGCAGCATCAGATAACTCAGGATGCGCTCCTCGGGCTTCCCCGCGATCCGCGCGATCAGCGTCTGGTAGTGCCGTGAGGTCACCGGCACGTTCGATTCCGGGATGATCATCTCGCGCCGCCCTTTGGTATGGTCGCGCCGCCGGGTGGTCCAGCCGAGATCGCGGGCTGGCATCCGGCCGATACCCATCGAATACCCGAAGGTCGCCGCCACCTGCTCGAACTCGAATACCTTCCGGGGATCGGGCTTCTCGTGAATCCGGTAGATCGAGGCTGTCAGTTGCCGCTCGAGCTCCGTCGCGACCGCTTCATTCGCCGCCAGCATGAACTCCTCGATCAGCCGGTGCGCCGCGTTGCGCTCCCGCCGGACGATAGCGCTCACCAGCCCCTGCTCGTCGAACTCGATCACCGGCTCGGGCAGGTCGAAGTCGATCGACCCGCGCTTGTGCCGCCGCCGCGTCAGGATCGCCGCCAGCTCGCCCATGGTTTCAAAGCGCGGCGCGAGGCGCGCGTAGCGTTCGCGCAACCCGGCATCGCCCTCCAGCACCAGGTTCACGTTGGTGTAGGTCATCCGCTCGGCGCTGCGGATCACCCCCTCGCAGAACTCGGCCGCGACCACCTCGCCCTGCGGATCGATCGTGAGCAAGGCCGAGAGCACCAGCCGGTCGGCGTGCGGATTGAGCGAGCACAGGTCCGTCGAAAGCTCGTAGGGCAGCATGGGGACGGCGCGGTCCGGAAAGTAGACGCTCGTGCCCCGCAGCCGGGCCTCGCGGTCGATGCCGCTGCCTTCGCGCACGTAGTACGCCACGTCGGCGATATGCACCTGCAAGTGGTAGCGGCCGTCCGGCTGCTTCTCGACCCACACCGCGTCGTCGAAGTCGCGGGCGGTTTCGCCGTCAATGGTCACGATGTCGAGCGTCCGGAAGTCTCTGCGCCGCGCGATTTCCTCGGCCGGGATCACCGCCGTCAGACGCGCCGCCTCGTCCACCACGTCCGCCGGGAAGCGGTGCGGCAGGTAGTGCTTGCGGATCATGATCTCGACGTCGATTCCGAAGTCGCCCTCGCGGCCCAGCACCTCGATCACCCGGCCCCGCGCATTGTCGGTCGGGCTGGGGAACTCCGTGATCTCCACGTTGACCACGGCGCCGTCGAGCGCCTCCGCGCTTTCCACGTCGAGACGCGGCACCTCTCCTAGCCGCTCGGTGGTCTCCGGCACGGGCGGCACCTCGTCGCCCCGCGCAATCGCGATGTGCTCCCGGATCTTGCCGTCGAAAGGAATCACGAAGCTGCCGCGCGGGTTATAGCGGAAGCGGCCCACCACCTCGGGATGCGCGCGCGACAGGATGCGCACCACGCGCCCCTTCGACGGCCCCTTCAACCGCACCATCACGCGGTCCCCGTGCATGGCCCCGCCGGTGGACTCGGCGTCGACGAAGATGTCCTCCCCCGTACCCGCCAGCGCCCCCCGGTCGGGAATCACAAAGCCATAGCCATCGCGATGCAGGCTCAGCCGCCCGGCAGCGTATTCCTGCTGCCGGTCCATCAGAATGTAGTGGTCCGAGCGTGTTTCGAGCAGCCGGCCCTTCTCGACCAGCCGCTCGAGCAGTTGGTCGAGCGCCCGGCGCTCCTCGCCGCGGGTGCCGAGCTCCCGCACCAGTTGCTTGTAGTTCGCCCGCCCGTGCGGCAGCTTCCCGATGTGCTCGAGCAGCGCTTCTTCCTGCATCTCTTGATCATACTGTCCGCCGCCAAATCCGGGGCCTCACCCTTAGTACGATTCCCCTATTGAGCCGGAAGCCTCCCCGCTGGTACCATCGGACGAGAGGTTGTCCGTGCGCTTCCCGTCCAAAGTTGCGATGGTCTTGGCTGCCTCTATTCCCCTGCTCGCCGCCGACCTGCACCTCCGCTTCGCCCGCGTGACGCTCGCCGAAGACCGCGTCGAGATCGAAGACGCCTCCGGCCGCCGGACCGTCGCGCGTCCGAACGTGCCCGCCGGGCAGGGCTTCTGGATCGAGACCGCAGCGGGACGCGCCGAGCTCGAGCTCGACGAAGGCAGCGTGGTGCGGCTCGGCCCCGCGTCGCTCGCCGAGCTCTCCGACCTGACCCGCCTCTCGAACGGCGAGCGCGTCACCCACGTGTCCCTCGAGCGCGGCACGCTCTACGTCACGGCCGAGCCCGCCGGGGCGGATACGTTCAAGATCTCCCTGCCGGGGGTGGAGCTGGCGCTCGCCGGCGGTTCGCGCGTGCGCGCCGACGTGGATGACCAGTTCACCACGGTCGCCGTGCTCGAAGGCCGCGTCCGTTTCTCGTCGCGTCCGGCCGAGATGGAGCTGACCGAGGGCCGCACGGCGCGCGTCGATCCCGGCAACCTCGAGCGCTTCGAGTTGTTCCGCGAGGTCAAGTCGGGCCCCCTCGACGGCTGGAACGAGCAGCGCGATAAGCAAGCCGCCCTGCAGGCGAAAGGCACGCGGATCACGGCTTTCCCGGTCGGCCTCGGCGAGCTGGACGCCCACGGGACCTGGACAGACGTTCCCCAACTCGGCCGTGTCTGGCGCCCGCGCGTGCGGGAGGACTGGACGCCCTTCCGCTCCGGCCAGTGGCGGTGGGACGATCAGGCGGGCTACGTGTGGGTCTCTTCGGAATCCTGGGGCTGGCTGCCCTACCACTATGGCCGCTGGGCGCGCGTGGCGCGAGACTGGGTCTGGGCGCCCGACGCCGCTTTCCACCCGGGCGAGGTCTACTGGCTGCGCTCCGGCAACCTGATCGGCTGGGGACCGCTCGCCCCCGGCGAAACCTGGCACGGGGAGGCGGCTCCCTCGCTCTACTCACCGGCCGCCACGACGTACGCCGTGATCGACGCCGCGAGCCGCGTGATCGATCCCGGAGCAACGCCCCGGCGGCCCGCGGCGGCGAGCCCGGTCCGGTGGCTCGCCTCGGTGCCGGCGCCCTCCGCCGAACGCGCCACCACGGCCCGCACCCGCGCGATCCGGGTCGGCGCCACGCCGGCCAAGCCCGTGACCACGGCCCAGGACTACAACGCTCCCCACACCGCGAGCGGCATCCGTATTATCGGGGCCGAGCCGCCTCCCCCGCCACCGGCTCCGCCACCCGCGCCGGGTTCTGGATATTACTACTATCCATACATCTATGGCCCGCCGCAAGGCGACCTGCCGGACGCGGTTCCGATGGGGGTCGAGCCCCAGCCGGGCTACGATCCGGGCGGCGGCTATTGGCCGGGCGTGATCTACCTGCCGCGCGGTCCCTACCGGCCTGCGCCCGGCTTGCGCCCGCCGCCGGGCGTGGTAATCCGCCCCGGTAGCGTCGATCGCGGCGGCACGCGTCCGCCAGCCCCCGGAAGGCTCGCCCCGCCGGTGGTATCCCCTGGTCCCGGCCCTAGCCACCGGGGACGAAGCGGCGCTCCGGAGTCGGGCCAGGAATCTCACCGCTAGACCGCATGGATCGGCTCATCGGGATTCACGCCGTGGAGGAGGCGTTGCGCGCCGGGCGTGCCGTCGACCACGTGCTGGTGGCGCGCGGCGCCTCCAATCCCCGCCTGCAGCGCCTCGTCGATCAGTGCCGCCGCTCGGGCGTGCCCTTGCGATTCGAGCCGCGCGAGGCCCTCGACCGCGCCGCCGGATCCGCGAGTCATCAAGGCGTCGTCGCGCGCACCGCCGCCCACCGGTATCGCGACCTCGAGGACGTCATCGCCCCCGCCGGCGAGCCCTCGCTGCTCGTGCTGCTCGACGGCGTTGAGGATCCGCACAACCTGGGCGCCATCATCCGCTCGGCCTGCGCGGCCGGCGCCGGCGCCGTCGTGCTTCCCGAGCGCCGCTCGGCGGGACTCACGGAAACGGTCGCCAAGGCCGCCGCCGGAGCCCTCGAATACTTGCCCATCGCGCGCGCCACGAACCTCAACCGGGCGCTCGAGATCCTGAAAGAGCGGCACTACTGGATCTTCGGCCTCGACGAGCGCGGGGAGAAGAGCTATGACGCCGCCGACTATCGTGGCCGCGCGGTGATAGTGCTCGGCGGGGAAGGCAAAGGACTCCACCAGCTGGTGGCCCGCCACTGCGACGTCCTGGTAAAGATACCTGTGGCCGGCCCCATCGCGTCTCTCAACGTCTCCGTGGCCGCCGGCATCGTCCTGTTCGAGGCCTTGCGCCAGAGGCGCGATACCATGGTCACATGAAGGCGAAAAAGCCCGCCGGCGGGTCCGTAGCGCCGCTGGTGCCCGTAGAGCCGAAGCCACCCTCCATCCTTGGGTACCTCAGTGGGACCGTGACTTATCACGACGACATCGTGGCGCCGATGGGCGAGGTTTGGGAGGCGGATTGGTGGGGCGGGCGCCCTCGCCTGCAGCCGGCCCCCGGGCGGGCTTCTCGCACAACTTTGAAATCCCTAAACGGCCGGCGTGGGGGTCGGCGGGGGGGGTGGGCGCCCGCCCCACCCTGTTAAGCCGCTCGCGCCTCGACGGGCGGCAACTCCTCGGGCACCAGCGGCTGGGTGGCGTCGATCTTCAGCCACAGCAGCG
>JBGPDC010000011.1:0-48680 GCA_041482115.1 Terriglobia bacterium | reverse complement strand
GCATCGCCTGAGATTACCACCGTTCGATCGGACGTCTGGAAGCGGTAGCCGTACGCCGGCAAGTCGCCATGCAAGACCGGGAAAGCGGTCACTTTAATACTGGAGTCCTGGTAGATCCGGCCCGGCTTCACGTCGTGCGCCTCCACGGTCAATCCCGCGGCATCGCGCTGCTCCAAACCTTTGGTCCGAACGTCGATGTCGGCCTGCCACGCGAGCAGGATGTACTTCGTCATCGCCTCGAGGCCGGCGGGACCGTACACTTTTAGCGGTCTATGCCGGCCTTGCAACCAGGTTGTGAAGATCAAATCGGGATACCCGACGGTGTGGTCGGAGTGTAGATGGGTGATGAAGGCGGTTTGCAGATTCGCGACCGCGAGGCCCTGGATGCCTTTGTCGTACGCGGCAGCCGCGCGCCGGACGATTCCCGGGCCGGCGTCAACGAGGTACGGCGTGCCGTCGACCACCACGGCCGTGGCAGGTCCCGAGCGTTGCGGATCCGGCCGGGGGGTTCCCGTCCCCAGCAGCACGATCTGGGTGTGACCTGCTGCCGTCGCTGGGAGAGGTTGTCCGGCCGCAGAATACGCGGTGACGGCCACGAGCCACGTGATGACTCCCAGCGCCCGGAGGATCTGAGCTCGACTACGCATAGCGTCTGCCTTGGGTTACCAATCTTACCAGCGTATGACGAATCATTGCTGTCACAGATACCTGAAGCCAGCCTCATGACTCACTCGCTACCCGAAATCCTCGTGGGGTGGTCCGCGGCCGCGTGGACGGCGCTGTGATCTTCGAGCGATTCCAAATGCGTCACTACCTCCGCCGGCTGGCCCAGCACCGCCGGCAGGCGCTCTTCGAGTGCCGTCGCCAGCCGGTGCGTCTCGCCGACCGGCGTGGCGAAGGGGAGCAGCAGGTGCAGTTCCACGCGCAATTGATGACCCGTGTCGCGGAAACGCACGCCGTGATACTGCACTCCCAACTCGCGGCACAGCCCGTCCAGCTTCTCCAGCAGCACATGGCCGGTCGCCGGGTCGGAGTAGTCCATCAGGCCTTGAATCGAGCGCTGCACCAGGTGGCCGCCCGATCGACGCCCCGCTGACGCGCGGCCGGGTGAATGGCGACGCGTCCGGCGCGGAATTCCGCTGGCCCGCAGGACAGGGCGAGACCCGCATCGACCTGCGGACCGTGCGCAATATCGAGCGCTCCGGCTTCGTCAACAATTTCCTGATCGATCCCGCGCACGAGTTCGGATTCTTCGCCGCGGTGCATCCCGGCCGGCGGCTGCTGTTCGGCTACGTTTTCCGGCGCGCCGACTATCCGTGGCTCAACATCTGGGAGGCCAACAACCCCGAGATGCTGACACGGGGCCTCGAGTTCAGCAACACGCCCAACCACGGGACTATGCGAACCCTGGTGGCCACGCCAGCGCTCTTCGGCACGCCCGCCTACGAATGGCTGGACGGCCATGGGCGGTTGCGAAAGCGTTTCGCCGCGTTCAGCGTGCGGGTGCCGGAGAATTACCGCGGCGTGGCGGAGTTGCGGGTGCTTCCCAGGCGCCTGGAGATCGTCGAGCGTGAGACGGGCCGCGCCATCTCGCTGGGGTTTTAGGGTGGGCGGCTCTGAGGGATTGCCTTAATTTGGCTTGTCGCCGCGATGGCGGTCGAGGAAGTCCTGATCGATGGACCGGCGGCCGGAGAAGCCTTCCGTGGTGGGATGCCAGAAGCCGATGCGCTCCTCGCCCAGCTTCCAGCAGAGGTAGACTTCTTCGCCGTCGAAGAGGGTCGGGAAATCGATCAGGCCGATCTCCAGATCTTTCACCAGCACCCCGCTTGCGGCGATCTCGGTCAGCGCCCGCTTCAGGCCTTCCATGGCCTGCTCCTTGCCGGATTTCATCGCCGACACTTCGTTCACGTCGAGCTGCACGCCACCGAACAGGGTGATCTTGGTTAGCACCGCGTTGAATTGCTCCTCGAGTTCCGCGGCGCTCTGACGGCTTTCAATCGCGGCGCGCAGCGCCTTCTCGATCGCCGGCAGCATCTCCTCGGCTTCGCTCAGGGTGAACAGTCGGGGCATCAGCCGCCCAGCGTGATCATTTCGATCTTCCGATGGGCTGCGGGCTCGTAACCGGCGCCCGACTTCATGGCTTCCAGGCGCTCGTCGGAGTAGCGATCGTTTCGGCGGGTCCAGATGTCGCGAATGAACTGCTCGATCCGTTCGTCGCTCGCCCCCTCGCGCAGCAGCCCTTTGAGATCGTGGCCGACATGAGAGAAGAGACACGTCACGAGCTTGCCGTCGGCCGTCAGCCGGGCGCGCGTGCAGCTCGCGCAGAACGGCTCGGTGACGGACGCGATCACACCCACGTCGCCGCCGCCGGACAACTGGTAATCGACCGCCGGCGCCGTGCCGCCCTCGCGGCCCACCTCGCGCAGCGGATATTGGGCTGCGATCCGCTCCAGGATCTCCTGCTTCGAGACCATCTTCGCGGACTGCCACTGGTTCGAGTTGCCCACGTCCATATACTCGATGAAGCGGATCGCGAAGCCATTAGCGCGGGAGAACTCGACCAGCGGCAGGATGTCGTCCTCGTTGACCCCGCGCTCGATTACCGCGTTGATCTTGATAGGATGAAAACCCAGGCGTTGGGCGGCAAAGAGGCCGTCCAGCACTTGCTTCAGGTCGCCGCGCTTGGTGATCTGGCGGAACCTATCGGCGTCGAGGGTGTCGATGCTGACGTTCAGCCGGCGCAGCCCGGCCCTCCGCAGCGCCGCGGCCTTTTCGGCCAGCAGCGCGCCGTTGGTGGTGAGGCTCAGATCCTCCAGGCCCTCCAGGCGCGCCAGCCGCGCGACCAGGTCCTCGAGGTCGTGGCGGACTAGCGGCTCGCCTCCGGTGATCCGGATCTCGGTGACGCCGAGGCGAATGAAGACCCGCGCCAGCCGTTCGATTTCTTCGTAGGTCAGGATCTGGCGGCGCTCGATCCACACGTACTCTTCGAGCGGCATGCAGTAGGTGCAGCGGTAATTGCACCGGTCGGTGACCGAGATCCTCAGGTCTTTGACGGGACGCAGGTGTTGGTCGTGGAGCATCCGCCAGGCCTCACTGAATGGAGAGCATGCGCTCAATCGCCGCCCGGGCCTTCGCCTGGATCTCCGGCGGCACCGTGATCTCGACGCGGTCCTGCTCGAGCGAATCGAGCAGCTTGTCGAGGGTGTTCATCTTCATGTATTCGCAGACCGCTTGGTAGGACACCGGGTGGAAGATCTTTTCCGGCACGTCCTTCCGCAGGCGGTAGACCATCCCGGATTCGGTGGCCACCACGAACTCCCGCGCCGGCGAGGTTTGCGCGTGCCAGAGCATCTGCTCGGTGGAAAAGAAGTACTCCTCGCGGTGGGCCGGGCCGAGGCGGGTGGCCTTGGCCAGGCAGGAGGACGCGCAGCCGCACTCGGGATGAATCAGCAGCTCGGCTTCGGGATGGCGGTCCATCGCTTCATCGAGCGCGTTCTCGCTGATCTTGGCGTGGACGTGGCAGGACCCGTCATAGAGGTCCACGCGCCCGGGGTCCACTTTGGTCTGGTGGAGCGCCACGGCGCCCAGGTATTTGTCCGGCAGGAACAGCAGGCGGCGGCCGGGGTACTCGGCGGCGGCGTGAGCCAGCACCTGCGCGGCGTTGCGCGAGGTGCAGATGTAGTCGCTCTTGGCCTTGGTCGCAGCGTCCGTGTTGATGTAGGACACAATGACGCCGCCGGGATTGGCGGCCAGCCAATGATCGATGCGGCGCTGGTCGATCGAGGCGACGAGCGAACAGCCCGGGCGGTCGGGCATGTAGACTCGGGAGCGGTCCCCGAGGATGGTCTTGGCCGTCTCCCCCATGAATTGCACGCCGCAGAAATCCACGCGCGGCGTGGGGTTCTGGGCCACGTGCTGGCTCAAGCCGAGCGAATCCCCCACCACCTCGGCGACCTCTTGCAGCTCTGGATACTGATAGTTGTGCGCCACGATGGTGGAATGTTTCTCGCGGGCCAGGGCCTGGACGCGCTCCCCCTTCTCGGCCAGCTCGCGCACGAAGGAGCGCGTGTAGCGGCCGGGATAGAGATCCGCGGCGTAGCGGCTAAACCGCTCGTACCAGGCGTCGAAAGTGATCCCGTTGGCCATCTGCCCAAAAAAACAAAAGCCTGCTCCCGCGTGAGAGACAGGCCGGCCTTTCGAGCCCGGTCCTTTCCAAGCGGGAGGCGCAGCCGTTTCCAGCGGCGCCCTATCGGTCCGGCGCCATAGTCGGGTCAGGACGCCAGGTCGCACGGACTCGGAGGGGCTTTGAAGTATAAGTATAGCAAAAGCGGGGGCTTGGCTCAGGTGGGACGGTCCGAGCCGGGAGGGGCATCATTCTCGGGGTGCATCTTTTGCTCGAGGCGTGTGAAGACCTGCAGTGTGAGCAGGTTGATCAGGCTGAGGATTACGGCGACCTCGTAAATGCCGAAGCCGACGGCAGCGCCGATTGCGCCGGTGCTCCAGATACTGGCCGCCGTGGCGGTCCCGCGGACGGTTCCGGCGCTCTTGAGGATGGCCCCGCCGCCGATGAAGCCGATGCCGGTGATGAGGCCCTGGAGGAAGCGGGAATGGTCGGCCGAATTGGCCCCGAAGGCTTTCTCGGCCAGCAACACCCAGCCGCAACTAGCCACGGCCACCAGCGGAAAGGTCCGGAGGCCCGCGGTCCGCTCGTCCCGCTGGCGCTCCCAGCCGATGGGAAGCGCGAGCGCGAAGGCGGCGAGGACCTTGCCGCAGTGCTCCGCC
The DNA here is from genome assembly GCA_041482115.1 of Terriglobia bacterium. Classification (GTDB taxonomy): domain Bacteria; phylum Acidobacteriota; class Terriglobia; order Bryobacterales; family JACQDG01; genus JBGPDC01. The sequence continues at coordinate 43,898 of JBGPDC010000011.1, read as the reverse complement.
ACTTCGGACCACACCATGTCCATGACGCCGCTCCTAAAGGATCACCCGCTCGTCCCCCACCCGGCGCGTCACCCGTTCGCGGTCCAGGAACTCCAGCAGCGGGATCGCATATTTGCGGCTGATGCCGGTGAGCTCCTTGAACTGCGGGACGGTGATGCGGTCGCTCTTCTGCTTGTGCGCGGCGAGCGTGGCGCGCAGCCCCTCGATCGCCGTGCGGTGGAAAACCAGCTCGTCGGTCACGCGCAGCAGCAGCCGCTCGCGGAACAGAATCTGCAGGATCTGGTTGGCCCGTTCCCGCTCGACCCCCACCCGGTTGAGGACTTCCCCGAGCGCCGGTACCGCGAGGCCGGCTTGCTCGAAGGCCGCCACGATCTTCTCGCGCGCCTGCGATTCGTCTTCCTTGAGCACGATGCGATGGGCCGCGAGGCGCACGTTCTCGCCGTCGACCGCTACCTGCTGCGCGCCTTTCAGGTGCTCCAACAGATACTCGATCCACACCGGCGGCGCTTCCGGGAATTCGGCGGTGCGCAGCACCTCTTTCGAAATGCCCGGGGCCAGAGGCTCCTGGCGGTGGAAGGCTGCGAGCGCGCGGAGCAGACGATCGAGCGCCGTCTTCACGCGCTCCCGGTGGGCGAGCCACAGCGGGGCGGCGGCGATGCGGTCGGACCGGCCGGCGCGCTCCAGCTTCGAGGCGGCGGTTTCCACCTCGGCTTCGAGCCATCCCGTGCGCGCGACGATTTCCGCTACGCCCAGGCCTGACTCGGCCGCTTCGAGCAGCACCTCCAGCACGTCCTCGGGCGCGCCTGTTTCGAGGCGCAGCAAGGGCTTCTGGAGGTCCTCGCCCGCGCGATGCTTGGGGGCGAGGTTGTCGAGCACCACGCCGCCACCGATGGTGACCACCGGCGAAAACTGGCGGACGATGAAGCGGTCGCCCGGCAGCAGCAGGGCCGGCTCGCGCAGGCGGATCTGCACGTAAGCTCGCCGCCCCGGCGGCAACTGCGCGTGGCCGCCAAGCAGGTACGCCTGGGCCTCGATCTCGGCCGTTCCGGCGTGAAAATGGATTGGGGCGCGGTGCTTCAGAGGGCGCGCCGAGGGCAGCAGGTCGAGGACGCAGTCGACGCGTTCTGTCGGTTGGAATTTGCCCGGGGCAGCCAGCACCATGCCGCGTCGCAGATCGTCGGTCTCGACACCCGCCAGGTTCAGAGCCGTGCGCTGGCCCGCCCAGGCGCGCGCCACCTGCCGGTTGTGCACCTCGACGCCGCGCACGCGGGCACGGCGTCCGAGCGGGTACACCTCCACCTCGCCTTCCTTATCGACGCTGCCGGCGAGCAAGGTACCCGTGACCACCGTGCCGAATCCGCGGATGATAAACACGCGGTCCACCGGCATCCGGAAATGGTGCCGGGCGTTCTTGGGCGCGATGCCGGCGGCGAGGCGGCGCAGCGTCTCCTTCAGCTCTTCGATCCCAGCTCCGGTGCGCGAGCTGACCGGCACGATCGGGGCGCCCTGCAAAAAAGATCCGGCGACAAACTCCTCGACCTCCAGCTTCACCAGCTCCACCAGGTCCGGCTCTACCAGGTCGGTCTTGGTGAGCACGACCAGCCCGTGGCGAATGCCCAGCAGGCGGCAGATGTCGAAGTGCTCCCGGGTCTGGGGCTTGATCGATTCGTCCGCGCCCACCACCAGCACCACCAGGTCGATGCCCCCAATCCCGGCGAGCATGTTCTTGACGAAGCGCTCGTGGCCGGGAACGTCGACGAAGCCGAGCCGCAGGTCCTCGCCGAGCGGCAGGCTGGCGAAGCCGATGTCGATCGAGATGCCCCGCCGCTTTTCCTCCTCGAGGCGATCGGTGTCGGTGCCCGTCAGGGCGCGGACCAGGGCCGTCTTGCCGTGGTCGATATGACCGGCCGTCCCCACGATGACATGCTTGGTGCGCAGGCCGCCTTCGGATGCTGGCGGGGGTGCGACACCGGCCACGGCAGGCATAGTTTAGTCCGGACTCCAGGCCCGGGCCCCGCGCAAGGGTACGAACCGGCAGTAGTTGACGACGCGGCTGGCGAGGCGGCCGTGGCGCTTGCTCACGAGACGCAGCTCCTGGTCTTCGAGCGAGCCGACTGGAATCACGAGCTTCCCATTTTCCTCGTCGAGCTGCTCGAGCAGTGGGGCAGGCACGTCCGGCGCCCCGGCCGCGACGGAAATCGCCTGATAGGGTCCTCCCGCCGCATAGCCCAACGAGCCATCGCCTTCGATCACTGTGACACGATCATAGCCCAGACGCCGCAGGCTGGCGGCTGCCAGCTTTACCAGCAGGGGCTCCCGCTCGATGCTGATGACCTCCGCCGCCAGCTCCGCCAGCACGGCCGCATGATAGCCGCAGCCCGCGCCGACTTCGAGGACGCGCTCGGTTCCATCGAGTTCCAGCGCCTCGCACATGGCCGCGACCATATAGGGCTGGGAGACGGTCTGACCCGCGCCGATCGGCAGCGGCTCGTCGGTGTAGGCCAGGGGACGGCAGGCCGCCGGAACAAACTCGTGGCGTGGGATTTTGCCCATCGCCGCCAGCACCCGCCGGTCCCGCAGCCCCCGGCGGCGCAACTGGTTCTCGACCATCTGCTCGCGCAGGCGGGTCCAATCTTTCAATTAGCGGTACCTTCTTCTATAGAGAAAGTCTACGCCGAAAAGCCCATTCTGGTCGCGGATGGCCACGGCCGACCACTGGCGGTTGATCGCCCACTCGATGCGGATGATCTGCTCCTGCGCCGAGGCCAGGCTGTAGGTGTAGGTGAACGTCACGTCGCGTCCGACCTGCTGCTCGATGGTGAGGCGGGCATTGGCGGTGCCAGTCGGGCCGCCGAACTCGGGGTCGACCTTCAGCCGGCTGACGCCGAAGAACCGCTCCAGGCGCCCGGTGGCGGGACGCGTCAGCGCCTGGCCGATGACGTTCGTCGCGCCCAGCTCGGTGAGGCCGCGGGCCTGGCTGGTTTGCTGCGCCGCGAGCGTTGGGTCCACGGTCGGCGCGCGGCCGACGGCCAGCAGCGTGATCACTTCATTGAAAGTGAGCGGCGGATCGGAGCGGTAGGTCACATTCAGCTTGTCGAGCGACCCGACCAGCGTGAGCGTGATGTCGTAGCTGCTGACCCGCGTTTCGAGATCCATGTTGAGCACCGGCTCGATGCGGACGGGATTCACGAAGGTGATGTCTCCCCGGCTCAGTATGAAGTGGGTTCCCTGGTAGACGATCTCGCCCTCCGTGATATTGATGCGGCCCACCAGCGCCGGGTTGAGCGCCGTGCCGCGGACTTGCAGGTTGATGTCGGCCTGTAGATTCCGCGCCATCGACGTTTCCAGGCGGATGTCGGGCGACGAAACGATCCGCACGTTGAGTTGCGCCCCTTGCAGCCAGCCGCTGCTGCTGGGGGTGCGGGGCGGCTGCTTCAGGCCCGCGAGCACGGTCGCCAGGTCCACGGACTGGCGCGTGCCGGTGCGCGTGATCTCGATCTCGCCCTCCAGCAGACTCCGCTCGTTGGTGCCCGTCAGCGTGAGCGTGGCATTCACGAGGCTGCTGAGGCCTGCGGGGTAGCGGAGCCGCACCTCCTCGGCCTCCACGCGGAGGCGGTACATGAGGGTGTGGCTGGAGAAGTCCACATCGCCTGCCAGGCTGACGTCGCCGCCGCCGGCTTCGCCCGTGAATTTCTGGATGGAGGCGTGCTGCTGTGCGAACAAGATCACGCCGGTCCCATTGCTAAGCCCGAGCGGCACGTCCTCCGCGCCCAGCCGTACGCCGCGCACTTCGAGGCGGCCTCCCAGCACGGGCTGCCGCCGGGTGCCGGTGACGTTCAGGTTGAGGGTCGAGAAACCCTCGGTTTTCAGGCGCGGGTAGAGGGCCCCGAGCACACCCAGATTCAGGTTGCCGGTGGCGTTCAGCTTGAGAGTCCCCGCCGTCCCCAGGTCGAGCGAACCCGCTCCCTTCAGATCCGAGCCTTCGCCCACCAGGTGGACGGCGTCCAGTGTCAGAGTCTGGTTCGCCACGCGCCAGGTCACCGGTTCGCCGTTGCGCAGCGTCTGCAGACGGCCCGCCACGCCGGTGGTCTCGGCCCAGCCCAACTCCAGCCGGGTCACGCTACCCTGCGCGGTGAGGGTGTCGGGCCGCAGCAGGTTGCCGCTCAGACGGAACTGCCCGTCGGCCGAACCACGCGCCTCCGACGGCTCCGCTCCCGCTGCGCGCAGGGCCGCCGGCAAGTCGAGCTGGCGGATCTCGACCCTCGCTTCCAGCGGATAGGGTTCCCGTAGCCGCACCTCGCCCTGGGCGGTGAGCTGACTTCCGAGCAGGTCCGAACGTCCCTCGAACTGCACCCGGTCGCCGGTGGCCTGCGCCGTGGCCGAGAGAGTGCCCACGCGCTCGCCATCGACCAGGGCGTCCCGCAGCTCGAGCGTTCCTTTGCCCGTGAGCGTTTCCAGGGACGTGCCGTTCGGGGCCAGCGCGCCGGTGCCGGTGAAAGTGAATCCCGCCCGCCCTTCGACCTTGCGGTCGAGCCGCGCGAGCCACTGCTGGTCGCCGAGCAGCACGTTATCGGCGCGCACCTCCGCCGCAAACGCCCGCTTCTCGTCCTGAAAAGATCCCTGCCCGGTGAGGACGCTCTTCCCCTTGACCAGGCGTACCTCGCGGGCGTGAATTTCATGACGCTCGAACTCCACGCGGGCCCGCAGGGAATCGAACGGCTCCTGCCAGGCTGTGCCTTTGCGCACCTCGATGGTCCCGTTGCCGCGCGGTTCGTCGGCCGTGCCGCGCATCTGGAAACTCGCCGTGACGGCTCCGGTCGCCGGCAAGTTCTGCTGGGCGAGCGCCGCCAGGTCCTGCGCTTCGACGTCGCTCACGGAAACTTCCGCCTCGAGAGGCGAGCTCCCGGTGATGCGGCCCTGCTCGAGGCGCGCCGTCAGGTCCGCGCGCAGGTTGGCGCGGCCGTTGACCAGCCGGCCGTTACTCACGCGCAGCCGCTCGAGAGACCATTCGACACCTCCGGTGAATGAATCCCAGGAACGGCCTTCATAAGTAAACCCGGCGGCGTTCACCTTAGCCACAAGCAGCGGCCGCTCCAAGGTTCCCGAGGCCCGCCCGCTCACGTCCACGCTGCCGCTAAGCTTCACGGGCGCCTGGGGCGCTTCGCCCGAAGCCGCCCGCACGGCGGCGGTCAGCTCGTCCAGATTGGAGGTCTGCAGCCGAAATTCGATATTGGCGGCCCCGCCCTCACCGAGACTCCCGGAGGCGCGGAGCGACGTGGCGCGCGTGGCCAGCCGGACCTCCTGGAGCTGCACCTCGCGTCGGGGACCCTGGTAGCTCGCTCGCACCACGCCCTCCACCGGAACGCGCGCTCCCGCGTCCGGAGGCGCGAGCGTGAGGTCGGCGTCGATCGCTACACTGCGCGCGCTCGGCGGCCAGGCGGATTGCAGGTTGAGCGGCCCGCTCACCACCGCCGACCAGCCCGCCTGGTCCAGGGGGTGCGCCGGCGACGCGAGTGCTTCTGCCATCGCCTCCAGGCGCATGCCTTCCAGACGTCCTTCGAGCTGCAGCCGTCCCGCCGGCGGGAAGCCGGCCGTCAGGCGCCCAACCCACGCACCACCCAGGAGACGCGCCCGCAGACTATCCACCGTGAGCTTCTGGGGGTTCGCCGCGTAGCGCCCCGTCGCCGCCGCGTTATGCACCCGGAAGCCCGGCGCGGCCGCCTCGACGCCGTCAGCGGAGAACTTTCCCTCCGTCGTCCACGTGGAGGCGCTGCCGGCGAGCGAACCCTGCATTTCAAGCCGGCCGCCGCGTAGCTCCGGCGAGGGCGCCGCCGCGGCCAACTCGCGCGCGTCCAATACCGCCGTGTATTCCAGCTTCACCAGCGGCGACTGGAGGTTGGCCACCACCCCGCTCGATTTCCAGGTGGACGCCTTGGTGCGGGCCTCCAGATTCTGGATCACGAGCCGGTCGCGCGTCAGCTCCAAGTCCGTTGCGAAACGCTCGAGCGCGGGCAGGCGCGGGCTCGACGGGACCCAGGCGCGCCCGGATTCGAAGCGCCCCGTGTATTTCGGACCCTGCTCATAGCGGAGTTGTGCGCGGAGCTCCTCAGCGGCGCTCTCGAGCGCGTAGCGGCGGTCGTTCCACCGCAGCGTCCCATTCTGCAGCTCGAAGCGTCTCACGGCCACGTCGAGCAGCGTGCCGGCCAGCGGTTCCCGCGGCCCGCCGAGGTATTTCGGCTCCGGAACATTGGTCGTGCCGTCGGCCGCGACGGAAACGGCGACTTCCGGCTGGACGATCGCGAGGCTCGCGATGTTGACTTCCCGCGACAGGAACGACAGGATCCGCAGCGTCACCTCTACCGTGCGGGCATGAAACAGCGGCCGCTCTCCGGCGCCCTCCCGGCCGTGAATCGTGACGTTATCCAGCCGCAAATACCACCGCGACGGATCGAAATTCACGGTCCCGATTTCAACCCGCCCCCCGGTGGCGCGCTCCATCTCGAAGATGGCCCGCAGCCGGAGTTTCTCGCGGAACCAGTCCGTGCGCACCACGACCCCCCCCGCCGCCCACAGCAGCAGGAGGGCCACCACTACCGCCGCGCCGATCTTGAGCGCCAGTTTCACGGCTCCGGGGTCTCCATCTCACGCACGCCGGCCCGCGACCGCGCTTCTATGAGCCACTGGTCGAGCGACTGGTTCACGCGCTCCTCGAGCAATACCGCCTCGATCTGCCCCCGCGCCTGTTCGAGGGTCGGCCGCTCGGAGAGGCCGCGGCGCTGCAGCTCGGGCAGGAGCGTACTCTCATAGTAAGCCGCAATGTCGGCGTCGGGAATTTGCAGGCCCGGCTTAAACCGCTGGTCTATGAAGCGCTCGACATCGATCTGGCGCCTTGCGTAGTCTTCGAGGTCGTCCTCGGCCAGGCCGTAGCGGCTGGGATCGGCGCCCGCAGGACGCATGCGGGCGAGCCACTCCAGGATCAAGGTGGGCTCGGCCGGCGGGAAAGTGGACTGCCGCATGTCCTGTTCCACCAGCCGCTGGCGGATCAGGCGTTCCCGGAGCGTGACCGCCTCCGGAGTCCCCAGGCGCAACTCCGGCGGCGGGGTGTTGCGGAAGAAAGCCTCCAGGCGGGCTTCCAGCGCGAGGTCGCTCTGGGTGATGATCTGGCGCCCGACCACGACGACGATGCGATCGATGATCTCGCCCGGTGCCCGGCTCCCGCCAGCCAGCAACAATCCGATGAGCAGCAGCTTTCTCATGGCGTCCTCAGAACGTCTGCCCCAGCGAGAAGTGAAACTGAAAATGCGACAGACGCTGCTGGGTCGAGGTGCCCAGGCCGTGAAGCAGCTCATCCGTTGTCCCTTGAAAGCCCCTGAAGCGCGGCGGATTGAGGGCGTAAGCCAGGTCCAGCCGAACCGGCCCGATCGGCGTGCGGTACCGGACGCCGAATCCCAAGGCGTGCACCATGTAGTTGAAGTCCGTCAGGTCCTCCTTGCGCTGATGGAGGCGGAAGCTGACGTCCTGCAGCCGCGCAAACACGTTGCCGAAATCGTGAAACAGCACGCCGCCGACATTTTCTCCGCGCACCGGGAAGCGCAGCTCGACGCTATTCAGGAACAAAGCGTTGCCGCCCAGCGGGAAGCCCGTGGTCAAGTCGCGCGGGCCGGCCTGGTTGATCGAGAAGCCGCGGTGGGCGCTCGCGCCGCCCGAAAAGAACTTTTCCGGCAGCGGGACGTCGCGGGTGAACGTGAGGAGGGTGGAACCATCGGTCGCAGTGGTCCTAACCTCCCGCAGGTTGCCGTAGGGGACCATCGCGCCAGCCTGGGTCGTACGGGCGAGCACGACCCGCTTGGTTAGCCGGTGGTAGGTGGAGTTTTGGAGCACCGTGCGTGGGAAGCTGGCCTCCGATCCGGTTTGCTTGGCAGCAAGTCCCAAGTCTACCGTATTGTAAATGCCCCGCCGGGCGTCCAGGGGATCGTCGCGGCGATCCTGCACATAGGTCACGGAAAGCAACCCGACCCGCACCGCCTGCGTCAGGCGCGGGACCAGGCTAGGCGTGATGTGCACATCGCTGACCGACACCCGGCGATACGAGTAGCGGTAGAAGAACGTCGAAGGCTTGTTGATTTTGTGCTGGAGTTGCAGGGCGCCTTCCAGACGCCGTGCCGAGAAGGTGTTGATGTTGCGGGAGGTGTCGTAGAGCGAGCTGAAGGTCAGCGTCAGGCGCTCGCGCCCCCGCCACCGGGGGGCCTGGAAGGTCGCGAGGCCCCGCTTCTGCAAGGTCGAGAACTGCGTGCGGAGGCTGCCTGTATAGGCGCGGCCTAGCAGATTCAGCCGCGTAAGCTCAAACGACACGCGCGGGCTGAAACCGGTGTTTCCCGCCGGTGAGGTGAGATCCGTCGAGCTGCCGCCGAAGCGCCCGATTTCGGCGCCGCCGCCCACGCCCACCGTCCACCGGCGCGCCTCCTCCATCTGCAACAGCACATTCCGGGACACTTCATCCCCTTCGGGATTCTGCACGGCGGTGTTGACCTGCGAGAAGATCCCCAGGTCATAAAGCCTCCGCTGGCTATCGAGGATCGCTGCCTGGGAGAGCGGCTCGCTGGGGTAGACGTAGATCTCGCGGCGCACGGTCGCATCCTGCGTCCGGTTATAGCCGCCGGTGATCACTGCTTGCACGAATTGCCGCCGGCCTTCCTGGATCGTGTAATCGAGAATGACCGCGTTGGGCCCGGGACCGGGCGCCACGCGCCACTCAAAGGCGGCGTCCGGAAAACCTTCCTGAAAGTAACGGCCCAGGATCAGGCTCCGGTCCGAGGCCACGTTCGTCTCGCTGTAGGACTGTCCGGCGACCGAGTTGAGCTGCGCGGTGAGGCTCTCGGTCGAGATGGTCGTGTTGCCGGTCAGCCGCAGCTCGGCGATCAGCGTCTGCGGCCCCTCCTCGATCTCGATGAACAGCGCCATGTCGCCGACATGACCCTCATAGTCATCGTCGAGGCGCGTATGGACCTTCACTCCCAGGAAACCGTTGGCGTGATAGAGCTCCTCGATGGCGCTCACGTCGCTGGCCAGCAGTCCCTGGCTGAAGCGCCCCCGCCGGAAACTCACGCTCTTGACCCGCAGGTACATGCGCTCCCGAATTGTCGCGCGGTCGAAGAAGTGGTTCCCCGAGATATCCAGGCGCACCAACTGGTGCCGCGAGCCGAGCGTGGCTTGGAACTCCGCCAGCACCACACCGTTCTCTTCCGGATTCTGGTTGTAGTCGATTTTGGCGTCGAAGTAGCCATCCACCTGGAAGTGGTCGCGCAGGTTGCGGGCGCCCTCGGCCAGCAGGTCGTTGTCGACGGTGCCCTCTTCGAAGATGGGCACGTAGCGCCGGAGCTGCTTCGACGAGAGCGAAGCGCCCGAGAGGGCCACCTCCACTCGCGGTCCGGGGTTGATTTCAAGCGCCACGTCCACGCGGTTGGCGCTGGGGACGAACTTCTTTCCTGTAATGCGAGCCACCGCCTGCAGGCGATCATTCTTGCGGTAGTGCCGGTACAGCTTTTCCAAGCCGCGCTGTACCGCCGGCTGCGTGATCGTGTTGCCCACGGACCATCCCGTCAGCCCTCGCACCTCCTCGGCGGAGAGGTCGGGCTCGCCCGATAAGGTGATCTCTCCGAAGTGCGCGCGGCGGCCGGGCTCCACCTGGTAGTCGATGTCGAGCTGCTGGGTGTCGGAATTGGCGTAGGTATCCCAGCGCACCGTCGCGTTGTAGAACCCGTTCTCGGCCAGCAGGCGCAGCATGGCCTGGCGCCCGGCTTCGCCCTTCTCCTGCGTATACGGCTCGCCCAGATTGAGCCGGGTGGCGGCGATCAGTTGAACCTGCGACGGTGGCGGCTGCGCGCCCGTCACCGTGACCTGGCCCGTGAACCAGTTCTCCACCGTGATGAAGGTTAGCCGCACGCCGCCGCCCGGCGCCCGGACGGCGTCCACCTGGACATCGGCGTAGCGGCCGGTGGCGAAGATCGCCTGAATGCTGCGGCGCAGGGCGTGCGCGTCGAGGGGCGCGCCGGTCTTGACCTCCAGCAGTTGTTCCAGGCGCGCGGCGGGGACCGGTTGCGCCGGCGGAGAGAAAACGATCTCGGCAACGGGCGACCCTTGGAAATCGTCGCCGGCGGCGCCTCCCGCCCACGCCAGGCACAGCGCGGCGGCGATCACAATGGAGCGGGACACGGATTCTCAATTATACTGAGTACGGCAACTCCCATCCGACGGCACCTCATGGACCCCGCCGCGCGCGACAAATACTCGCGCCAGATGCTGTTCCCCCCGCTCGGCGAAGCCGGACAGGAACAGCTCCTCGCCTCCCGCGTCGTTATAGTGGGCTGCGGCGCGCTGGGCAGCCTGCAGGCCAATGCCCTGGCGCGCGCCGGCGTGGGTGAAATCGTCGTCATCGATCGCGACTACGTCGAGGCCAACAACCTGCAGCGGCAGTGGCTCTTTGAGGAGGCCGATGCCGCCGAAGCGCTGCCCAAGGCGGTAGCGGCGGCACGGCGCCTCGCGGCCATCAACTCGTCCGTGACGGTGCGGCCGGTGGTCGCCGACCTGGTCCCGCACAATGCCGAGGAGTTGCTGCTGCCAGCGGACGTGATCCTCGACGGCACCGACAATTTCGACACCCGCTACCTAATAAACGACGTGGCTATCAAGCACGGAGTTTCGTGGGTGTACGGTGCGGCGATCGGCAGCTACGGCGTGTTCATGCCGGTGTTGTCCGGTGTTTCGGCGTGTCTGGCGTGCCTGTTTCCCGCGCCGCCCGCGGGGCCGCAACCCACTTGCGACACGGTCGGCATCCTGAACGCCACGACCGCGCTGGTGGCGTCCCTGCAGGTGGCCGAAGCGCTGAAGATCCTGACGGGTCACAGCGACGCCATCGAGCCACGGCTGCTGTCGATCGATGTATGGAAGAACACCTGGCATGCGATCTCCACACGTGCTCGCGACCCGGAGTGCCCGGCCTGCGGACGGCGTGAGTTTCGGCACCTGGCCGGAGTCGGCCGTCCGCCGATCAGTCTGTGCGGCCGGAACTCGGTCCAGATCCACGAGCGCTCGCGGCCCCTCGATCTGCGCGCCCTCGGCGAGACCCTGCGGCCGCTGGGCCCGGTCCGCTCGAACGACTACGCCCTGCGTTTCTTTTGCGCGCCCTACGAGCTGACGGTGTTCCCCGACGGCCGGGCGATTATCAAGGGCACCACCGATATCGGGGTGGCCCGCAGCCTCTACGCCCGCTATGTGGGGACCTGAGGACGAGCCGGTCCGGCTTCCGATCACCGACGTGCTCGACCTGCACACCTGCCCGCCGCGGGACGTCGAAAGCGTCGTCGAAGCTTATCTCGAAGAGGCGCACCGGCTCGGTCTGCGGGCGCTGCGGATCATTCACGGCAAGGGGATCGGCGCACAACGTGCCACCGTCCGCACGGTGCTCGCGCGCACTCCGTTCGTCGCTCATTTCAGCGACGCTCCCTTAGAGGCTGGCGGGTGGGGGGCAACCGTGGTCACGCTGCGGGATTGATACTATAGGGTGTCTCCTTTATGATCAAGACTGCCGTCTATCTGTCCGCGGAGCTGGTTTTGCGGATGCGCCGACTGGTCCGTAAGGCGCTCGCAACTCTTGCTCCCGGAAATCCCCGCCCGCTGCCCCCGGGCGTCGGCCGCTACCGCAGTGGCCGGTCGGACGTTTCGCAGCGTGCTGACGAAATCCTCGGCTGCGCCGCCCAGCAAGGCCGATGGCGTTGATTGCGACGCGCCGTTCCTGCTTTTGCCCTCCGACGCGCCCCGGTCACGCTAGAATAGGGTTCCCCTTTTTCAAATGACCGCGGCGCACGACCACTTTTACATCCTCTATAACCTCATCGCCAAAGATTTCAAGATCCGCTACCGGAACATGTCGCTGGGCATCTTCTGGTCGCTGCTGAACCCGCTCATCATGGTGGCGGTGCTGACCTACATATTCACCGTCGTCTTTCCGAGCACGGTGCACAACTTCCCGCTCTTCGTCCTGATCGGCCTGATTCCCTTTAACTTCTTCGCCCTGGCCTGGGCCACCGGGACCAATTCCATCCTGGATAACGCCGCGCTCGTCAAGAAGGTCCGCTTCCGCCGGGAAGTGGTCCCGATCTCGGTGGTGCTGGGCAACGTGATCCACTTCGTGATCCAGATACTCCTGCTGCTGACGCTGCTCCTGGTGTTCGGCCAGCACGTCACGCGCCAGTGGCTGTGGCTTCCGGCGGTCTTCGGTCTCGAGATCGTCTTTGTCTGCGGCATGGCCCTCGCTTTCGCGGCCCTCGACGTCTACTATCGCGACACGCGCTACGTGGTAGAATCAGCCAATCTGGTGCTGTTCTGGATGGTCCCGATCTTTTATTCGCACGATCAGGTACCCCGCAACTTCGTCGCCCTTTATGAAGTCAACCCGATCGCGGCCGTCGTGCAGGCCTGCCGGATGATTTTGCTCCAAGGCGTCGCCCCGCCCCACTCCTTATTGGTCAAGCTGGCCCTGGTCTCGGTGGCCGCCCTGGTAGGAGGCATCCTGCTCTTCGGCCGTATGCAGAAACGGTTCTCCGACTACCTGTGACGCTCCTCGAACTCCACGACGTCGGCAAGCGCTACTTCCTGCACCACAAGCGCCAGTTGGTAGCCGAGCGCCTTAAGACTCAGTTGCAGAAGGGCCGCGAATCCTTCTGGGCGCTGCGCCACGTGGATCTCCGGGTCGACTCCGGCGAGTCGGTAGCGATCATCGGCCCGAACGGCGCCGGCAAGAGCACGCTGCTAAGCATCGCCGTGGGCGTGGCGAATCCCACCGAGGGCACGGTCGTCCAGCGGGGCCGCGTGGCCGCGCTGCTCGAGCTGGGCTCGGGGTTCCATCCGGACCTCACGGGGCGTGAAAACATCCACCTCAACGCCTCCTTGCTGGGATACTCGCGAGCCCAGGTGGAGGGGCGCATGGAGACCATTGTCGACTTCGCCGGCATCCCCGAGTTCATCGACGAGCCCCTGCGCACGTACTCTACCGGCATGATGGCGCGCCTCGGCTTCTCGGTGGCGGTCCATGTCGACCCGGACATCCTGGTGCTCGACGAGGTCCTCTCGGTCGGCGACCAGGAATTTCAGAAGAAGTGTATGGACCGCATTCTCGAGTTCCAGCGCCAGGGCAAGACGCTGCTGTTCGTCTCCCACTCCGCCCTCACGGTAGAAAATCTTTGCCACCGCGCGGTGTGGCTCGAACATGGCCACGTCCGCCGCGACGGCCCGGTTGCGGAGGTGCTCACCGAGTACCGGGAGTGGGCCAACCTGGTCGCGGCGCCGCGCTAGAACCACTTCCGCAGATCACCGAACCGCTCCACCACCACCAGCCGTCCCGGCACTGGCCGGATCGCCTCCTGCTCGAGCGACCAGGTCCGCGCGTGCGGCACCAGCACCGCGTTCATCCCGGCCTCGAGCGCCGGGTTAATGTCGGACTTGGGGCTGTTGCCCACCATCCAGGTGACGGCCGGATCCATGCCGTGGTGCGCGGCCACGCGGCGGTAGTTCGCAGTGTCTTTTTCCTTCACCACTTCACAGCTTTCGAAGTAATGTCCCAGGCCGGAGCGGTCGAGCTTCAGCTTCTGCTCTTCCGGATGCCCCTTGGTGAAGAGCAGCAGCCGGCGGCGGGTCTGGAGGTAGCCGAGCGTTTCCGCAACGCCGTCGATCACCTCCATCGGCCGTTCCAGAATGGCGCGCGCGAAACCCCGTACCTGCTCGAGTTCTCCGTCGCCGTGCGGCCGCTCGGCGAGCGCCCGGTAACAGGCCTGCAGGTTCCGGCCGAAATTCTCCGACCCGTAGCCGTGGAGCTTGATGTTGGCCGTCTCGATCTCGTCGAGCACCGCGCGCACTTCAACGGGCGAGAGGCTCGAGTGATCGAGAAAGCCGACAAATTGCTCGAACGCCTCCTCGAAATAGATGTTGTTTTCCCAGAGCGTATCGTCGGCGTCGATGAGCAGCCATTCGCGCATAGGCAGCGGGGTCCGGAGGACGCCCCCTGCTACAATAGGAATGCTTAGCGATGCACGTCAAGGTACTCTTTTTCGGCATGTTGAAGGACCTCGTGGGTCGTTCCGAGGATCGCCTGGAGGTTGGGGAGGGGGTGCGTCTGGCCGCGGTTTTCGATCACTACGCCCGCCGCTTCCCACGCCTGCAGGAGATGGCCTCGAGCATCGTGCTGGCCCGCAATCAAGAGTTCTCCACACCCGAGGCCTCCGTGGCCGAGGGAGACGAAATCGCTTTCCTGCCTCCGGTCAGTGGCGGAAGTTCTGCGGGCCTCGAAGCCGAGCACGAAGACGAGCTGGGCAACTACTTCGCCATCACGCGCTCGCCGCTCGACCCCCGCCCGCTAACCCAGCGCCTGGCGCGTGGTTCCGATGGCGCCATCGTCACCTTCGAGGGCACAACCCGCGATCACTCGAGCGGGCGCGCCACCTGTTACCTCGAATACGAGTGTTACATCCCTCTGGCCCTCAAAAAGATGCGCGAGATCGGCGCCGAACTCGTTTCCTCGCACCCCATCCGCCGCATCGGTATCATCCACCGCCTGGGACGGCTGGAGATTGGGGAAGCCAGCGTAATTATTGTGGTCACTTCGGAGCACCGGCGTCCCGCGTTCGAGGCCAGCCGCGAGGCCATCGATCGCTTGAAGCGCCTGGTGCCCATTTGGAAGAAGGAGTATTTCACCGACGGCGAGGTCTGGGTGGAAGGGCAATGGGACGAAGCCGTGCCCCGCCTGGAAGGATCTCCCCGGTGTTCCGGTTAAGCGCGGCCGCGGCTCTAGCCGCGGTGCTCTGCGGTGCACCGCTCGCAGGCGGCCAGTCCGAGGAGCCGGGCTTTCAGGTCAACGTCCAGCTCGTCACCGTCATCGCCACGGTCAAAGACGCCTCGGGCGCGCTCGTCGCGGACCTCGCCAAGGACGACTTCACGGTGCTCGCGGGCGGCGTCCCCCAGCAGGTCACTCTCTTCGAGCGCCAGACCGGACGGCCGCTCTCGGTCGTGCTGCTGTTTGACGCCAGCTTGAGCGTGGCCAAGGAGCTGCGCTTCGAGCAGGACGCGGCGCACCGTTTCGTCCGCCGCCTGCTGACGAGTGGCGCCCAGCCGGAGGATCGCGTGGCGGTCTACAAGTTCTCGAGCTCCATCAGCGAACTGACCGACTTCACCGCCTCGCTCGCCCGCCTCGAGAAAGCGATCTACATGATGCGGCCGGAGAGCGGCACCTCGCTTTACGACGCTGTCTACCTGGCGGCGGAGCATCTGGAGAGGCGCGAAGGCCGCAAGGTGATCATCGTCGTAACCGACGGGGGCGACACCACCAGCAACAAGAAGTTCTCGGACGCGCTGGCCGCGGCCCAGCGGGCCGAAGCGGTGGTCTATTCCATTATCGTAGTGCCCGTCACCGCCGACGCCGGCCGCAATCTCGGTGGTGAAAATGCGCTGCGGACCATCTCGGCCTCGACCGGCGGCGTATGCTACCGGCAGTACTCCGAGCGGGACCTCGACCAGGCCTTCCGCCAGATCGAGCGCGACCTGCGCATTCAGTATCTGCTGGGCTTCTATCCGCGCGATGTACCACCCAGCAAGGATCGCTATTACCGGCTCGAAGTGCAGGTGCAGCGTCCCGGGCTCGAGGTTCTGGCCCGCACCGGTTATTATGGCGAGGCCAGTCCGTCGTCGGGCGTCTACCCGGAGCCGGCGGTTTCCGTCACTGGGACGAATCCCCGCGCGCGCCCCAAGTCTCCACCCGCTTCCACCTCGCAACCCAAGAGATCCCCAAGGAGCATCCCGTGAGCTTTATGAAAGGTCCTCCCCGCAAACAACCGCCCTTCCGGAAAGACGGCGGTGGCGGGGCCGGCAAATCGCGCGCCCCCGAGTCGACCCAGCAGGAGGTCCAGTACCTGAAGCGGCTCATCGAGCACAAGACGCCGATCTGCGTGAAGCTGCGCAACAACGAGGAAGTGCGCGGAATCGTGGAGTATTACGACGCCTCGTTCATCCGCCTGACGCGGCCGCAGGCGCCCAACCTCTTCATCTTCAAGCACGAGATCAAATATTTTTACGAGGACGGCCCGCAGCCGAAGGCCGCGGCGCCGGCCGCACGCCCCCCCGCGCGCGAGCCCGATGAGAACGAGGCCGAAGCGTGAGCGAGGGCGCCTATTCTTCCTATCTCTCGGCGGCCGGCGAGATCGCCCGCGAGGCCGGCGTGGTGCTGCTGCGCTATCTCGACCGGGTGGCGGTGGAGTACAAGGGCGACTTCGACGTCGTCACGGCGGCCGACCGCGCCTCCGAGGCCTTGATCGTCGAGCGCCTGCGCGCCCGCTACCCCCACCACACGATCGTCGCCGAAGAAGGCTCGGGCATCGATCACCACTCCGAATTTATCTGGTACGTGGACCCCCTGGACGGCACCACCAACTTCGCCCACGGGTTTCCCGCCTTCGCCGTTACCCTCGGCCTGGAGCACCAGGGAGAGATGGTCGCCGGCGTGGTCTACGACCCCCTGCGTGACGAATTCTTCTCCGCCGAAAAGGGTGGCGGCGCTTACCTCAACCAGCGCCCTCTCCACGTCTCCGCGGTGAAGACGCTGAGCGAGAGTCTTCTTGCCACGGGTTTCCCCAGCCGCAACCGCCACGCCGACGTCAATGTTTACTTCTACCACCAGGCCGCCATGTTCGCTCACGGGGTGCGCCGCGCGGGCTCGGCGGCCCTGGATCTCTGCTACGTCGCGGCCGGCCGTCTCGACGGCTTCTGGGAGTTCGGCCTCCAGCCGTGGGACATGGCCGCCGGGGTGCTCCTGGTCGCCGAAGCGGGTGGGTGTTGCACCGACATGCGGGGCGCCCCGCACCGGCTCCATGGGCGCACTCTTACGGCCTCTAACGGCTTGATCCACGGCGAGTTACTTGGTCTCTTTGAGGACGTTTTCGCCAACCGCTTCCGGGTGCCCATCCCCACCCTCACCTCCGCCGCGGCCGATTGAGCCCGACGGCGCGCTCCCCGCCCCGTAAATTCCCTAAGTTTCGGCTTTACAAGGCTTTGCCCGGGGTGTTAGGCTGTTTGGTTTAGATAGAATGGAACTTTTGTGCCGGGGTGACGGCTTGGAAAGGATTTGTCTAACTCCCGAAGATGCGCACCGTCGATCTGATCCGCAAAAAGCGTGATGGGGAAGAACTTCTAGCCGAAGAAATTGATTTTCTAATTCAAAATTACACCACCGGGGCCATGCCGGATTATCAAATGTCCGCGTTCCTCATGGCCACCTACTACTCGGGCATGTCCGAGAACGAGGTCACGTCCCTTACCGTGGCCATGCTGAATTCCGGCCAGCGCCTGAACTTGAGCGATCTCCCCGGAGCCAAAATCAGCAAGCACTCGACCGGTGGCGTGGGCGACAAAACCAGCCTCATCATGGGTCCGGTCGCGGCTGCGGCCGGGGTGATAGTGCCTCAGATCACAGGTCGCGGCCTGGGCCACACCGGTGGCACCACCGACAAACTGATGTCCATCCCCGGCTTTCGGATGGACCTGACGGTCGATGAGTTCCGCAACGTTCTTCGCCAGCACAATCTCGCCTTCAACGGCCCGAGCGGTGAAATTGCGCCTGCCGACAAAAAGATGTACGCGCTGCGGGATGCCACCAGCACCGTCGAGTCGCTGCCGCTGATCTCCTCGTCGATCATGTCCAAGAAGCTGGCCGAGGGCAGCGACGGTCTGCTGCTGGATGTCAAAGTCGGCTCGGGCGCCTTCATGAAGAAGCTGTTCGAAGCGCGCAAGCTGGCGCAGATGATGGTGACCATCGGACGCCGCATGAACGTGCGCGTGCAGGCCCTGCTCACCGACATGGACCAGCCCTTGGGCTACGCCATCGGCAACGCCCTGGAGGTAATGGAGGTCTCCCAGACCCTTCGTGGCGAGGGTCCCGCCGACCTGACCCAGCTCTCGCTCGAGCTGGCCGCCCGCATGATCTACCTCGCGGACCCCGCCTCGGGCTTCGACGCCGCGCGCGAGAAGGCCGCCGAGCTGCTGACTTCCGGGGCCGCCTTCACCAAGTTCCAGCAGGTGATCGCCGCGCAGGGCGGCAACCCCGAGGTGCTCGATCGCTTCGAGCTGCTGCCCAACGCCACGGGGGCTCACGAGATTATTTCGCCCCGGGCCGGGTACGTCTCGAGGATCAATGCCGGGGACGTGGGACTCGCCGCCGTGCTGCTCGGCGCCGGCCGCGAAACCATGGACAAAGCCATCGACCCGGCCGTGGGCATCATCCTCGAGCGCAAGGTCGGCGAGAAGGTCCCGGCCGGCGGGCGTCTGTGCACTCTCTACTTCACCGACGAAGCTCACGTGGAAGAGGCCGCTCAACTCGTCGAGGACGCCTTCCACATCTCCGCCGCGCCGCCCGAGCCGCGCGAGCTGGTCCTGGAAGTGATCCAGTAGCGGCGCCATGTCCCGCTTCACCGGGCTGCTGGGTCTGGCGCTGATTCTGGCGATTGCCTGGGCGTGCTCCAACAACCGCCGCGCCATTCAACTGCGGATCGTGCTGTGGGGACTGGGCCTGCAGATCGGCCTCGCGCTGCTGGTGCTGCGCACCGGCTTCGGACGCGTCTTCGAGGTGATGGGCAGCGCCATCACGCGCCTGCTCGATTACACCCAGGCCGGCAGCGAGTTCGTCTTCGGTTCGCTCGCCAAATCGGATGGCCCGCTCGGCGTGGTCTTTGCCTTTAAGGTCCTGCCGATTATCATTTTCGTCGCGTCGCTCTTCGCGATCCTCTACTATCTGGGCGTAATGCAGGTGATCGTGCGGGGGATCGCCGTCGCCATGCAGCGCGTGATGGGCTCGAGCGGCGCCGAATCCCTCGACGTCGCCGCCAGCATCTTCATGGGCCAGACCGAGGCGCCTCTCACCATTCGACCGTTCCTGGCCAAACTCACCGATTCCGAATTGCTCACCATCATGACCGCCGGCATGGCCCACGTGTCGGGCGCTCTCATCGTCGCCTACGTCAGCATCGCGCACGTCGAAGCCAAGCACCTGCTGACCGCCGTCATCATGACCGCCCCCGCCACCATCATGCTGGCCAAGATCTTCATACCGGAAACCGGCACGCCGGAAACGGCGGGCAACGTCGAGATGCACCTCGAGCGGACCGAGGTGAACGTCATTGACGCGGCCGCCCGCGGCGCCGGCGAGGGCATGCACCTGGCGCTGAACGTCGCTGCCATGCTGGTGGCTTTCATCGCGCTCATCGCGCTCTCGAACGGCGTCCTCGGCTGGGTCCATTCCCTGCCCGGCCTCGGCTGGGTGCCGGATTCCCTGCAGAAGATCTTCGGCTGGGTATTCGCCCCGCTCGCCTGGACCATGGGCGTGACTTGGAAGGACGCTCCCCTGATCGGCAACCTCCTCGGCACGCGCATGGTGCTAAACGAGTTCGTCTCCTACTTGATGCTCGGCCCGCTCCAGGGGCAGCTCGAGCCTAAATCGTTCGTCATCGCCAGTTTCGCGTTGTGCGGCTTTGCCAACTTTTCTTCGATCGCGATTCAGGTGGGCGGCATCGGCGCGCTCGCCCCCACCCGCCGGCACGATCTGGCCCGTCTCGGTCTCCGCGCCATGCTCGCCGGGACGCTGGCCAATTTCATGTCGGCCGCGATCGCCGGCATCTTGTTGTGAGCTACGAGCAGGCCGATCAGGCTCGCCGCCTGATCGCGGAGCGCCTGCCCGCGCCTCCCACGGTCGGCGTGGTGTTGGGCAGCGGGCTCGAAGGCTTCGCCTCCGAGCTGGCGGACCGGGTCGAGATCCCCTACAGCGAAATCCCGCACTGGCCGCGCTCGACGGTCGCCGGACACTCCGGCCTTCTCGCTGCCGGACGCCTCGGCCACCACACCGTCGCGGTGCTCGCCGGCCGCGCCCATCTTTACGAGGGCTATACTGCCGAGCAGGCGGCGTTCCCGGTTCGCGTGCTGGGCTTGCTCGGTGTCCGTACGCTGATCCTCACCAACGCGGCGGGCGCAATCAACCCTAAACTCCACCCCGGCCAGTTGGTCCTGATCTCGGACCACCTCAACCTGCAGGGCGCGAACCCCCTCGCCGGCAAGAACGACGAACGCTTCGGCCCGCGCTTTCCCGACCTCACCGAAGTTTATCCGTTGCGCCTCCGCGAGCTCGCGCGCCGCTCGGGCGAGCGCCTGCACGTCGAGCTACCCGAGGGTGTCTACGCCGCCGTCACTGGACCGAGCTACGAGACCCCGGCCGAGATCCGCTTCCTGCGCGCCATCGGCGCCGACCTGGTGGGGATGTCCACGGTGCCCGAGGCGATCACCGCCGCGCACCTGGGGATGGAGGTGCTCGGCATCTCCTGCGCCTCGAACATGGCCGCCGGCATTCTGCCCCAGAAGCTCAGCCACGCCGAGGTGCTCGAGGCGGGCCGCCGCATCCGCGACACCCTGATAGCATTGCTGAAGGAGATCATCCTGAGCTTGTGAGCACCGCCACTCTCATCGCCGCCGCGCGCGCCGCGCGGGAGCGCGCCCTGGCCCGGTTCTCCAGCTTCAAAGTAGGCGCCGCCCTCGAAGGCCAGACCGGCGCGGTTTACACCGGCTGCAACATCGAGAACGCCACCTACGGACTCACCGTCTGTGCCGAGCGCGTGGCCGTTTGGAAGGCGCTCTCCGAAGGCGAGCGGCACTTCACCCGCATCGCCATCGTCGCCGACACCGACACTCTGACGCCTCCCTGCGGCGCCTGCCGCCAGATCTTGTGGGAGTATTGCGGCGACCTCGAGATCGTCCTCGCCAACCTGCATGGCCAGACCGAGACCCTGCGTCTCGCGGCCTTGTTCCCGCGCCCGTTTGATGTTTCGTTCCTGGAAGAGTAGCGGCGCCACCGCCCGCCGGCTGGGCATTCTCCCGGCGGCCTTCAATCCGGTCACGAACGCGCACCTGTCGATGGCGCGGCAGGCCCTCGTGCAATACCACCTCGACGAAGTCCTGTTCCTGCTGCCGTTCTCGTTCCCGCACAAGCCCTTCACCGGCGCGTCCTTCGAGCAGCGCCTGGAAATGCTGCACGCCGCCCTCGCCCTCGACAGGGACCCGCGCTTCACCATCGGTTCGACCCCTCAGGGCCTCTTCATCGACATCGCCCGAGCCTGCCGTCCGGTCTACGGCCCCGCCGCCGAGTTCTTCTTCCTCTGCGGACGCGACGCCGCTGAGCGCATCGTCGCGTGGGACTACGGCCCCGCCGGCCCCAGTTTCGCCGTCCAGCTCGCGCAGTTTCAAGTGCTGGTCGCCCCGCGCCGTGGCCCCTACCAGCCGCCCCCCGAATTCGCCGCGCGCCTCCACCCGCTGGATCTCCCGCCGGAGTTTGACAGCCACTCCTCCTCGGCCGTGCGCGACGCCCGCGCCCGAGGCGGGCCTTGGGAGCACCTGGTCCCGGCGGAGGTGGCCGCCCTCATTCGCCGTGACGCGCTCTATCAGTAGGAGTACACTGTGTCACCATAGGGACCTAGATGCCGGCTTCTTGGGAGAGTCTCCTCCAGCGCTGGGTCGATGCCGGGCTCCTCGATGCTTCGATCGCTGCCCGCATTCGGGAGTTTGAAGCTCGCTCCGCCCCCTCCCAACGTCTGCGTTGGCCCGTCCTGCTAGCTCTGGCTCTCGGTGGTACGCTCCTGGGCGCCGGGGTGCTCCTGTTTGTTTCGGCCCGCTGGGACCAGCTTTCGCCCGCCACCCGCTTCGCTACGGTTCTGCTGCTGGTCGTCGTGTTTCACATCGGCGCGGCTCTCGCCGCCGGCCGCCTGCCCCCCCTCGCCACCACTTTGCACGGTGTCGGCACGATCGCGCTAGGGGCCGGCATCATGCTCACCGGGGACATCTTCAATCTGCAGGAACACTGGCCGAGCGGCATCCTGCTGTGGATGCTGGGAGCTTGGGCCGGCTGGGTATTACTGCGGGATTGGGTGCAGGCCCTCCTGGCTGCCCTTCTCACCCCCGCCTGGTTCGCCGCCGAATGGATCGTCGCGACGTATGACTTCGAGCATAGCGACCGCCTGCTCGGGGAGGGGTTGCTCCTGCTGGCCTTCGCCTACTTCACGGCTCGCACCACCCAAGATTCGAGCCCCTTTCGCCACGCCTTGATGTGGACGGGCGGGCTCTTCCTGTTCCCCATCACTTTTGTCCTGGTTCTCACTCACTGGCACGGGAATGTCGTGTCGACCGTGCCTGTGGGACTGGCCATCGTCGGATGGTCCGGTGCTCTTTTGCTGCCGATGCTCGCCGCGTTCGCCTTACGTGGCCGGGCCGCGTGGATGAATCTGCTGACCATCCCCTGGGTCGTGGTGTTAGGTACTCTGAGCAAAGACTTGCCCATCTACCTGTGGTGCGCCGTGGGGGCCATCGGCCTCGTAGCCTGGGGACTGGCCGAAGTCCGCCCAGAGCGCGTGAACGTCGGCGTCGCCGGGTTCGCCGTCACAGTCCTAAGTTTCTACTTCTCGAGTGTGATGGACAAAGTCGGCCGCTCCATGAGTCTGATCGGACTCGGCGTCCTCTTCCTGGGCGGCGGCTGGCTCCTGGAGCGCACCCGCCGGCGCCTTGTGGCCCGGATGCATCGAGCAACATGAAACCGCTCCACAAAGGACTCCTGCTCGCCGCCATACACCTGGCGATGGTCCTGTCACTGGGGGCGAAGCTGCTGATCGATCGTGCCACGCTGCCCCGGGTCTGGGTCCGCATCGCACCGTATAACCCCCTGCCGCCGCGCGGACGGTATGTCAACTTTCGGCTCCAGATCGATTCCGTCCGCCCCCCGGAGTTGGCGCTCCTCGAGGGGCGACCCGCCGCGGCCACTTTAGGGGTCGCCTTCTTCATCCCCGAACATGTGCCCGATCCTTCCCTCCGCCCGCCCGGTGAAGAACTCTGGATGGAAGTCACGATCCCGAAGAAGGGTCTTCTACGGCCGATCCGGCTCGGCGTCAAGAAGGACGGCGTCCTCACACCCCTCGACTTGACCCCCCCCTTGAATGGATCCGCTGCTGTGATAAGGTGACCGGTATGCGCCGCTGCCCCACTCGGATACGTCTGCTCTCAATCGCCTCTCTGGGCGCCCTGTGGTGGCTCGCCGCGGCCCAGAGTCCGCCCTCCGCCCCGGCTGGCAAGTGGTACAAGGGCAACCTCCACACCCACACCATCAACAGCGACGGCGACACGTCGCCCGATGAAGTGGTGCGCTGGTATAAGGAACACCATTACGACTTCCTGGTCCTTACCGATCACAACTACCCGACCCCAGTCAGCGGTCTCAACACCGTCTTCGGCGCCGAGGAGAAGTTCCTGGTCGTGCGCGGCGAAGAAGTCACCGACCACTTCGGCGAGAAACCGATCCATGTGAACGCTTTCCACCCGGGCGCTTTCATCGCGCCGCAAGGCGGCTCGAGTGTTCTCGACACGGTGCAGCGCAACGTGAATGCGATCCGGGCGGCCCAAGGCGTCCCGTCGATCAACCATCCCAACTTCGGATGGGCGATAACGATCGACGATCTCAAGCGCGTGGAGAACGACCGCCTGTTCGAGGTTTACAACGGCCATCCGCAGGTGAACAACCTCGGCGGCGGCGGCGCCCCCGGACTCGAGCAGATGTGGGACGCCGTGCTCTCGAGCGGCCGCCTGCTCTACGGCATCGCCGTCGACGACGCCCACAACTTCAAGCAGTGGGGACCGCGCTGGTCGAACCCCGGCCGCGGCTGGGTCGCGATCCGCGCCCGCTCGCTCTCCCCCGAAGCCCTCCGCGACGCCCTCGAGGCCGGCGACTTCTATGCTTCCACAGGGGTTACGCTCTCCGAGGTCAGCCGTCTCCCCAACGGCTTGCGCCTCGCGATCCGCACCGAGAACCCGTTCAAGTACACGACCGAGTTCATCGGTGTGAATGGCAAGGTGCTGAAAACGTCCTACGACAACCCGGCGACTTACACCCTGGCCGCAGAAGACCGATACGTGCGCGCCCGCGTGATTTCTTCCGGCGGCGAGATGGCCTGGACCCAGCCAGCCTTCCGCGAGTAACGCCATGGACCGGATGTTTCTGCCCGACGTTGAGAACCACCCAGCCGCGGGCGGCTCCTACACCGCGATCCTCCGCGCCGCCCAGGCCGCCGGCGCCGAGTACCCGCAGATCTGGCACCTGTTCGCCTTCAAGCCCGAGGCCACCGTCCACCTGGAGCGCTGGACGCAAGCCATCATGCGTGGCCCTTCGCCCCTAAGCCCGGGCATCCGCGAGCTGATCGCGGCCTTCACGTCCTCCGGCAACCGCTGCCCGTTTTGAATCGAGTCTCACGCCGCGGTCGCGGCGGAACTGCTGGGGGATGAAGCTCTGGTGCAAGCGGTCCTGAAGGATGTCGAATCCTCCCCGCTTCTTGCAGACGAAAAGGCACTCTTCCGTTTCGTCGAAAAAGTGAACCACGCGTCACCCGCAATCGGTCCCGACGACATCGCCGCGCTCCACGCCCACGGCTGGTCCGATGAGGCCATCTACGACGCCATCACCGTCTGCGCCATGTTCAACTTCTTCAACCGCTGGATCGACGCCGCCGGCGTCCACGCCATGTCGCCCGAGGCCCACCGCGCCGGCGCCAAGCGTATGGCACGCGACGGCTACCTCCGCACCTGACGGCGCAGAGCTCTTCTCAGGCCTGCTGGCGGCCGAACTGGTGCCGCTTCGCCGTCCACTTGGCGCCCATGTACTCGCCCATGTCGAGCGTGCCCGACATACTGTCGCCTGCGACGGTGCCGGTGAAGCGGAACGACAGCGCATCCCCGTGCCGCTCGGTGTAGGCGCTCGAGAGCGTGACGGCATCGCCGTTAATCCGCCCGGTCATCTCGCGGGAGACGAAGTTCCCCTGATGCGTGCCCTCGACCCCATTGCCGCTCTGCTTCAGGTGCAACTGGTGCGTGGACTTGCTCGCCCGGTACTCGATCTCCACGTCCCACCGGCCCGTCAGATCCGCGGCCGGCGCCTTCACCGCCGCGGCCGGCTTCGGTCCGGGCGCCGCTTTCAGGATCTGGAAGACCCGCTCCGCGACGACCCGCTCGTCCCCTGGCTGCATCATGTAGGCCGTGAGGCTGATGCTCGTCTCGGTCGCGCTGCGAGCCTGTCCCCGTCCGCCCGGGGCCCCACCACCGCCTCCGAGCGCGACGCGAGGCTCGGTCGTCCACAGGATGTCCGACACCTGCTCACCCGTGATCCCGAGCTTGGCGCTGTCCCAGCTAATCGTGAGGCCGGCGCTGCGATTCGAGAGGCCGCGCGGCTCGCTCCTCACCGCCGTCGTGACGCCCGGCGCCTGCTTCACGCGGTCGGAAATGTGGTTCATCCACGCGACCCACTGGTTCCACTCGGCCTTATGGTCGCGCTTCACCCACATCTCGACCGCCATCAGCATGCCCAGCACTTCCTCTTTGCCGACTTTCATCGTCCGCCCATAGCCGTGGTGCGGCGCACTGTGCATCCAGGTGGCCTGCACCAGGTCTTTGCGTCCCAGAATGATCCCGGCGCACTGCGGACCCCGCAGGCACTTCCCGCCGCTATAGCCCACCATCGTCGCGCCCTTCTGCAGGTGCACGTTCGGGATCGTCAGGATCTCCGCCGCCGCATCCACCAGCACCGGGACGTTGTGGGGCTTCGCCGTCTGCGAGATGACCTCGAGCGTCAGCGGACCGGCGTCCACGCGCGGTCCCGCGAAGACGTAGATCATTGCCGTGCGCGGCCCGAGCGCCGCCTCCAGTTCCTCGCGGGTCTCGACCTCGATGATCCGCACGCCGATCGATCGCACCGCCGCGTCATAGACGTTGCGCGAGTGCGTCGGGATGATGACCTCATCCTTCTGGAACCCCGTCAGGTTCGGGATCCGCACGTGCAGGTCCGGATTGCCGCCCGCGACGCAGGCCGCCGTCGCATGCGCGAGACCCGCCGCGCACCCGGAGGTCACGATGCCGAATTCCGCGCCGGTCAGGTCCGCCAGGCGCTGCCCCACCGCGTACATCAGCTCATCAAGCTGGGCGTAGTGCAAGGAAGCCGCTTCCTTGGCCGCCCGCACCTCCGGCAGCTCGAGCGACCCGCCCACAATCGTAAGCGTCCCGCGGCAGTTGATCAGCGGCCGCACCCCGATGGACTTATAGATGTCCGGACCAGCTTGCAGTCCTACCGTCGGACCCGGGGCCGCCGCCATCGCGCGCCCCGGCACTAGCCCGGCCAGCGACAGCAGGCCGCCGTTGCGAAACAGTTCCCGCCGGCTGAGCCGGGTCAGTGAAGTCTTCAATGCATCGAACACAGGTCCCTCCCCAGATGCTATTCATGCCCATTCTACGCCCCGGCCGCACGTCCCGCCCCCGGTCTCTCCGCGAATATTCCAGGACGCCACTTTTCCTGACAAAGTGTCCCCGGATTGGCCTACCCCCAGCCCCCCAACGGACACCCCTAAGTAATTCGATTTTAGGCACTTACTGCTTCCGAAACCAGCCCCAAATGCGGTAAAATGAAGGTTTACCAACCCCTCGAAGGAGCACTCTTTGGGCGACGCCGAAAAGCCACCTCAACCGCCTGCTCAACTGCCGCTGGGCGGCGGTGGCGGTGATGGACGCGACAAGTCTCTCGTACCGATCGATATCGAAGACGAGATGCGCAAGTCCTACCTCGATTACGCCATGAGCGTAATCATCGGCAGGGCTCTCCCCGACATCCGCGACGGACTCAAACCCGTGCAGCGGCGCATTCTCTTCGGCATGTATGAAGTCGGGCTGCTCCCCAACCGCGCCTACCGGAAGTGCGCCAACACCGTCGGCTATGTATTAGGTAACTACCATCCGCACGGCGACTCTCCCGTTTACGAGGCCATGGTGCGCCTCGCGCAGCCCTTTTCCCTGCGCTACCCGCTCATCGACGGGCAGGGCAACTTCGGCTCCGTCGACGGCGATCCCCCGGCGGCCATGCGGTATACCGAGGCCCGCCTGGCCCATATCGCGATCACCCTCCTGGACGACATCGACAAGGAAACCGTCGACTTCCGCCCTAACTTCGACGAGCGCATGGTCGAGCCGGAGTATATGCCGGCCCTCATCCCGAACCTGCTCGTCAATGGCGGCCAGGGCATCGCGGTCGGTATGGCCACCAACATCCCGCCGCACAACCTCGGCGAGATCATCGATGCCGCCGTCCTGCTGATCCAGAACCCGAACCTCACCCTCGAAAAAGTAATGGAGAGGGTCCCCGGTCCCGACTTCCCCACCGGCGGCTTCATCCTCGGCCGCGAGGGCATCCGTTCGGCCTACCGCACCGGCCGCGGCCACCTCAAGCTGCGCGCCAAGGCCGCGTTCGAACCGTTCGGCAAGGACCGCCAGCAGATCGTCGTCACCGAGATCCCTTACCAGGTCAACAAGGCCAAGCTCCAGGAGCACGCCGCCCAGCTCGTCAACGAGAAGAAGCTGGAGGGCATCTCCGACATCCGCGACGAAAGCGACCGCGACGGCATGCGCATCGTCTTCGAGCTCAAGCGCGGCGAAGAGCCCGAGATTGTCCTCAACAATCTCTACAAGCAGACGCAGATGCAGACCGGCTTCGGCATCATCATGCTGGCCATCGTCAACGGACAGCCGCGCGAGCTGGGGCTCCTCGACGCGCTCAAGCTCTTCGTGGACCACCGCATCGATGTCGTCCGCCGCCGCACCGACTTCCTGCTCCGCAAGGCCCGCGAGCGCGAGCACCTCTTGCTCGGCTTCCGCAAGGCTCTCGAGCACATGGACCAGGTCATCAAGCTCATCCGCGCCAGCAAGACCCCGCGCGAGGCCCGCGACACCCTGGTCGCCCAACTCGAGTTCACCGAGAAGCAGGCCCAGGCCATCATCGAGATGCAGCTCCAGCGCCTCACCGGCATGGAGCGCCAGAAGATCCTCGACGAGCTGGCCGAAATCCAGAAGCGCATCCAGGAATATTTGGAGATCCTCGGCTCCGAGAAAGTCCTCCGCAACCTGATCGTCAAGGAGCTGCGCGACGTCCAAAAGCAGTACGCCGACGAGCGCCGCACCCAGATCGTCGAGGACACCGGCGAGATCCAGATCGAGGACCTCATCGCCGACGAGGACGTCGCCATCACCGTCACCCACGCCGGCTACATGAAGCGCACCATGGTCGACACCTACCGCAAGCAATCCCGCGGCGGCAAGGGACGCATCGGCATGGGCACGCGCACCGAGGACTTCGTCGAGCACCTGCTCATCGCCTCCACCCACTCCTACATCCTCGTCTTCACCAATCTGGGCCGCGTCTACTGGCTCAAGGTCTACGAGGCGCCGGACGTCGGCACCTCCGGCCGCGGCAAGAACGTCGTCAACCTCGTGAACCTCCAGCCGGGCGAGACCGTCAAGGCCTTCCTGCCCGTGAAGCAGTTCATCCCGGGCGTCTACATTGTCATGGTCACCAAGCACGGCGTGATCAAGAAGTGCGAGCTGACCGAGTTTGACAACCCGCGCGCCAGTGGCATCATCGCCATGTCGCTCGAGGAAGGCGACGAGCTGATCGCCGCCCGCCTCACCGATGGCAGCCAGCAGGTCTTCCTCGGCAGCCACAACGGTAAAGCGATTCGGTTCCCGGAAGGCAAGGTCCGGCCCATGGGACGCCCCGCCCACGGCGTCCGCGCCATGACCCTCGAGAACGATGACTACCTGGTCGGCATGGAGGCCGTCACCAAGGAAGGGCTGATCCTGACGATCTGCGAGAACGGCCACGGCAAGCGCACGCCACTCGAGGCCTACCGCATCACCTCGCGCGGCGGCAAGGGAGTAATCAACATCAAGACCACCGAGCGCAACGGCAAAGTGGTTTCGGTGCTGAACGTCGGCGAGTCGCGCAATATCTTCATCATCACCAAGGACGGCAAGATCATCCGCCTCGAAGCGAGCGAGATCCGCGAAGCCGGCCGCTCGACTCAAGGCGTGCGCCTCGTCCGCCTCGAAGAAGGCGACCACGTCGCCGCCGCCTCCGTCATCCCCGACGAGGAACCCGGCGACGACGGCACGAACGGCCAGGGGGCGCTGATTCAGTAGCCGGAGCGATGGATGCCAGAAGCTAATCGTCGGAAGCGCCGGCGCCCGCTGACAGAGTTGGCGAAGCGCCCACTAATCCCGAATCCAGAAGGACTACCGTCCCCCGAAAGCCTCATCCGCGCGGACCGCCATGCGGCTTTTGGCCTCTGTAAGGACCGAACCGACATCCAGGATGTCAGCGGCTACCTGCGCCAACTGAGAAAGGGGCGCTAGCCCTTTGCGAAGCACGTCGCTCCCTCACCCCGCTGAAGGTACGCTGGTCAGTGTGCCATCCCAGCAGCACCGTGCAACCTGCCAGGTGTAGTAGGTCAATTTTCGAGAACGGCGTCTATCGGGATCAATCGACTCCAAGATCGACATTGATTCAAACTTCCCGAATGAGACTTCTGGACCGGAACCGGCAAGATAACTTCCGGATGCGCCGTAATACAGGACCTATCGGCTTCTTGATCGGGTAAACTTGGCTATCAGTCCTAATGCTTTCTGTGGGCGACAAACTCGGCCCCTACGAAATTCTCGCGCCCATTGGCGAGGGCGGAATGGGTGAAGGCTACCGCGCCCGCGACCCGCGGGGCTAAAGCGATGAGCAACGGGTTATACGAATTCGGATCTTTCCGCCTGGACGCTGCCAAACGGCTGCTGACTCGCGCTGGTGAGAGTGTGACGCTCGCTCCGAAGACGTTCGACCTACTCCTGGTGCTGGCTGAGAGCCAGGGCCGGGCGCTCACGAAGGCGGAATTGATGCAGGCCCTCTGGCCGGACACCTTCGTCGAAGAGGCTAACCTCTCCTTCCAAATGTCGGCCTTGCGAAAGGCGCTGGGAGAGGAAGGGACCGAATGGATTGAGACGGTTCCTAAGCACGGCTACCGGTTTACGGCTGCTGTAACAAGCGTCGCCACGGAACTGAACGCGCCGCCCACCGAGCCAGCCGCTCCGCTCCCGGTGGTCCCGGCCCGGCGCCCGAGTCTGGTCGCTTGGGCGGTCGCGGGATTGGCCACACTGACCGCCTTGGTGCTGGGCTGGCTCTATATTATTCACCCAACGCCGCCCACCGAGCGGACAGTCCGCCTGCTCGTTTCCCTTCCGGAGAAAGCGACGTTCTTGAGCTATGACTTGCCGGCCGTTTCTCCTGACGGTGAGCGGCTGGCTTTCTCGGCCGTGGACCCGGGCGGGAAGACGCGCATCTGGGTCCGCTCGCTCGATTCCTTGACCATTTCGCCCCTCGCTGGCTCCGACGGAGGTACTGGCCCCTTCTGGTCGCCCGACAGCCACTCCATCGCCTTCTTCGCCGACCGCAAACTCAAGAAGGCCGATCTGCGAGGCGGGCCTCCTCAAACGCTCTGTGATTCGGGCGACCTGAGACCATTCGGCACCTGGGGCCGCGATGGAGTCATCCTATTCGGAAATATCGTGGGGATAAGCTTCACTGCCGGCGGGGGCACGTTACTTCGGGTGGCAGCGACCGGAGGGGAGGTGACACCGGCGACTATCCTCGACGTTTCGCGCCAGGAAGTTCGCCACGGCTACCCACAATTCCTGCCCGGTGGCCGCCACTTTATCTATCTCGTACAGAGCGCGCGGCCGGAGAACACGGGGATCTACGCCGGTTCGCTGGATTCCAAAGAGACCAAGCGTCTGGTAAGCACCCAGACTAACGCCGCCTACGCCGGATCGTCTTCCGGGTCCGGTTATCTGCTTTTCACGCGAGACGACGCCTTGATGGCCCAGGCCTTCGATGCCACGAGATTGGAGTTGACGGGTGCGCCCTTGCTGGTGACACAACCAGTGTCCATAAGCACGACACCTTTACGCTCGCTAGCCGCGTTCTCAGTTTCGGGGAATGGGGTGCTCGCCTACCGGGCCGGCGGCAACACCGGCGCGAAAGAACTGGTCTGGTTCGACCGGCAAGGAAAGCGGCTGGGCACGGTCGGGGAGCCCGCCGAGTACTCCAATCCGGCTCTCTCGCCGGACGAGAAGCGACTCGTCGTCTGTCGCGTGAACCCGCAGGCCAGGACTCGGGGCCTGTGGGTGTTCGACCTGGTGCAGGGGACCTCTTCCCGGTTCACGTTCGATCCGGCGGATGAGAGCAATCCGGTTTGGTCTCCTGACGGCAGCCGCATCGCATTCACCGCACGCAAAGGGCATCTGGATATCTTCCTGAAGGCCGCCACCGGCAGTGGCGATGCCAAAGTGCTGCTGGAATCCGGCCAAGACAAGAATCTCGTCGATTGGTCTCCCGATGGATCCATCCTTTTTACACAGGGCGGCAGCGTCTGGACCTTGGGATTGGATGGTGATCACAAGCCGAATGGCCCGTTCGCGGTAAGTGGTAATCCTAGAGTCTCCCCCAATGGACGATGGGTCGCTTACGGCTCGGACGAGTCGGGCCGGAATGAAGTGTATGTCCAGAGCTTCCCGCCTTCGGGCGGTAAGTGGCAAGTCTCGACCGCAGGCGGCACTGGAGGTCAATGGCGCCGCGACGGCAAAGAACTCTTCTACCTGGCCGATGACAAGCTGATGGCCGTCGAAGTCAAAACCGACGCGCCGGCCTTCGAGAAGGCCATTCCCAAGCCTCTGTTCGCGCTGCGGCTGGAAAGGCTCACTCGCCGCACCCACTACGAGGTCGCCGCCAACGGCCAGCGCTTTCTGGTGGTCACGCCGGTGGAAGCGCCCCCTGCCCCTTTCACGTTGGTCACAAACTGGACGGCGGGGCTGAAGCGATGAGTCTCTGTGCGAGACTCAAGCTCGACCCTAACAAATCCTTAGGCCCGTGAGCGCGGGCGGCATGGGCGACGTCTCTGCGCCGTTCCGTCAGGATGGTCGGCCACTCGGTAGTCACTTTTTGGGCGGGCTTCCCATTGGCTGGCCCCAAACGGAGTTGGGAGAGATTACTCCCGTGAAGTCCCCGTACCAGAAACCCTTTTCCCGCGCACACGCTTCGGTATGGGCGGGCAGCTCCGCCGCTTTTCATACCCGCCGTAGCCCGTCACGCGCTTTTCGCAACTATATCTCCCACCGGCTCAACGTTTCCCCTCCCGGACGGCGCCTTTTCGCTTGACCTCACCTTTAAACTGGTATTAGAGGGGTGGGAGGCGTGGCAAGCCACAAAACGCAACAGACGCAACAGAATGCAACACTTTCAACACTATTTTCGCCGCCCCAGCCCCGCGCCAGGGCCACCCGCCTCACACCCCGCCCGCACCACAAAATTAAATTTTGCAAAACGAACCCAATTTTCCGCCCCTCAAACCGGCACAGCGTTTGTAAACTCCACAAAACACTCCAGTTTCTCCCCCGCCCGGCCCGAGTCGATCGCCTCGGCAGCGAGCTTCACGCCCTCCGGGAAGCCGACGGCGAGCCCCGCTGTCACGATCACCGCCGCGGCATTCACCAGCACGATGTCCCGCCGTGGACCCTGCTCGCCGCCCAGGATCCCCCGCAGAATCGCGGCATTCTCCCGGCGGTCGCCACCCGCCAGTTCTGGGCCCGCCGCGCGCGGCACCCCAAACTCCTCGGGATAGAGCGTCCGCCCGCGGACCTTTCCATCGCGGATCTCGGCCGCCGTGGTCGGTCCGGTCGTCGTGATCTCATCGAGGCCATCGCTCCCGTGCACCACGAGTCCCCGCTCGAGCCCCAGCGCCGCCAGCGCCTCGGCCAGCAGCCCCACCAGCCGCACGTCGTACACCCCCACCACCTGCGCCTCCGCC
Source organism: Terriglobia bacterium (assembly GCA_041482115.1). GTDB lineage: Bacteria > Acidobacteriota > Terriglobia > Bryobacterales > JACQDG01 > JBGPDC01. The sequence continues at coordinate 11,070 of JBGPDC010000011.1, read as the reverse complement.
CCCGCCGGATTCGCCAGCGGACCGAGCAGGTTGAACATCGTGCGCATCTTGAGCTCCGCCCGCACCGGCTGCACGTTCCGCATCGCCGGATGCAGCGCCGGCGCAAACAGGAACCCGATCCCAACCTCCTGCACACACTGCGCGATCCGCTCCGGCGGCAGTTGGATGCGCGCGCCGGCCTCCTCGAGCACATCGGCGCTCCCGCAGCGGCTCGAGATCGAGCGGTTCCCGTGCTTCGCGACGCGCGCGCCCGCCGCCGCCACGACGAACGCCGTCACCGTCGAGATGTTGAAGGTGCTCGCCCCGTCGCCCCCGGTCCCGCAGGTGTCCACCAGTGGCCGCGGGTCCGCGGCGCAGTTCACCGGTTCCGCCCGCCGCCGCAGCGCCCGCGCGAATCCCACGACCTCTTCTACCGCCTCGCCTTTCATCGCGAGCGCGACCATCAGCGCCGCCACCTGCGCCGGCGAAGCGGCGCCCGCGAGAATCTCCTCGAGCGCCGCGTCGGCTTCGGCTGCGCTCAGGCTCTCTCGCGCTACGACCTTGTGAAGGGCTGCGAGCACGGCCAGCATGGTATAGTTGTCATTTTACGCCACGCGGACCGGCACTTCCGCGGTCCCGAGCCCAGCATGAAAATTCACGAGTATCAAGCCAAGGAGATCCTGCGCCGCTACCAGGTGCCGGTGCCGCGCGGCGAGCCCGCCTTCACGGCCGAGGAAGCCTTCCAGATCGCCGGACGTCTCGGCGGACGCGTGGTTGTCAAAGCGCAGATCCACGCCGGCGGACGCGGCAAAGGCGGCGGCGTCAAGCTCGCCAGGGACGCCGGGGAAGCCCGCGAGCTTGCCTCGAAGATCCTCGGCATGCGTCTCGTCACCCACCAGACCGGCCCCGAGGGACGCATCGTCGAGCGCCTCCTCGTCGAAGAAACGCTCCCCATCGAGCGCGAGCTATATCTCGGCATCGTCCTCGACCGTGCCCAAGGCAAGACGGTCTTCATGGCCTCCAAGGCCGGAGGCGTCGAGATCGAAGAAGTCGCTCACAAGACGCCCGAGTTGATCCTCAGGGAAGCCATCGCGCCCGGCGCGGGACTCGAGGCCTACCAGGCCCGCCGCCTCGCCTTCGGTATCGACATCCCGGCCGCCTCCGTCCCGACCGCCGCGGCGGCGATGATGGCTCTCGCCCGCGCCTACGAGGAGACCGACGCCTCGCTCGCCGAGATCAATCCCTTCATCCTCACCGCCGACGGCCGCGTCTGCGCCCTCGACGCCAAGATCAACTTCGACGACAACGCCGCCTTCCGCCATCCCGAGTGGGCCGCGTGGCGCGACCTCAAGGAAGAGGATCCTCTCGAGGTCGAGGCCAGCAAGTTCAACCTCAACTACATCAAGCTCGACGGCACGGTCGGCTGCATGGTCAACGGCGCGGGACTCGCCATGGCCACCATGGACATCATCAAGTACGCCGGCGGCAGTCCGGCCAACTTCCTCGATGTGGGCGGCGGTGCGAGCGCCGAGCAGGTCAAGAACGCCTTCCGCATCCTGCTCTCCGACCCTAACGTCAAGGCGGTGCTGATCAACATCTTCGGCGGCATCCTGCGGGTCGATACCCTGGCCACGGGCGTCGTCGCGGCCGCGCGCGAGCTCGATATCCAGGTCCCCATTGTGCTGCGTCTCGAAGGCACCAACGTCGACAAAGGCCGCCAGATCCTGAAAGAGTCCGGCCTCAACTTCACCGTCGCCGACGGCATGCTCGACGCCGCGCAGAAAGTGGTCCAACTGGCGAAATGAGCGTCCTACTCGATCAGAACACGCGTGCCATCGTGCAGGGGTTCGGCAAGCAGGGCGCTTTCCACGCCGAGCAGTGCCTCCAGTATGGGACCAAGATCGTCGGCGGGGTCTCGCCCGGCAAGGGCGGGTCTTCTGTCACGGTGGGGCAGCTCGGTCTTCCCGTTTTCAACACCGTCGCGCAGGCGGTGCGCGAGCTCGGGCCCACGGCCTCGCTGGTCTTCGTGCCCCCGCCGGGCGCCGCCGATGCCATCCTCGAAGCGGCCGACGCCGGCCTCGCGCTCGTGGTCTGCATCACCGAAGGCATCCCCGCGCGCGACATGGTCCACGCCTGGCGGTTCCTCGCAGGCAGCCCGACCCGCCTCATCGGACCCAACTGCCCCGGCATCATCTCTCCGGGCAAGGCCAAACTCGGCATCATGCCCGGCTACATCCACAAACCGCCCGATGGCGTGGGCGGAGTGGGCCTGGTCTCCCGCTCGGGCACCCTGACTTACGAGGCCGTCGGCCAGTTCACCAAACTCGGCATCGCCCAAACTACGTGCATCGGCATCGGCGGCGACCCCATCATCGGCACCAGCTTCCTCGACGCTATCCGCCTCTTCAACGACGATCCGGAGACGATTGCCATCGTCATGATAGGCGAGATCGGCGGCAACGCCGAGGAGCAGGCCGCGGCCTACATCCGCGAGCACGTCCGCAAGCCGGTCGTCGGCTTCGTCGCCGGACAGACCGCCCCTCCCGGCCGCCGCATGGGCCACGCCGGCGCGATCATCTCCGGCGGCTCCGGCACGGCGGCCGAAAAGCTGCGCGCCATGGAAGCGGCCGGCATCCACATCGCCCAGACCCCGGCCGACATCGGCCCCACTACTCTCCAAGCACTCGGAAGGAACTGAACCCGCGCATGGCTCTCGAACGCACCCTGACCATCCTCAAGCCCGACGCTGTGGCCGAGGGCCACACCGGCGAGATCGTCGCCGCCCTCGAGAAGGATGGCTTCCGCATCCTCGCCATGCGGATGCTTCGCCTCTCCCAGGCGGAAGCCGAAGGCTTCTACCACGTCCACCGCGGCAAGTTCTTCTTCGACAGCCTCGTGAAGTTCATGACCGAGGGCCCCATCGTGCCGATCGCGCTCGAGCGCGAGGACGCCATTAACGCGCTGCGCACGCTCATGGGCGCGACCGACCCTGCCAAGGCCGCCGCGGACACCATCCGCAAGCGCTTTGCGTCCTCTATCGAACGCAATGCCATCCACGGCTCCGACGCCCCCGAGACCGCCGCCTTCGAGATCTCCTACTTCTTCGCTAAAATGGACTTGTGAATCTCGGTCGCGGGATCATCTTCCTCGGACTGATCCTCGTCGGCGCCGGCGCGGTAATCGCTGCGCTCGAAAAGTACAACTTCTTCCGCCTCGGCCGGCTCCCCGGCGACATCGTCTACCGCAGCAAGAACGTCACCTTCTACTTTCCGCTGGTGACCTGTGTATTGCTGAGCCTGTTGCTTACCTTGCTCTTCTCTTTCTTCCGGAGGCGATGACATGGCTTTCGAGGCCGGACAGCGCGTGCGATTGAACCTGGCCGGGATGATGTTCGGCGACGTCGCCTTCGGCTCGGCCGTCACCGACGCGATCGGCACGGTGGTCCGCCAGACCTCCACCGACCCGCCCCGCTATCTCGTCAAGCTCCTGTTCGCCTTCAAGAGCCTGACCCAAGTGGAAGTGCCCGAGGACCGGGTGAGGCCGGCATAAGATATAATCCCAGCATGTTGCCGCCCGACGCCGAGGCTCGCTTCCGGAAAATCGAAGACAACCTCGCGGTAGCCGCCGAGTTACTGACTCGTTTCGAAAGACGCAGCGACGACCGCTTTAGCCATGTCGAAGCCGTCCAAGCCGCCATGGCCCATTGGCTGGAGGAGATCGCCGGGAAGTTCAATATCTTGACGGATGCCCAGATCGAATCCCGCCAGGCAATGGCTGAATATCGTCAGGGGATGGTAGAACTCCGCCAAACGGTGGACCGGCTTTCCCAGACCGTCGATCGTTATCTTCGCTCCCGCACCAACGGCGGTCAGCCCAACTAACTCGTTCCCGTTTTGACGGAAGAAGGCCCTGGGCGCGCGGGACGCGCGCCCAGGCTTGGAAGAAGAGGGGCTAGAACGTGACCCGGCCGGCCAGCCAGATTTGGCGGGCGTGGCTCAGGTACGCCAGATCGGGGCGGTTGAACAACACACTGTTGGGAAGGAAGTTGTTCCGGTTGTCGGTCTTGGAGCTGAACTGCACGTTGCTGACATAGCCGGGTGTGTACTGGGGATGGTTGAAGAAGTTGTAGAAGCTGGCCCGGAATTCAAACTTGACCCGCTCCGTAACGTTGAACTTCTTCGCCAGTGAGACGTCCCAGTTGTTGCCACCGCGCAGCGGCAAGGTCTCTCGGCCACCGTTGGGATAAGCGCCCACGCCCGCCACGATGTAGCCGGCCGAGGGATTGTTGGCCAAATAACCCACCGTCTTGCCAGCCGAGTTAGTCAGCGCCGTGACGCCGCTGCCCTTGGTGAGGTCGCCAGAGGCATTGATGATGGTCCGATCGCCGGCGCTGTCCCCATTCAGATTTGAATCGGCGCCGCTCTGCACGGTTCCAAACTGCGGCGACTCGACCTGGTAGGTGCCGCTGACCGTGTAGTTGCCGATCAGATTCTTCTTGAACCAGTTGTGATCCTGCCGGTACCAGGGCAGGTCATAGATCCACGTGAAGCTGAACCGCTGCCGGTGGTCGAGGAGCGAAGTGGATTTTTCCGGCGCCAGGTTCTGGAAATCCTGCGGACGCCGCGGCGCGATATAGGTCGAGAACAGATCGGCCGAACTATCGTCGATCGCATGGCTCCAGGTGTAGGCGCCCTTGAACATCAGGCTGTTCGAGAACCGCCGGGTAGCTTCCATCGCCAGACCGTGGTAAGTCGAGTTGCCGCGCGATGTGAATTCCACTATGTTGTTCCCGTTTAAGCCGTTGGCGTCGTATTCCGGCTTGATGTTGGATAGGGCCCGCAAGTCGTTGAGGGTCAGCGGGAGGCTGTCCAGCGTGGCCTGGGAAGGCCGCTGGAGATACGTCGGAAGGTTGCGGGTCGCCGTCACCGGCGCGATGATATTCAGCCGGTTCTGGGTGTAGAGGTGCACGCCCTTGGTGCCGAGATAGCGGACTTCGAACACGTAGTCGCGGTGCCAGACGTGTGAGACGCCCAGATTCCAGTTGATCGAATACGGCAGCAACTGGTCGGGAAGATGGGCCGACGTTGCCGCCCGTGCTTCGGCCACCGACAAAGTCGGGGTCGGCCCGAGCGCGGACTTGATGCCGCCCTTTTGCAGGAAGTTCGGCGCGTTCGAGGTGATATTCGCATCCACGGTCGAAGAAATCTGCGGCGGCGTGGCGTTCAACCCGAAATTGTCGAACAGCACGTCGTAGCCGATCCCGAAACCGGCGCGGACCGAGGTCAGACCGCTGCGGCCCGGCGAATAGGCGATGCCGAGGCGCGGGGCGAAGTTCCGCTTCTGCGGTTCCGGCGCCTTGAACGTGATCAATCCCGGCACGCTCGACAGCGCATTCAACGAGTGCAGTTTGTCGCTCGCCGTGATGCCCTTGTACTCGTACCGGACCCCCACGTTGACCGTGAGATTGCGCCGCAGGTGGATCTCGTCGTTCACGAACCAGTAGGTATTGATCTGGTTACCCGAGTAGGGGACTCCGCCGATGTTGCGCTCCGCCAGCGTGTCCGGCGTCAGGTCCTTCAGGTACTGCTCCAAGCTGCTGTAGCCATAGTCGCCCCGGACCCGCTGGATGAAGTTCTGGGGGGCGATGTACTTGTGGAAGTCGCCGCCGAATTTCACCGTATTCCGGCCCTTCGTCCAGATCATGTTGTCTACGGCCTGGTAGGTATTGAGAATCACCGACGAGGGGCCCTGATCGTACGGCCCGAGCTGCAGTGACATGTCGTCGATCGTGATATTGGGGAACATGTCGAGGCCCGGGAAGGTGAAGTCGCCGCGCCCGTAGTAGTCGGTCGGTCCCGAAGGAATCGAATCGTTGTAGCGGTTGTAATTCGCCCGGAACTCGTTGGTCAGGTGCGGGCCGAAGGTGTGATACTCCGATAACGTAAAGAGCTTGCCGGTGATCGGCCGCTGGGTGTAAAAGGACGGCAGCGTCGCCAGCGCCTCGGGGCTGAACCCGGTCCGCTTGTTGCTGATGTAGCGCGCCCGCAGGCTGTCCCGGTCCGAAATGTTGTAGTCGACGCTCACCAGCCAGTTGGTGTTGTTCTGGAAATTGGGCGCGTTGATGGGGAAGACTCCGATCGGAATCGTCGTCCCGTTCACTACGACTGGAGCACCGGAAGCGGAGGGGGCCGCCGGCAGGTACTGCTTTAAGACGCCCAGGTTGGTCTGGGAGATTCCCGAAAGCCCCGAGAGCGTGGCGTAGCCGGCCGCCGTCGGAGCGAACGTCGCGGACGAAGGCGAAGGGGCCTGGCCCAGCGGATTGTACTCATACAAGCCATAAGCAAAGAGCTTGTTCTTGATGATCGGCCCGCCGATCGCGCCTCCGAATTCGTTCTGGTCGTAACGCGGCTTCGGCTGGCAGCTCGGTGCGCTGCAGCCGATACCCTGCCGGGCGAGGTTTTCATCGTTCGCATTCAGCTTCTTGTTCTGCAGGTATTCAAAGCCAGAGCCGTGGAACTCGTTCGTGCCACTACGGATGACGGTATTGAACTGCCCGCCGTTGGACTGCCCGAACTCGGCCGAAAACTGGTTCTGCAGGATGGTAAAGCTCTCCACCGCCTCGTTCGGCACATTGACGTTGTGGCCGGTCACGTCCTTGCGGTTGTTGTCCACGCCCTCGATCGCGAAGTAGTTGTTGCGCGGCCGCTGGCCGCCGATCGAAGGTCCTTCCCCAAGGCCGTAGCCGCCGCTCGACCCCACGCCCGCGCTCAGCAGCGACAGGTTCAGCACGCCCAGGGGCTGGTTGGCGAGCGGGAGGTCCACGGACTGCCGGGATTCAAAAGTCGAGCCCACCTGCGCCGTCGTGGTGTCGATCAGCGTCGACGACTCGGAGACCTCCAGGGTCGTCGCCACGGTCCCGACCTGCAAGGTCAGGTTGGCGGTCCCGGTCTTGTTCAGCTCGACCTGCACGTTCTTCAGGCCCGCCTCGGTGAAGCCGCCGGCCCGTCCCGTAATGGTGTAGAGGCCGACGGGCAGATTGTTAAAACGGTACGCCCCGCCGGCGCTCGTCGTGGTGGTGAGCTTCACGCCCGTGGCCTGGTTCTGCAACTCGACCGTGGCATTAGGGATGACGCCGCCGCTCTGGTCGCTCAGAACACCGACCAGGACTCCGTCGGTCGCTTGTCCGAAACCCGGTACGACCCCGGCCGCCATCAAAACCAGCGCAACCGCCAAAGTGACAAGAAATTTCATGGACTCTCCTCCTGAACCGATGCCCGGGTCTCGACTCGGGCTATCCATCAAAATCAAAAATGAAATACCAAACCAGGATTAATCCCTCGGTTAATGGGCAATTAGGCTTCCATTATTTATGTCATTGAAACCAAAGGCTTAAGAGGCACAGGGCTGGCTGGCAATCCGGTTTCTTGTATAACTTGTTACAGAAATCAATAGAACCACCACTCTGTGGTGGTAACCTGCCAATCCCGATCAACTTACGCCGTGAACTTGTATCCGATGCCGTGAACGGTTTGGATGTAGGCGGGCTCGGCGGGGTGGTCTTCGATCTTCTGGCGAAGGTTGGCGATGTGGCTATCGACGGTGCGGGTGAGAGCCTGGCCGTCATAGCCCCAGATGCGGTCGAGCATCTCGGTGCGGCTGATGACCTGGCCGCGGCGTTCGATCATGTAACGGAGAATTTGGAATTCGCGGGGGGAAAGATCGACTTTTTGGTCCCGCTTGGTCAGTTCAAACGAGCTGAAGTTGACGAAGACCTCTCCGAACTGGAACGTTTCTACCCGGTTCTGGCCCGTGCGGCGGAGGATGGCCTCGGTGCGGGCGAGGAGCTCGGCGAGACTGAAGGGCTTGGTGAGGTAGTCGTCGGCGCCGATCTTGAGGCCCGTGACCTTGTCCTGCTCGAGGTTGCGAGCGGTGAGCATCAGGATGGGCGTTTCGAGGCGCCGCTCCCGCAGCTTCCGGCAGACGCTCAGGCCGTCGAGCTTGGGCAGCATGATGTCGAGCAGGATCAGGTCGGGGGCTTCGGAGAACGCCATGTGGAGGGCGCTTTCGCCGTCGGTGGCCACGGCGACCTGATACCCCTCGTAGACGAGGTTATCCTTCAGCAGCCGGACCATGGCTGGCTCGTCCTCCACGAGCAGGATGCGCTTGGAGGGCATCAGTTCTTCGACGCGGAATCGGCCGGCAGGAGAATCGTGAAGGTGCTGCCCCGCCCTTCGGCGCTCGAAACGCGCACCGAGCCGCCATGGCTCTCGGCGAAGTGCCGGACCAGGGCGAGTCCCAGGCCGGCGCCGTTGGTTTTGGCGGACCCCGTGCGAGTGCGATAGAACTTTTCAAACACCCGGGACTGATCGGCGGACGGGATGCCGATGCCGTGATCGGAAACGGACACTTCGACGTGACCATTGTTCCGCATCACGCGCACCCCGATGTAGCGGTCGGCGTCGGAATACTTAATGGCGTTGCTCAGCAGATTCAGCAGGGCCTGGGTGAGGGCGTGGGGGTCCACCTGGGCGCGCGGGCGCGGCTCCTCGACGCGCCGCTCCACGCGAAAGCCGCCTTTTTCGAGCTCGTAGGAAAAGTGCGCCAGGGTCTCCTCGACCACGCCGGCTACATCGGTGGCCTGGGGCTGGTAGCGCTTCAGGCCGACCTCAATTTTGGAGAACTCCAAAATCCGGTCGATCATCATCGAGAGCCGCAGGATCTCGGTTTCGATGATGCGGAAGTACTCCTCGCGGTCGCCGGGACTGGCCAGCCGGTTCATATGCAGGGTCTCGGCAAACCCCCGGATCAGCGAGAGGGGCGTCTTCAGCTCGTGCGAGACGCTGGCCACGAACTCCGACTTGGCGCGCGACAGCCGCATCTCGCGGGCCGCGGCGATGCCGATGAGCAGGATGCCCCCCAGCATGACGGCGGTGATGGCGAGCGTGAGGCCGAGACGCCGCATGAGGCGGGCGCGGGCCGGTCCGAGGGGATCGCCGGCAAACCCGGCATGAATCGTCCACCCTGGCAAGACGCCGTGCTCATGGTCGAGCTGCTCGCTCGCCACGTACTGCACCTGGGCGCCGGGGTGCGAGGAGCACAGGGGCTTCCCATTTTCGTCGAAGACGGCGCCCACCGCCTCCGTGGCTGGCTGCGCGCCGCCTGCCAGGGTCAGCCGGGCCAGGTGCTTCTTCAGCATGACCGGGAAGTAGTCCTGGGCCAGGACGCGGGTCGGGATGGCGAAGCCGTAGTACCCAATATTGCGGGTGGTGTGACCTTTCTCGGTTTGGGTGTCGACGCGGTGGACGAAAACCTGGTGGCGGTCACCGTCGATGTCGGCGTAGACCGAGTAGTAAATCGTGTTCGGCGTCTCCTGCAAGGAACGGAGGATGGTGGGAATGGCGGGGACGGCGCCGTCCTCTTCGTTAAGCTCGAGGCTGACACGGTCGGGGCCGGGCCGGAATACGAAAACCTCGAGCGGCTGGCCGGGGCCGCGGCTGCGGGTGGCGAAAAACAGGCTGAGGTGCGGGCAGATCTTGCGGGTAAACTCGGCCAGGGTCTCGATGCGGCCCAGATCGCGGCGGGCGAGCCAGTCGTGATTCTGTACGCCGGAAAGGGCCGTGCGGAGCCACTGGGAAAAGTCATTTCCCGATTCGACGCGCACCCCAACCAGGGCCTGCCGCAGATTGCTGACCAGGGTCTGCCGGGTCTGGTCTTCTACCTCCAGCAGAGACTTATACTGCCAGTAGGCAAGGATGGCGCCCGGCACGAGCGCGGCAGCGACGAGCAGCGCCAGCAGGGACTTGGACAGCCCGGAGGCGTTCCGCCACATATGGTCCAGTTTACACCCCGGGGGGAGGGCCGGAGCGGGGTCCACAGTTTCTTGACAAACTCTTGACGGGACCTCCACCCCGGGGCGCGCGGGATGGCAAAACAATGGAGATTATGCTTCGGATCCTGTTCCTGGCCGGGTGCTTCTTCATGGCCCTGATCGCGGTAGCGTCGGTGAGTTGAGCGGGGCGCACCGGGGGGCTAAGACAGCCGCTTCAGATCTTCCAGATCCTTCGCACGGCCGGAGGCTCGCTTGTTCCGGATCAGGCAAGCCTTGCTGAGGAGCGGCACGGTTAGGCCATCGAGCTCGCCAAACTGCCGGTCCTGCCACGCCTCTTCGAACGAGACGCCACTGATGGTGGTGAGAATGTCGATGCGATTAGGGGGCTGGCCCAGTTGCACGACTTGGTTCGGCTGTTGGAAATCGGCGGCGTTTAGCCCGAGGGACGCGAAACCAAAGGACCGGATGACGTTTTCGAGGCGCGTGGCGTTTTCCGGAGAGGGCCGTACCGGGATGTCAATATCCTCGGTGTAGCGCGGCCGGGTGTGATAGGCCATGGCGTAGGCCCCCACCAAAACGTACTCAACTCTCCGAGAGCTTAACAATTCGATAAACTCTCTCAAGTCTTTCGTCAGCCTCATCGCCAGACCTCCCCCGCGAGAGTATTTCCAGGAAAATATCCAGCCGCTGCTGAGGAGTCAGACGCTCGAAGTACTCCCGATCGGCGTCGTCCGCTTCCTGGTGGCTGCGAAAGATTCGGACCGCTTTCTCCATATCTGTATTTTACCTCCGGCAGCGGCGGTAAAATCGGAGACACTCAGGAGGTGGACGATGAGGATGAGGAGGAACGGAAGTCTCCCGTGGGCGCTCGGACTGGTCTTGGTGAGTGCTGCGCTCCGCGCCCAGACCTCCGTGGAAGCGAGGAATGTGGTCCTCGTCGGTCACAACGACCTCAATGGCAACGGAGACGGGGGCGAGGGGCTGGTGATCCAACAGTGGCCGGATGGCCGCCGCGTCCTGTATCTCGCGCATGAGGGTCAAAAGACCTGCCTGAGCATCGTGGACGTAACACGTCCCGAGAATCCCGTGCTGATCAACCAGCTTCCATCGCCTTCGCCGGGCACGACGCGCTGCAACTCGCTCGGCCTTTCGGGAAACGTGCTGGCGGTGGCGAACCAAACCCTTACGCAGGGGAAAAAAACGGCGGGGATGTGGGTGCTCGACGCGTCGGACTTCGGACGCCTCCAGAAGGCGAAGAGCTT
>JBGPDC010000010.1:0-50495 GCA_041482115.1 Terriglobia bacterium | reverse complement strand
GCCCCCCCCCCCCCCCGCCGCCCGCCTTTTAATCGACCGACAGCAGGCACGTCCGGAAGCCCCCAAAGATGTCCCGGCGGTCCTTCGTGTAAAAGTTGCGCCACGTATTGCGGATCAGCCGCGAGCGCGTGGCCCAGCAGCCGCCGCGCAGGACTTTGTACGCGGGCGTGAACCAGGGCTCCGAGTATTCCTTATAAGGATCGATGACGAAGCCCGGATAAGGGCGGAAGTCGGAAGCGGTCCACTCCCAGACGTTGCCCAGCATCTGGCGGCAGCCGAATGCGCTGTCGCTTTGCGGGAACGCCGCGGCCGGACCACATCCCACGCTGCGGGCATCGAGAAAACCGCGCTGCGGCGAAGGGGAACGGTCGCCCCAAGGATACGCGCGCTTCCGTGTGGACGCCGGCTCGCGCGAGGCCGCCATCTCCCATTCGGCCTCGGTGGGCAGGCGGCGTCCGGCCCAGTGGCAGTACGCTTCGGCCTCGTACCAGTTGACGTGAATCACCGGCAGGTTCGCGCCGAGCGGCACCGTCCGGTCGTAGTGGCGGCGGAACCAGCGGCCGCCCTCGCGGGACCAATAGAGCGGGTGCTCCGCTCCGGCGTGCTGCCGCCAGGCCCAGCCTTCCTCGCTCCAGAGATCGTGGCGCTGGTAGCCCTCGTCGTCCACAAAGGCGGCGAATTCGCCGTTGGTGACGGGGGTGCGAGCGATCGAGAACGGCGCCACCTGCACGGGATGGGCCCACTTCTCGTTGTCGAAGACGAAGGTGACGCCCGGCGCGGCGCCCAGCAGAAACTCGCCGCCGGGGATAAATACATCGCCCGAGACGGGGGTCGCCGGCGCCGGAGGCTCCGCCGCCACCGCCGGACCCGGCGCCGCGTAGCCGAGGGTCTGGCGCGTGTAGGTGAACGCTTCGCCGTGCATGTCCTCGTGCATGACGGCGAGCCAGTAGAAGTACGCCGCCTCGTCCGGCACGTCCCCGACGGGCAGCCGGGCGATGGCGCGGTCGAGGGTCTCCTGCAAGTGGGCGAGCGTTTGGGCGCGGGCGGGGAGCGGAAGCTGCCAGCGGTCGTCGTGGGCGACGGCGGCGGAGTCCCACAGCGCATCGGCGTCGGGACGGACCGGCGGCTCGCCGCGCAGGTGGCGCAGCACCCATTTCTCCTGAAACCAGGCGACGTGCCCCAATTCCCAGACGATGGGGTTGATAATGGGGAGCTGCGGTACGCGCATCTGCTCGTCGCTGAGGTCGGCCTGGAGCTCCAGGGTCCGGCGCCGCGCGTCCGTGAGCATGGAAATCAGCTCCGAGGCTTGCATAAGAAAATGCAGATCTGAATGATATGTCCTGCGCCGGCGCGCAGCCTCTATGGTAACAGGGTGACCGCGTTGCGCTGGGCCCGGATCCTGCGCGAGCTGGGCCATCGCGTAACGATCACGCAGCACTACGAAGGCGGGGATTGCCTGCTGATCGCGCTGCACGCCTCGCGCAGCGCGGGCGCGGTGCTCAAGTACGCCGCCGCGCATCCGGGACGGCCGGTGATTGTCGCGCTCACCGGCACGGATCTCTACCGCGACCTGGCGCGGGACCCCCGCGCGCAACGCGCCGTGGAACTCGCCGACCGGCTGGTAGCTTTGCAACCACTCGCAGCGCGCGAGCTGAGCGGGCGGATACGCGGCAAGCTGCGGATCATCTACCAGTCGGCGCGCCGCACGCCCGGACCGCACCGGCCGTCGCGCCGCCATTTCGACGTCTGCGTGGTCGGACACCTGCGCGAGGTGAAGGACCCTTTCCGCGCGGCGCTGGCGAGCCGGCTGCTGCCCGAGTCCTCGCGGGTCCGGGTGGTACAGGTGGGAATCGCGATGAACCGCGAAATGGCCCGCCTCGCGCGGAGAGAAGAGGCGCGGAATCCGCGGTACCGCTGGCTGGGCGAGGCGCCGCGGTGGAAGGCCCGCCGGATCATCGCGCGCAGCCGCCTGCTGGTTTCAAGCTCGGTGATGGAAGGCGGCGGCAACGTGATCTCCGAAGCGGCCGTGGACCAGGTGCCCGTCCTGGCGTCTCGCATTCCCGGCGCGGTCGGACTGCTGGGACCCGGCTATCCCGGCTACTTCCCGGTGGGCGATACGAAGGCGCTGGCCGGGCTACTCACGCGCGCGGAAACCGACCGCGCCTTCTATGCGAACATGAAATCGTGGTGTGCGCGGCTCGCGCCGCTGTTCGATCCGCGACGCGAGGCGGCCGCCTGGGACGCCCTGCTGCGGGAGATCACTTGATGAATACGGACCAAGCTTTACGCAAGCACTTGCTCTATCTGCTCCGCGACGGCGGGGCGCACGCCGGTTTCGACCACGCGATCGCCGGGTTGCCCGCCAAGCTGCGCGGGGCCAAACCGCCGGGCGCCGAGCACTCGCCCTGGGAGATCGTCGAACACCTGCGCATCGCGCAGTGGGACATCCTCGAGTTCAGCCGGAACCCGAAGTACGTCTCGCCGGAGTTTCCGGCGGGTTACTGGCCGAAGTCCGCCGCGCCGCCGAACGCCGCCGCGTGGACCCGGAGCGTCCAGGCCTTTCGCGCCGATCTCAAAGCCGTGCAGAAGCTCGTCCAGAATCCCAAGACGGATCTGTTCTCCCCGCTTCCCCACGGCGACGGCCAGACGATTCTGCGGGAGGCCCTGCTGGTGGCGGATCACAACGCTTACCATTTGGGAGAACTGGTGCTGGTGCGGCGGCTGCTGGGCGCGTGGCCGAGGGCTTAACGGGTGGCCGATCTCAGCCGCAAATTTGCGGCTGAGTTTAAGGCATTTGTTTTCCATCAATTACATACCTAACCCCCTAAGTGTCCCTGCGGCACGGTGGGGGTCACCATACCGGCTGCGGGCGTGATAGCATTTCCGACTAGTCCGGCCTGAGGTCGGCCCCAATTACATGAACACGGTTGGTCCAACCAGTCATAATGAATCCGTGCCCGAAAAAGGGAGCGAGGCGGTCTATGAATTCGGCGCGTTTCGCCTGGAGGTCGCAGAACGCCGTCTGCTCCGCGCGGGTCAGCCGATAGAGCTGCGAGCGAAGGTCTTTGACACGCTTCGCGTGCTCGTGGAGAATCACGGCCACCTCGTGGGGAAGGATCAGCTCCTCAAGGCGGTCTGGCCCGATGCGATCGTCGAGGAGGGCAATCTCGCCCATAACTTGACAGTGCTGCGAAAGGCGCTCGGAGAAAAACGGGGCGGCGAACAACATATCCAGACCGTACCCACGCAGGGCTATCGTTTCGTCACCGAGGTCCGGGTGGTGGAGGGCGCGGTTCCCGCGATGGCGGCGCAGGCCTCCGGCTCGCCGCCGCCGGAGGGCCACTGGCAGGAACGGCTGGAGGCTGTCCGGGCGGCGCTCGCAGCCGAGCCCGCCGCCGCCCCGGCGGCAGCCCCGGCCGAGCGCCACGTCGTGGGCCGCCGGAGACAGCTCGCCGCGATGTTCGCCGGCTTCGAGGCCGCCGCGGCGGGTCGAGGCCTGGTGCTCTCGATCGCCGGGGAGCCGGGGATTGGCAAGAGCACGCTGGTGGCCCGCTTCCTCGAGGACCTGGCCGGCCGTCAGGAAGACTGTGTCGTAGCAGTGGGCTGCTGCTCGGAGCGCCTCGCGGGAAGCGAAGCCTACCTCCCCCTGCTCGAGGCGCTGGAGAGCTTACTCGCGGGCCCTGCGGGAGCGGCGCTCGGCGAGCTGATGAAGATGGTAGCGCCCACCTGGTACGTGCAGACCGCGCCATTGTGGGCTTCGACGGATCCGGCTTTTGCCGCGGTCTGCGCCGACGCCAAGATAGCTTCGCGCGAGCGGATGAAGCGCGAGCTGGTGGCGCTGTTCGAAGAAATCTCGCGCCTGCGGCCCCTGGTGCTGTTCCTCGACGATCTGCACTGGGCGGATGCCTCCACCGTGGATCTCCTCTCGTATCTCTCGCGAAGGCTGGCGTCCACTCGCGTCTTCCTGCTGGTTGCTTATCGCCCGTCGGAGATGATCCTTGGCCGGCACCCGTTCATCGCCGTCCAGCAGGAGCTGCAGAAACAAAATCTCTGCCGGGAGGTCGAGATCGGGCTGTTGAGCCTGGAGGACGTAACGGATTATCTGGCTCTTCAAATTCCCCGCGAGGATACGCCCCGGGACTTTGCCGCGTTCATTTACCGCCGCACCGAGGGCAATCCGCTCTTTATGACGGACCTGGTCCGGCACGTCCGCGAGCGCGGCACGCTCGGCGCATCGCTGGAGGCCCTGGAGCACGATCTCCCCGAGTCGGTGCGCAGCATGGTCCAGCGCCGCATCGCTCACCTCGATCAGGACGAGCTGGCGCTGCTGGGCGCCGCGAGCGTGCAGGGCTACGAGTTCGACGCCGGCGTTGTCGCGGAGGTGCTGAAACTCGACGCCGTTACCGTGGAGGCCAAGCTCCGCCGGCTCGATCGCGCGCATTCGTTCGTCCGCTACATTGCTGCGAAGGAGCTTCCGGATGGCAGTCTGGCGGTGACGTATGCCTTCACCCATAGCCTTTACCAGCACGCCATCGACGATACCCTGACCCCCAGCCAAAAGATGGCCTGGAGCGAGGCGGCGGCCGAGGCCCTGCTCCGCCATTACGGCGCGTCACCGTCGGCCGTGGCGTCCCAACTGGCTTTGTTGTTCGAGGCGGGCCGGGATTTCGAGCGGGCCGCTGCCTTTTTCGTCACCGCCGCCGGCAATGCGGCCCGGCTGTTTGCGAACGAAGAAGCCGTGCACCTGTCCCGCAGAGCCATCGTCAATGCGGAGAAGCTCCCGGGCAAAGCGCGCCACTCTGCCGTGCTGGCCGCGGCCCTGCAGGTGGCGCAGCTCCATTTGGTGCTTTCCAAGTTCGCGGACGCCGTGGCCGATTTCGAGCTCGCGGAAAAGGCTGCCACTGCCCTCGGGGATAGCGAGGCGCAGATAAATGCCATCTGCGCCGGGGCTCTTGCCCATTTCAATCAGATCCATCTCGACACGGCGCGGCAATACGGCGAACGCGCCCTAGCCGTGGCCGAGGCGGCCGGATCGGAAGTAGGGGTGGCCTCGGCCGAGCTGGTGCTCGGCCTGGAGCGGATGTGTGTAGGAGCGACCTCCGAGGCCGAGCAGAGATTCGTCCGGGCCACGCCGGTGCTGGCCCGGCAGGGCCCGCCGGTGCACGCCCTCGAAGCGGTGGGCTACTCGGGATTGCTGCACGCCTGGCGACTCGAATACCAATCCGCCGGCGAGGCCGTGGACTGGTGCTTGCAGAAGGCGCGCGATTTGGGTTTGTCGTACTACATCATCTTGAACCTGTTTGTGCGCGGCATGGCGCGGTTCAACGAGGGCCGCCTCTCCGAGGGGTTGTGCGACCTGCGCGAGGGCATGCGCCTGGCGGAGAGAAATGGGGAACGGTTCTGGCTCTCACGCTATCCCAACACGCTCGGTTGGGCGTACCGCGAATTGCAGGATTTCGAAACCGCGTTGCGTTTCGACGCCGAGGGAGCGAAGGCGGCTCGGGAGGGCGGCTACGGCAAGCCGGAGGCCAATTCCCATGTCAACCTCGCCGCCGACTACCTCGCGCTGGGCGAACCGCACCGGGCGCGGGACCACCTGCGCCGCGCCGGAGAGATTTTTGAGACGGACCTGTGGTTCCGATGGCGCTACAACATCCGGACGAAGGCGGAGCTGGGCCGGTACGCACTCGCTCGCGGCGATTCGAAAGAGGCCGGGCGCCACGCCGCCGAGTCGGTCGCGCTGGCCACCCCGCGCAAAGCACGGAAGCACCTGGCGCGCGCGCATAAGATCCTGGGCGATGTGGCGGTCGCCGAGGAAAGGTTTACCGATGCCCGGCAGGAGTACGATGCGGCTCTGCGGATTCTCGAACGGCACCGCTGCCCGACGATTGAATGGACCGTCCTGCTGGCCGCGGCCGACATGGCCTCCGCTTTCCGCGACACCGGCCTGGCCGAGCACTATCGCAGCCGCTGCCGTCACGTGCTCTGCAACCTGGCGGACTCGCTCGTCGAAGACAGCCTCCGCCGGCAGTTCCTCGCTTCGGAAGCGGTCCGCCGGGCGCTGCTCTGAGAGGTCTCCGCCTCCCTTACACGGCCAGCGTCAGAACGCCGGTGGCAATCAGCGCCCCGGCCCAGATCAAATCGAGGTTGAACCACGCCCGGCGCAGCATGCCGACCCCGAGTTTCTCGAATACGAGCAGCGCGACTACCGCGGTGACCAGCAGATATCCCATGGCGTGCACCCCGCTCGCCAGCAGAGCAGCCGCCGGCGCCGAGGTCTTCACGGCATGACAGGACGGCGAGGCCGCGGCCTCCACGGTCGCCATCTTCAGGAATACCGGCGCCACCATCAGGCCCGCGCCATGGGCGGAGGCCATCAGGAAGGACCACAGCGTCAAGCCGCCGCTTCCCACGCGCATGCCCGTCCCGCGTGGATGACGGTGGTGGAACAGCCGGGAGACGCCCAGCGCCAGCAGAATGCCGGCCACCGGCCAGCGGAGATCGCGGATCGGTATAACCGCGCCGGCGAGCAGCGCTATAGCCACCGCGGCCGCCACGGCCAGCGCATGCCCCACTCCGAGCGGCAGCAACGCCCGCCAGACCGCGGCGCGGCGGCGCTCCTGCATTCCGAGCGCCACCGCGAAGAGCCAGCCCATGCCGGGATTGATGCCGTGAAACGCGCCCAGCATCAGAAGTATGACGCCAGACGACACCGACATTGTCATTTCGCCCGTCATATGCGCCTCACGAGAAGCAGTAGGAGTCGGAAGAGGCGTCGCCCCCTTCGAGGCGCACCTGGTGGGGCCGCATGGCATTGAATTCCAGGAACAGCTTCGAATCCAACTGGAGGCCGCCTCCCGGAGCCGCGTCGAGTTTCGCCAGCCAGCCGCGCACGCCGTCCGGATAGAACTGGTCGTCCCAGGCGCGATAGAGCGAGTTCGTGAGGTAAATGCGGCGCCCGTCGCGGCTCAGCTCCACCATTTGCGGGCCGCCGTTCAGAGCGTCATGGGGCCGATTGGGGTGGGCCTGCCGCCGCACCATGCCGCCGAGCTTCACCGCGCCGGTCTGGACGGGCTTGTGCGGATCGGAGACGTCGTATTGCCGCAGCTCCCCGGTACCCCAGCAGGAGACGTACAGAAACCGGTCATCCAGGGAAAGGTTGATGTCGGTAACGAACGGCGGCACGGCCTTGAAGCCTTGCAGCAGTGGCGGCAGTTGAGCGGCTTCGGCTGGCTCGGCCGGGATTTCGATCACCTTGCGCACCTTCCACGTGCCGGCGCCATTCGAGCCTTCCCGGTACCACAGCCAGACCGAGCCCGATAGATCCTTCAATGACGTCACCACGCCGGCAAAGCCATAGGTCGCGTTCGGATCGTGGGCCGGCCGCAGCTCCAGGACCATCTGTTGCTCCGCGCCCAAATCGAGCACCTGCCGGTGACGGCGCTTATGCAGGTCCCACACGTGCAGCGCGTGGCCATATTTGCCGGCCAGCAGCAATTCGGGATTCACGCCGTTTTCGATCATGTTCGGAGTGCCCCACTCGCTAGTGATCATCGTGTCGTGACCCAAATGCCACCAGAAATCGTAGGTCAGGTATTGCGGCCCGCGCTCGCACTCCCACTGGCCCTGGAGCTCGAAGGTTTCCGGATCCATCATGAAAATGCCGCCCGGCCCGTCCCCGGTCACGCTGCCGAGCGCATTGAGATAGATGCCGTCCGGCCCGCAGTGGGAGGTGTGCGGGCGGCTGTATCCGGTGGCGCGCATCACGGTTTCGGGCTCGATCACCTTGACGATGCGCGGGTTGCGCGGGTCCGGCTTGGTATCGAGAATGTGGATGCGCGAGGAGCGCAGACCCGGCACTATCAGATAGCGCCGCTCCATGTGCGCGTGAGGCGAGTTCGGGCACAGGCACGAGCTGCAGGCATTCCATCCGAAATGGTGCAGCTCGTCTCCGGCGTGGGGCATCTCGACCCGCGAAACGAGCCGGCCGTAACGGTCGGAAGCGGGGTCTACATCGAGGACGCCGATAGCATCCGCGCCGCCCTCCTGCGAGTTCAGCAGGGAGACGTAAGCAATCTTTTCCGGCGTCGCTTCCATCGCCATCTTAGGCGAAGGATAAAAGCTCTGATCGGGCCTCCACTGAGGCATAATGTTTCCTCCTAAGGACGTTGTTGCTGCCGAAGCCAGTACACCACCGGTGGCGGGCCGATATCCTTTAAAGAAGATTGAGTTTTGCTGAGATATTTCTGAAAAGCGGTGGTGGAGCGTCATCCGCTTCGGCGGGCGACCGCCGCGCCGCCGAACGCCGCCGCGTGGAGCCGGAGCGTCGAGGCCTTTCGCGCGGATCTCTAGGCTATGCAGAAGCTCGTCGAGAATCCCAAGACGGATCTGTTTGCCCGCTTCCCCACGGCGACGGCCAGACGATTCTGCGGGAGGTCCTGCTGGTGGGATCACAACGCCTACCACTTGGGAGAACTGGTGCTGGTGCGGCGTCTGCTGGGGGCGTGGCCGGGGGCATGAGGGGTCGTCAATCTCCGTCGCAGATCTGCGACGGAGTCTTCAAAGCTTTTGTTTTCTGTAGTTTAAGCCCTTGAGGTGACACTACGCACCGGAACCCTTGGGACTCATGGACTTCATTTCATCCTCGCAAAGAGCGATGAAACGGGGCATGAGGTCAGAGATGCGGTTATAACTTCTCTCGAACATTGCCAGAGCCACGCTGAGATTCATCACGCCCGTCACCCTCGCGCCGTCCCCTCCCCGAATATTCGCACCAAAATCCGTCCAGAGGTTTTGAATGTCAAGCTTGGAGTACAACAAAACCGTCCCAGCCCAGTTCGGATGCGCAAATTCGCAGAGCAAATCGTACTGATTGCGGAAGCCTTCGATGTCTTTGTCCACCCGATCCACGAAGGTTAGCACGTTGATTGCTTTTGGCAGTTCTGGATCCGACCTGCTGCCCATTATCAGCATTCGTGAGTGATTCAACAACTGTGCCCACCCCTCTGGACTCGACCGCCGTTGCAACCTGGGAACAAAAGTACCAAAGAGCCGCGCTGGTCTCCACGACCGCGCGCGTTAGAAGGATGGCGGAAGCAAATGTACTTGTCTGAAAGTGTTCGAATGCGCTGCGGCCCAATTCGGCCATTCTCCAGGTCAAGGCTTCCCGGTACCACAGTGCTTTGAACGGAATTTTAGCCGTCTCCGAAACCGCCATCGCATCAACTCGGGTGGGCAAGCTCTGCTCCAGCAATTCAAGCCGCCTGCGGATTTCAGCCATCACGGACTCAACGGATCTGTCGGCCATACCGCACGCGTCTTCCTGCAAGGTCCATCGTCGTAGAAACCCACTCTATGCGACGCTCCCCGACATGTTACAGCAAGGAGAGCCTAGACTCCTCTCGCGAATCGTCAGGGCGCCACGGGGGATGCGGAGTCGGTAAAAGATTGAGGGAGCGGGACGGACGGGTTGATCGGCTTTCAATTCAACGGGAAGAGGCTGTCCGAGTGCGCGCCCCTACCCCGGCCGGTCGGAACTCGTGGTTTTAGGTGGCCAGGGGCGCCGGCGCGAAAAAATCGGGCTGCAACTGCCCACCCAGAGGTCGTCGGGTGTATACTCCAACCGACTGGGAAGCCCATAATGGAAATCCCGGATAATATTACCCGCCGGAGGACCCAAAAAGTAATTCCGGCTAAAAAACATCGCGTGTGGATGATCCAATTTGAGCGAGCGGGCCGGAGACGAGTATCATGAAAAAATTATTCCTTCTTCTTTTGCTCAGTATGTTCTTGGCGACGGCGAGGCCGGCTGCGGCGGCGCCGGTAATCTCAGCGAACGGCGTGGTTAATAATGCCAGCTTCGCGCCCGGCGTCAATGCCCTCGCTCCTGGCACGATCGCGGCCATCTTCGGGACCGGCTTGAACGATGGCACGCGAAATCCATTCTCGGCTTTCGGGAGCAACGGGAGGCTGATCACCACGCTCGGCGGAGCCAGCGTTACGTTCAACGGGTTTTCCGCCCCCATGTTTTCCTCCTTTCCGGGCCAGCTCAACGTCCAAATTCCTCTGGAGCTGGCGGGGAGCACTACCGCCTCGGCGGTGGTCACTGTTGCCGGCCAGCAGAGCGCCCCGGTGACAGTCCCTATCGGCCCCTCCTCCCCCGGCATATTCGCAATCAACAATGGATATGGCGCAATTCTGATCGCGAACACCAGCATCTTCGCAGCACCCGGAGGCAGCATCAGCGGAGCGCAAGCGCGGCCGGCCAACCCCGGTGAGTTCATCAGCATTTTCACCACCGGCCTGGGAGCCGTGACCAACCCGCCCGCCACCGGGCAGGCGGCTTCCGGCCAACCAACCGTGACCCTTCCACGGGTCACCATCGGAGGCATACCGGCGACGGTGAGCTTCTCCGGAATGTCGCCCGGCTTCGTGGGCCTTTACCAGGTCAATGCACAGGTTCCGCAGGGCGCATCTGGGGGTGGTTTCGCTACCGTGGCGCTGAGCATAGGTGGGAAGCAGAGCAACCTCGTCGGGATGGCCGTTTCTGGGAACGGCGGGGGGGGCGGGAACTTCTGCCAGGGTTTCGCCTTACAGGGTACGGCCACTTCGCTCACCGGCACGATACCCGGAATCTGCCTCTTCAACGGACAGCTAGGCAGCCCGGTCACCGGCGGCGTGCCTGTCTCTCTGACAGGCGTGACCTCCGCTTCCGGCACCCAAACGGTTTACTCTGGGAATCTGACCGGAAGTGGAACGGGGCAGTGTGCAGACGGAAGTACCAGTAATTGGACAGCGAACATTTCACTTGCCATCCGCGTCAATCCCACCGTTACGTCCCTGGCGACCAACGGCGGAATCCTGAATGGCAACTACAATGTTCCCTCGGGCTCATTAAACTTCTGCGGCTCGATTCAGAACTTGGGTTTCCTTGCGGCGTCTCCAGCGGTCACGGGCAGCGTCAGCGCGGGCGGCGCTACCACAATCAATATTGGCGGCCCTATCGGGCTCCCCCCGGTTGTCTTGCGGGGTAATGCCCAATCGGTGAACGGGCCGCTGTTTGGAGTAACCGTTACCTCTCTGCTTTTCAACAACTTCTCGGGCACCTCAGCTGTGTCTATCTCTGCGACAGGCGCGAGTTCCGGCGGCCAAACGGTCTATACTGGGACCGGGGCGGGGGGCGGACTAGTGCAGTGCGGAACAGACAGTGGTACTTGGACAGCTACCGCTTCCTCCTTTACTGCCACCGTCAGTCCCGCCGTTCCCTCTCTGGCGACCAGCGGCGGAACCGTATCTGGAACTTGGAGTACGTCCCTCTCAGGAACCGTCTGCGGTTCCACCCAGAGCCAAACGCTGTCTGGAACGGTGTCCGGCACCGTCAGCCCAGGGGGCGCTGTCACGCTGACTCTTGCCATCTCCGGCGGCGGAGGGGGTGGTGGCGGGAACAACAACCCGCTTGTCTTAACGGGCACCGCCACTTCGGTCAGCGGGTCGCTGGCTGGAACAGAACTTTTCGACAACTCCGCCACCGGCAGTCTGCCTATCACTGCGACTGGCGTGAGTTCTTCATCCCAAACGGTCTATTCTGGGGGCGGGAACGGCAGTGGAACGCTGTTGTGCCGTAGTGGCAGCACCAGTAGTAATTGGACAGCTACCTTAACAGCTACTGTCACCGTCAGTCCCGCCGTTCCCTCTTTGGCGACCAGCGGCGGAAGCGTGTCGGGCGATTGGAGTGCCACACTCTCAGTGACCGCCTGCAGCCAGACTCAGACCCTACCGGTGAGTGGAACGGCCTCCGGCACCGTCAGCCCGGGGGGGGCTACCACGGTGTCTCTTACCTGTACCAGCGGCTGCTAATAGGATGGTATTCATTTTCGATTGGAGGATTTCCCCCTTCAAGTGCATTGTGAATTGCGCGAGCCTGGTGATGGCCATACCGCTCTGCGGCAAGAAAGTATGCTTTGGCGCCGTCGGCTGGAACGCGGATTTCGCAGGAACCGGCAACCCCGTCAACGTGAAACTTCCGATCGGCGCCGCCGCGATGCTGAGATCCAGATTTAATAGCTTCTCTCGCGCGCACGCTGGCGAGCCTTTTCGAACAGCTCTGGCCGGCAACGGAAATTCGTCGCCCCCAAGCGCGCGATCGCTTCGTCGATATCGACCGCACCGCGCCGGGCGGCCTGCACCAATATACCCAGCGTACCGGTTACCGCAAAACCTCGCTGCCGCGCCAGGCGGACACCCAGCTTCTCGTCCATCAACAGCAGATCGGCATGTTCTTCCTGGGCGAGTTGAATTGCGTCGCGCTCGCCGGGGTCGAGCGCCACAAGGCTAGGGTCCGGCGGCGATCGAATTTCCCGGATCTCGATCCAATCCGGCCTATGCCGGAGCCACGCGCGCACGGAAAACGGGTGTTGCGGAATGATCGAGTTCCTTGACGACGGCGGAGGGAAGCAGGATACGCTGATAGAGGGTCGAAAGCAGATCCGGGAAGCCGATCTGGATCCGGTAATTCAGCGGAGACGCGTCCGCCACTACAACGATCATCAGCGCGGGAGACCCTTGGCTTCGAGCTGCCGCACCGTCTCCAGGTCTTGCTCGAGGTCCTCGACGCTGTAAGCGTGATCGTAGATCTGGCGCTCCTTGAGAAAGCCTTCGAACTCGAACCGCGACATTCCAAGTAAACGACCGGCTTGGTAGTGCGTCAGCGCGCCGGCGCGGTAGCCTTCGATTGCCAGGGCCTCCAGGGCCTCACGGCCGGCATCGGCGTGTTGTGCCAGATCTTCCGGCAGTTCGACCGTGATCTTCATGGACTCAGAGTAGCATGCCTCCGCGATGCCACGATCCAGGGCCTGTCACCGGCCATCTCGCGCGATAACGGGCAAAAAAAGGGCCGCGCGGCATCTCTGCCACGAGGCCCAGTACAACGCCGTCGATTTACAGCGCGATGTAGAGCGTATTGCCCTGACGGTTCGCCAGCAGCAGCGGCTCGGAGCCGGCCGTACGCATGGCGCGCTCGAACTCCGCCACGCTCTTCACCGGCTTCCTGTTAACCTCTTGAATCACGTCGCCCTGCCGCAGGCCCGAGGAGGCGGCAGCGCTGGACGGGCTGATTTCAGTCACGACCACGCCCGTGGTGCCGGCGGGCAGGTGCAACTGCCGCAGGGTCTGGGCGTCCAGGTTCTCGACCGAGATGCCGTCGAGCGAGGAACTGCCGGACTTGCTCCCGGGTTCCCGCTCGGCGCGCTCCACGGACGAAGGAAATTCAGCCAGCTTCGCCGTCACATCGCGGGGAGCCCCGTTTCGCACGACTTTCATCGCAACGGTGGCGTCCGGAGGCATCATCGAGATGCTCATCCGCAACTGGTTGGCATCTTCCACCGGCTTGCCGTTGACCTGCGTGATGATGTCGCCCTTCTGCAGGCCGGCGCGGGAGGCGGGGCTGTCCGGGGTCACATCGCCGACCAGAGCGCCGCGCGTTTCGGTCACGCCGAAAGCTTTGGCCATGGTGGGGGTGACATCCTGCGGGAGGATGCCCAGGTAAGCGCGCGTCACCTTGCCGTGATGGAGGAGCTGGTCCATCACCTCGCGGGCCTGGTTCGAGGGAATCGCAAAGCCCACACCCTGGTTGCCGCCGGCGCGGGAGAGGATCGCGGTGTTGATGCCGATCAGCTCGCCGCGGTCATTGACCAGCGCGCCGCCGGAGTTGCCGGGATTGATGGGCGCGTCGGTCTGGATGAAGTCCTCGTATTCCTCAATGCCGAGGCCGCCGCGGCTCTTGGCGCTGACGATGCCCATGGTCACGGTCTGGCCGACGCCAAACGGATTGCCGATGGCCAGCACGTAATCACCGACCTGCGCTTTGGAAGAGTCGGCGATCGTGATCACCGGCAGGTTGGAGGCGTCGACTTTCAACAGGGCGACGTCGGATCTGGCGTCCGTCCCGACTACGCGCGCTTTGAAGTCCCGCTTGTCACCGAGCGTAACGCGGACTTCGCTCGCGCCATCGACGACGTGGTTATTGGTAAGGATATAGCCCTCCGGGCTGACGATCACGCCCGAGCCGAGGCCCTGCTGACGCCGCTCGCGGGGCATCGCGCGGCCTTCCTGCTCCTCGCCGAAGAACTGGCGGAAAAACGGGTCCATCTGAGGATCGGACATGCCGGTCTTCACTACCTTGGACGAAGCGACGTTCACCACCGCCGGCAGCGCCTTCTTGACGACCGGGGCGAAGGAAGTCCGCGAGGGCCCTTCATTAGGGTCGGCCAGCTTCAAAGTAGCCGACGGGCTGTTACCCGAGAATTTCTCAACCGCGCTGGCAAAGATCACGCCCCCCAGCGCCAGGGCGAGCGCTATGACTAGCGCCATGCCTTTGGTCGATCGAAAATCGGTTCTCATATTCCTCATTACCGGTCCGGCGGCGCATCCCGGCCCCAGAAAACCGGCTCCAAGTTGTTTGACGCAGCAGGATGCGAAAGGGAATACATCCCGCGAAGGAGATTTGGGAAGGGTTGGTATGCTAATGAACCGGAGGGGATGATGAGACACATTTTTGCGATGGTGGCGATGGCCGCCCTGTGGACCGGCCTCGCGGCGGGACAAGCGCCCAACACCTTGAGCGCCACGGAGAAGGCCGAGGGGTGGACGCTGTTGTTCGACGGCAAGTCGATGACCGGCTGGGAAATCCACGGCGGGCCGGAGTGGAAGGCGGCGGGCGGCACGCTGGTGTCGGAAGGGCCCAAGCCGGGCTGGCTGGGGACCACGGCGGCCTACGGCGACTTCATCCTGAAGGCGGAGTTCCGCACCGGCGCCAAGACGAATAGCGGCATCTATCTGCGGGCGGCCAAGGAGGGCGGCGCGCCCCGGCAGACCGGCTACGAGGTGCAGGTCCGCGACTACCCGGAGCCGAACGAGAATCCGGTTTATCTCACGGGGAGCATCGTACGCCACGCGATTGCCACCGGGGGTGTCAAGATTATTCCCGACCAGTGGAATACCTTCGAGATCACGGCCGAGGGGGATCACCTGGTGGTCGTGTACAACGGCAAGCAGGTGGTCGACACGCACGACTCGAAGAGCGCCGCGGGCGTGATCGGACTCGAATTCAACAACGCGAAGATTGAGTTTCGCAACGTGAAGGTGCGTCCGCTGGGCAAGCGGTAGCGCGGTCACATGAAGGTCATCAAGGCGGGGCGGCAGCGGCTCTTCGAACAGGATTCGGAAACGGCGGCGACGGTCAGCCGCATGCTGCTCGATCTCGAAAAGAACGGCATGGACGCGGTGCGCCGCTACAGCCGCGAGTTCGATGCGTGGGATCCGCCGAGTTTCCGCCTCACCCCGCCACAGATCGACGCGGCGATGGCGCAGCTTCCGGAGCAGGCGATTGCCGACACCGATTACTGCCAGGGGAACGTGCGGCGCTTTGCCGAGGCGCAGTTGCGGACGCTGTTGCCGCTCGAGGTGGAGGTGCGCCCGGGGGTGACGCTGGGGCACCGGCACATCCCGGTCAACGCGGTGGGCAGCTACATCCCGGGCGGGCGGTATCCGATGTTCGGGTCGGCGCAGATGAGCATTATTCCGGCGCGCGTGGCGGGCGTGAAGCGGATCATGGCGTGTACGCCGCCGGTGAAGGGGAAGGGATGGTATCCGGCGACGATCAACGCCATCCACAAGGCGGGCGCGGACGCGATCTACGCGCTGGGGGGCGTGCCGGCGCTGGCGTTGATGGCGTTCGGGCTCGACGGCAACGCCCCGGTGGACGTGCTGTGCGGCGCGGGGAACCGCTTCGTGGCCGAGGCCAAGCGGCAGCTTTTCGGGCGCTGCGGGATCGACTTGCTGGCGGGTCCGACGGAGATTGCGATCATCGCGGACGATTCGGCCGATGCGGCGCTGGTGGCGTGCGACCTGCTGGGACAGGCGGAGCATGATCCGAACAGCGGGCAGTGCCTGATTTGCCTGGGCGAGGATTTCGCGCGGCGGGCGGTGGCGGAGGTGGAGAAGCAGCTCGCGGTGCTGCCCACGCGCGAGATTGCGGCGCTTTCCTGGCGCGATCACGGCATCGTTTACGCGGCCGAGAGCGCGGAGGAGGCGGCGCAGTTGAGCGATGAGTACGCGCCGGAGCATCTGGAGCTGCACCTCCGCGACGTGGATTACTTCTTTGCGCGGCTGACCAATTACGGGTCGCTTTTTATCGGGGAAGAGACGACCGTCGCTTACGGGGATAAGACGATCGGGACGAACCACATCCTGCCGACGAGCCGGGCGTCGCGGTATACGGGGGGCGTGTGGGTGGGGAAGTTCCTGAAGACCTGCACGTATCAGCGGATGACGGCGGAGGCGAGTGTGGAGACGGCCGAGGTTACGGAGCGGCAGTGTTTGCTCGAGAATATGCTGGCGCATGCGATTACGGCGCGGGTGAGGATGGAGCGGTATGCGGGGCTGAAGCGCCGGTTGGCCTGACAGCCAGTCACGGCCAAATCAAGAAAATTTGAGTCCGGTAAGCGCGCGGGAAGACGGTGGATCGCCCGAAAGGGCCGGAGTGCGCGGCCCGGAAAGCTTGGACCTCACCCCTAAACTGGAAACAGGAGGGGAGGTCTCGCTATGAAACCTGCGGCGGCGGCACCTGGGGGAATCGCAGCGGGCGCTGGTGGCGGCGCGGCTGGCTATCCGGATGGAAACAGAGCCGGTTAAGAGGAGAGGATGGTATCAGGGTCAATACCGGGCAAATTTGCCCGGTATTGATTTTGGGGATTCGCGGACGAACGGCGTTGAGGGTCAACGTCTCGGCGCGACTCACGTCGTACGCGATGAAGGTGTTATGAGACGGGTGCGAGGAGTTGGTGGCGGCGGTGGCGCCGGGGCTGCCGGAGGAGGAGCAGCGGCGGCTGGTGGAGGCGGGGCCAAAGGAGGCATGGCAAGAGGGTGCGGGAGCTGCGCGCGCCTGCGGCGGCGTCCGCGCCGGGGAGGTTGGGGTGGTGGCGGCGTGCAGGGTGTACGAACGCGAAAAGGAGAACGCCGGCGGGGAGGGGATCGCGCTGCTGTGGGTCGCGACGAGCGGCCTCGAGGATGCCATCGCGGCGCTTAGCACTTAGCCGGTGATTCGCCGCGCGAGTTGATAACTTCTGGCGACCGGCGGCGGCAACCTATTCTCGTTCCGTCGCGCGCAGAAACTCGGCCAGCTGGTCTTTCCACAACGCGGCCATGGTGTGCGAGCCATGGCCGCGCGTCTCCGGCGTATACGGATACAGCACGAACCGCGCCGTCGTCACCTGCTTTAGCAGCTCCTCCGCAATCTTCAATTCCGGCGGGTTGACCATATCGTCCGCAAAGTTGAGGTGCAGAATCGGCGTGCGGATCTTCGCAAGCTGCGGCGCCGGATTGTAATCCCACGAAGCGTCGTACGCGTAGAGCGTGTCGTTAGCGTCCTTCGCCCGGCTCTCGACGGTCTTCGAAAAACTTTGCACGCCCTTCTCGCGGGTGGAATTCTCCTTCTGCCAGGTCAGCGGATTTCCGCCGAAGATGCTGATAATCGCCGCGGCCGTCCGGGCGCCCGGTGGATTCACCGTGTAGTTGCCGCCTCGGTAGGCCGGGTCGTCGCGGATCGCGTTCATCACGGCGAGGCGAAAAAAGATATTGCGGCCCGAGATCTCTGCCGGCTGGCAGGCGAGTGGCATCGCGGCATCGAGGAAGCCCCCGTGCTCCGCTACCCAGACGTAGCTGTGCATGCAGCCCATCGACGTGCCGACGATCATCCGCAAGTGGTTCACCTGCAGGTGCCCGGTCAGGAGTCGGTACTGCGCCTCGACCATGTCGTGATAGCCATAGCGCGGAAACTCCGCCCGCCGTCCGTCGCTCGGCTTCGTCGATTGCCCGTGCCCGATCCCATCCGGCACGATCAAGTAGTACTTCGTAATATCCAGTGGCTGGCCGGGTCCGAATAACTGCTCGGCAAAGTTATCGTTGAGGAACTGCTTCCCATCCCCGCCGGTGCCGTGAAGAATCATCACGGCATTGCGCACGGTTCCCGCCCCGTCGCGCCGCGCCGCCCCCAGCGTGCGGTAGTGAATCTTCAGGTCCGTCAGGGTGGCGCCCGTCTGGAAGCGGAAATCCCGCAGGTGCGCGTCCCCTTCGGTCACCGGCCAGGTGCGCTGCGCGCCGGCGGTCACCGCACCGCACACCAGAGCGAGAGCGACACGGGCCATCCTGGGTAGCATTCATTTCCTCCCCTGCCACAGCCCCACGTGAACCTTGGCGACCGCGTGCATGTACCCGCCCACCGCGTAGCGCTCCTGGGCGGCGGCGGTCAGGTGCTCGCGAGCGCGGTCCTTGTTGCCCAACGCCTCGTAATATAACCCGGCATAGAGGTGAGCGTAAAACTGGGACTCCGCCTGCTCCCCGGCGGCCGCCAAGACCTGCTCGGGCCCGAGTTGGCCGCGGAACATCTGGTAGATCTGGCTCATCGGAACGCGCCGGTCCGGACCCACCGGCAGCAAAGCCGCTCTCGCCTTCTCCGGCGACTCCGCCCGCGCGACGCACAGGAAATGCCACGCTGCATTCTCGACGTCGTCCGGATTGACCGTGCGGTGCGACTCGAACTGCGTGCGGCAATCCTGATAACGGCCCGCATAGTAGAGGGCGATGCCCCGCTGCCAGAGGTACGGAGCGTCGTTCGGACTGAGTTTGACGAGGCGATCGAAGCCCGCGGCCGACTCGGCTACGCGGCCCCGCTCGAAATCCGCGACCGCCCGCGCGAACACCTCCCGCGCGGTTTCCGCCGGAGCCTGCGCCCGGACCGGAAGCAGGCCCGCGAGGATTAGGAATAGCCAGACCATGCCCCTCATTGTAAGAGCCTCCCATAACCCGTTGAATCCAAACGCGATATATTCGGGCGCAAATTTGCGCCGGAGTTTTGGGCCGGGCAGCGTGTATAATCGGCGCCATGAAAATGCTTCTCTGTGCCACTTTCTGCGGCGCCCTGGCGCTGGCCCAAACCTCCGCTCCCGCTCCCGCCCCGGTGGATGCGGCCGCCGCGCGCCAGGCCGCCCAGGATCGCCTGCTAAAGGATTTCCCCAACCTCGCCCGCTATCACGACGAAAATGCCAAGCTCGCGCCGCCGGCCCCCGGCGAGACCCGGGTCGTCTTCATGGGTGATTCGATCACCGATGGCTGGGGACGCCGCATGGGCCAGTTCTTCCCCGGCAAGCCCTACGT
Organism: Terriglobia bacterium; assembly: GCA_041482115.1. GTDB lineage: Bacteria > Acidobacteriota > Terriglobia > Bryobacterales > JACQDG01 > JBGPDC01. Next base: position 31,286 of record JBGPDC010000010.1, on the reverse strand, counting down.
GAACCGCGGCATCAGCGGCCAGACGACGCCCCAGATGCTGATTCGGTTCCGGCCCGACGTCCTCGCGCTCCATCCCCAGGTGGTCGTGATCCTCGCCGGCACCAACGACATCGCCGGCAACACCGGCCCCATGACCCTCGCAGCCATCGAGGACAACCTGCAGTCGATGGCCGAGCTCGCCAAGGCCAACGGCATCCGCGTGGTGCTGGCCTCCGTGATGCCGGTGTGCGACTACCACCGGCCGCAGACCGCGCAGCGGCCCCCGGAAAAAATCCTCGCGCTCAACGCGTGGATCAAGAGCTACGCCCTCCAGAACGGCCACGTCTATCTCGACTACCACTCGGCCATGCTCGATGAGAAACAGATGCTGCCGCGCGAGATCACCAACGACGGACTGCATCCCAACGCCGCCGGCTACGAGATCATGGGCCCCCTGGCCGAAAAGGCCATCGCCCAGGCGCTCGCCGGGAATTGAGGGAGGGCCGGTCAGCCGCCGTGCTTCGCCCGTTTTCCTGGGTGTCTTCCCCCACCCCAAAACCAGCCAGCGGGAACACGCAACCCCGCAAGTAACTGTATCGAAGTCGTCCCGTGGTTGGCCTGCCTTTGGCCCTATATCTGCTTATGCGAATACATGGAGAGAAAGCAGATGGAGCTGCCTCGCACCTTTCGGGCCCTAGCCGATCCGACCCGGCTGCGCATCCTCAACCTGTTGCTGAACGAACCGGTGTGCGTGTGTGATCTGGCCGCGACCCTGGGGCTGCCCCAGCCGCTGGTTTCACGCCATTTGGCCTACCTGCGCAGTGCCGGTTTGGTGCAAGACCGCAGATCTGGCACGCGCGTGAACTACTCGGCTGCTTTGGGCGGACAGAAAGGGCAGGCTCTCGGCATGTTCCTCCGTCGCGCCTTCCGGGGAGCGGCGCCGTTCGAGGAGGACCTCCGGAAGCGCCGGCGCCAGACAGCCGAAAACCTCATTGTCATAGGAGAAGCGTCATGAAAATCAAAGTCTTACTGTGCAACTGCAAGGGGCTCTGCCCTTCCTTCAAGAACAGCGACATGAATACGCTGCCGTTTGAGGTCGAAAGCGAGCTGGACGTGCAGTACACCATCGTGCATCCACAACTCTGCGGCCAGGGAGGCAACCAAGCACTCGCCGACGCCCTGAAATCGGCGGATGAGGATACCTACATCCTTAGCGGGGCGTGCGCCCCCGAGGCACAGGAGAAGCTGTTCAAGAAGATCCTGCGCACGAGCGGCTTCCCGCCCGAGCGCTTTGTCACTCTCGACATCCGGGGGACCGACAACAAAGGTATTGTGGCCCGGCTGAGGCAGAAGGTCGAAGAGGTGCTTGCACCGGCCCAACCGGTTCCAGTGGACCTGAAACGGTAACGGAGGTCGTCATGCAGGAGCACAAGGTGCCGCGCGAGCAGGTCCCGTGGTTCCCGACGATCGACTACGACGCTTGTATCGGGGACCGGGGATGCTTAGAGTTCTGCAAGAACAGCGTTTTTTCCTGGGATGATGCGCTGGGACACCCCGTCGTTGAAAGGCCTTACAACTGTGTACTCGGATGCGATGCCTGCGCGCAGATCTGCCCGGTCGAAGCCATCCACTTCCCCACGAAAGAGGAGTTGCGCCGGACGATCCGCGAGTTGCGGTCAACAGAGCATTCCCCAACTGTCCCGGTTGGAGGTTGCTCCTAAGCCTTCTACTAGGCTATATTCGGCTGAGCGAATATGACCGATGCGACGCTCGCGATTACCCCCAAGAAGAGGCTGAACTACTTTGAGCGGTACCTGAGCCTGTGGGTGGCCGCCTGCATGTTGGCCGGCATCCTGTTGGGCAAGGTCCTGCCGAGCTTTATCGACGGGATGAGGCGGCTGGAGTTCAGTGCGGGGAGCCAGATCAATGTGCCGATCGCCGTCCTGATCTGGTTGATGATTATCCCCATGATGATGAAAGTGGATTTCGGGGCCCTCCGCAACGTCGGCAAGCGGCCCCGAGGGCTGCTGATCACGCTGTTCGTAAACTGGCTGGTCAAACCCTTCTCCATGGCGCTGTTTGCCTGGCTGTTCTTCCGCCACGTCTTCGCCGCCTGGATCGCCCCAGCGGAAGCCGACCAGTACATCGCCGGCGCCATTATCCTCGCGGCCGCGCCCTGCACGGCGATGGTGTTTGTCTGGAGCTATCTCAGCGACGGCGATCCCGCCTATACGCTGGTCCAGGTTTCGGTGAACGATCTGATCATGCTGTTTCTGTTCGCGCCGATTGTGCGGTTCCTGGTGAGCGGGGCTTCCTCGCTCGAAGTGCCGTTCCGGGTGCTGCTCTACGCGGTGGTGATCTTCATTGTGATACCGCTGGTGGCCGGCCTGGCGCTGCGGCGGTATTTCATTCAACGCCGCGGCGTAGAGTGGTTTGAGCAGCAGCTTCTGCCGCGGTTCGCGCCCGTGAGCACGACGGCGCTGCTGGCCACGCTGGTTCTCATCTTCGGCTTCCAGGCCGATAACATCCTCGGGAAGTCGTTGCACGTGGTGCTGATCGCGGTTCCGATCCTGATCCAAGTGTATTTCAACGCTTCACTCACTTACGGGTTGATGCGGCTGTTTCGGGTGCAGTACGCGGTGGCAGCTCCGGGAGCCTTGATCGGGGCGAGCAACTTTTTCGAGCTGGCGGTGGCCACGGCGATTGCCCTGTTCGGGCCGGGCTCGGGGGCGGCGCTCGCGACGGTGGTCGGCGTTCTGATCGAGGTGCCAGTCATGCTCTCCGTCTGCTCGGTCTGCAACCGAACCCGCCACTGGTTTCCCGCAGCCGCGCCCGGCTGAGGAGGACGGCTACCACATGGCAGACCGAGTCAATCTGATGTTTCGGGCCTTCTCCGACCGGACGCGCCTCCGCATTCTCCACCTACTGCGGGACGGGGAAATGTGTGTCGGCGACCTTCTGGAGGTTCTTGGTGTGCCGCAGCCGACGGCCTCGAGACACTTGGCCTATCTCCGCCGGGCCGGCCTGGTCTCGACTTGCCGAGAGGGCACCTGGGTCCATTACGCGCTCGCTCCGGCGAAGAGCGCCTTCCACCGGCACCTCCTGGGTTGCCTTCAGAACTGCCTCGGAGAAGTTCCCGAACTGGAGCGGGACGCCAAGCGCGCCCGAAAGATTCGCAAGGCGGGCGGTTGTTGTCCAGCCCGATAATCAATCGACGGAGCGAAGGATCTGAAGGTCATGACCAAACAGAAAGTGCTGTTTCTCTGCACCGGCAACTCCTGCCGCAGTCAGATGGCGGAAGGGTTGCTGCGGAGCCTCGCCGGTGACCGTTTCGATGCGGCCAGTGCCGGCACGCACCCCGCCGGTCTAAATCGGACGGCGGTGGCAGCCATGAAAGAGATCGGCATCGACATTTCTCATCATCGCTCCAAGGACGCGAGTGAATTCGACGGGCAGCGGTTCGATGCAGTTATCACCGTGTGCGACCGTGCGAAAGAGGCGTGCCCCTTATTTCCCGGGGCTAAGGTGATGCTCCATTGGGGCCTGGAGGATCCGGCGGAAGCGCCGGGATCTGACGAGGAGCGCCTGGCAGTCTTTCGCCGGGTTCGCGGCGAAGTCTCTGACCGGATCCGAGAGTTCGTCGCTGGCCAAACCCGACGTGACTGAGAGTTGGTAGTGTCTGAAACGCGCGTGGATGCCTCAAGGCATGCGGCTGACCAGCACGGCTATCCTTTCCTGAAACACGGCTACGACGGCGACGATGACAGCCGAAAGAACCAGCAGGGCGGTACTGGCGTTCCCGCAAGCGCGAGCTCTGCGCCTTTGGCGTAGCTGGTAAAAACCCACGCCCAGTAAGGCGGCAGCGAGGCCGAGCAGCCACGGTCGCAGCCTGACAGCCATCACTAAACCAGCAGTGCCTAGAAGTCCAGCGATGCCAAACGGCAGGCAGCATCCGAGCGTTGCCAATGCGGTAACGATGGCGGCCACTGGTGCTGCTCTTTCGGCATGCTTCACTCGTTCACCTGGGCGGCTTGACGGATCGCAGCCCGGATCAGATTCTGAGGCGGTACGCCTTGCGGCATGCCGTTCTCTAGATAAATTCGGCAGCTTAGCCTACCAGTTCTGAACCGGCTGGGAGGTTCGATGTCCTTGCCATTGACTCGCACGGTAGGAGATCCGGAGAAGCCTAGAGAACGGGCGGTTTTCTCGTCGGGCACTTCAACCGGCGTAACTTCGATCGACAGCCCTTCATCGGATAGCACTTGCCGTACTGCTTCCATCGTGGGCGCATAGCCGGGGCAGCCCTGAAAGTACAAAACCTCCACCGTCATGTTGCTAGATACGAGAATAGCAGCGATTCCGCGCGCCTGTGCTGTCGGCTAGAAGCCCACCACCGACATCACCAGGCCGGCCAGGGCGCCCCCCACGAGCGGTCCGACGACGGGAACGGCCGCATAACCCCAGTCCGATCCACCCTTGCCCGCCACCGGCAATACTGCGTGTGCCAGCCGGGGCCCCAGGTCGCGTGCCGGGTTGATCGCGTAGCCGGTGGTGCCACCGAGCGAGAGGCCAATTCCCCACACCAGGCTCGCCACCAGGTAAGGTCCGAGACCCGCGGCGGGACCCGTCGCCGCGACCGCCTTCGAGAAGATCGCCCCGACCACTAGCACCAGCGTGAAAGTGCCGATGATCTCGCACGCCAGATTCGCCGGCGTGTTCCGTATCGCCGGTCCGGTGCAGAAGCAGGCCAGCTTGGCGCCGGGATCGGGAGTCTCCCGCCAGTGCGGCCAGAAGTGGACCCACACCAGCGTGGCGCCGGTGAACGCGCCCAACATCTGGGCCGTCGCGTACGGCAAAAGTTTCGAGAAGTCCCCCGTCCGCAGCGCAAACCCCAGTGTCACCGCCGGGTTGATATGCGCGTCGCTCGAGCCGCACGCGATGGCGGTGAACACTCCGGCCATCACCCCAAACGCCCAGCCTCCCGTGATCGCCATCCAGCCGGCGCCTTCGGCCTTCGAGCGCTTCAGCAGGGCATTGGCCACCGCGCCATCGCCCAGCAGGATCAGCACCAGCGTTCCCATGAACTCGCCGAAGAAGGGAGAAGTCATCCCAGCACCTCAATCCACCCAATCAAAAGAGCGCGTCACGGCTTTCTTCCAGCAGCGGTAGAGTTCCTCGCGCCGGGCGGCGGCAAGGTGCGGTGTCCAGGTATGCTCCGCCGCCCAATTGGACCGCAGATCGTCGAGGTCGCGGAAGTAGCCAACCGCGAGGCCCGCCGCGTACGCCGCCCCGAGCGCCGTCGTCTCGCGGATCACCGGCCGCACCACGGGCCGGTCGAGCAGGTCCGACTGGAACTGCATGAGCAGCTCGTTCCCCACCATGCCGCCATCCACGCGCAGCACGTCGAGCGGGATCTGCGAGTCTTTTTCCATCGCCTCCACGACCTCGCGCGTCTGGAAGGCGGTGGCTTCGAGCACGGCGCGCGCCAGGTGACCCTTGTTGGCGTAGCGCGTCAGCCCCGTGATCACGCCGCGGGCGTTGTGCTTCCAGTAGGGCGCGTAGAGGCCCGAAAACGCCGGGACGAAGTAAACGCCGCCGTTGTCGTCGACCGTGCGCGCCAGCGGCTCGATCTCGGCGCTCGAGGCGATCAGGCCGAAGTTGTCCCGGATCCACTGCACCAGCGCCCCCGTGACCGCAACGCTGCCTTCGAGCGCGTAGCAGGCTGGCTGGCTGCCGAGCTTGTAGGCCGCCGTCGTCAGCAGGCCGTACTGCGAGTGCACCAGCCGCTCGCCGGTATTCATCAGCAGGAAGCAGCCCGTGCCGTACGTGTTCTTGGCCTCTCCGGGACGGAAGCACGCCTGGCCGGCGAGCGCCGCCTGCTGGTCGCCGAGGATCCCGGCAATCGCCACGTCGCGGATCGCGTCCGGCTGCGCCGGGCCGTAGACTTCGCTGCTCGAGCCGATCCGCGGCAGCATCCCGCGAGGAATTCCGAAGGCGTCGAGCAGCTCGGCATCCCAGTCGAGCGTCTGGAGATTCATCAACTGCGTGCGGCTGGCGTTCGTGACGTCGGTCACGTGCAGGCCTCCGTTGGACCCGCCCGTCAGGTTCCACACGAGGAAGGTGTCGATGTTGCCGAAGAGCAGGTCCCCGGCCGCGGCCTGCTCGCGCGCGCCGGCCACATGGTCGAGCACCCAGCGGATCTTGAGCCCGCTGAAGTAGGTGGCGAGCGGCAGTCCGGTCTTGGCGCGGAAGCGGTCGGGTCCGCCGTGGGCTGAGAACTCCGGCAGATAGTCGGCGGTACGCGTATCCTGCCACACGAGCGCGTTGGTAACGGGCCGCCCGCTGCCGCGGTGCCACACGACGGTCGTCTCGCGCTGGTTGGTGATGCCGATCGCGGCGAGGTCGGCCGGACTGAGTCCGCGCGCCTGCATGGCCTCGGCGATCACCTCCTGGGTGCGCCGCCAGATCTCCTCCGGATCGTGCTCCACCCACCCCGGCTTCGGATAGATCTGCTCGTGTTCCTTCTGCGCGGTGGAGACGATCCGGCCGGCGCGGTCGAAGACGATGAAGCGGGTGCTGGTGGTGCCTTGATCGATGGCTCCGATGTAGCTCGCCCCTCTGTAGCTCGCCAAGGTTGCGCCCTCCGTAGCCTGCCTATTCTTACACGTCCCGCGCGGCGAATCCCGCGGCGCCGGTGCTGCATCTTAAGCAGTGTGATTGATCCCCAGGTTTTGATCGGACATGTCCACCTCAAGGTCGCCGACCTCGAGCGGGCGCTCGGGTTCTACGCGGGCGTCCTGGGTCTGGAGGTGACCCAGCGGATCGGCAGCCAGGCGGCCTTCCTCTCCGCGGGCGGCTACCATCACCACATCGGGCTCAACACCTGGGAGAGCGAGGGCGGGGAAGCGCCCGCGCCGGGAACCACGGGCCTCTACCATCTCGCGATCCGCTATCCGACCCGCGCCGCACTCGCCGATGCTTGGCGGCGGTTGCAGGCCGCGGGGATTCCGCTCGAGGGCGCCGCCGACCACGGGGTCAGCGAGGCGCTCTACCTGCGCGACCCCGACGGCAACGGCGTGGAGCTTTACTGGGACCGTCCGCGCGACGAGTGGCCCCGCGCCGCGAACGGGGAACTCGCGATGTACACCCACCGCCTCGATCTCGCCGGCCTTACTTGATTTCGGGATCGCTCACCGAGGCGCGCTCGTTGCCGTTGTGTTCGCGAATGACGGTGGAGTGGTCGGTGAAGAACGTTCGTTTGCCGGTGGTGTTGAAGACTTGCGGCTCGGCGTAGACCGAGTAGCCTTGCGGCGTCCCCACCATCTCGAACTTGTAACCGGACTTCAAGCCCAGGGCCAGATCGCCCGTGATCAGGTCGGCCGAAGCGGCGGAGGTGGCGCCACCATTGGCGGGTGGGCCGAGCTCGGTCAGGTTGGCGGCATAGCGGCCGTACGTGGAGAAGTACTGGGCCTGCGCGGTGTTGACGGTCGCGAGCGTGCGGATGCCCGCCATCTCGTAGGCGAACATGCGGGCCGAGGTCAGCTTCGGCATAGCGATCGCCGCGATGATCAGGATGATCGCAATGACGATCAGCAGCTCGATCAGCGAGAAGCCACGGAAACCGTTTCGCCGGCGCGACATAGCTATCCCTCTCCTCCCCGACATTATAGTAGACGGGTAGAGGTCCTTCAGCGTGCAGGCGAAACCGAGCCCACCCTTCAGCGCGACGGCCATAAAGATGCTAATATGGTTCTATGCGGACGACTATCGATATCCCCGATCCCCTATACCGGCAGTTGAAGGCCGCTGCCGCACTGCACGGCTCAAGCGTCAAGGACATCATCGTCACCTTGGTGAGCCGGGAGCTACAGGGGACTCCGCGCCGAAAGAAGCGGGTCAAGCTTCCACTGATTGAGTCCCAGCAGCCAGGTCGGCTACATCTGACGAACTTCGAGGCCAATGAAATCTTATTTCCCTGACGTCAACGTCTGGATTGCCCTCACGTATCGCGGCCACGTCCATCACCCTGCCGCCCACCGCTGGCTGGAGGACGCGGGCGAGGTGCAGCTCTTTTTTTGCCGGCTTACACAGCTTGGATTTCTCCGCCTGTTAACGAACGCCAAGGTTATGGAACATGACGTCCGAACCCAGCGGGAGGCCTGGCAGACTTACGACCGCTGGCTAGAAGATGACCGCGTCGATTTCCGTGCGGAGCCGCCCCAGATCGAACCCGTCTTCCGCCGACTCACGCATGGGGCGCAACCGGCGAGCAACGTTTGGCCGGATGCTTACCTAGTCTCGGTTGCCAAGGCCGCCGCTGCGATGGTGGTGACCCTGGATGCCGGGTTCCGAAGCCTTGCCGGCTCGGATGCCCTGGTTCTATCGCCCGGCCTTTGAGCGCCCTTACTCCCGCCAGCCTTTCACCAGCGCGTCGATCTCTTGCAGGCGGACGAGCAGGCTGTCGAGGCGGTCGAGGCGCAGGGCATTCGGGCCATCGGAAAGCGCCCGCTCGGGCTGGTCGTGCACCTCTAGGAACACCCCGTCGATCCCCACCGCGACGCCGGCCCGGGCCAGCGGCTCGATGAACTGGGGCTGGCCGCTCGAAGCCCCCGCGCCGCCGCCGGGCAACTGGACGCCGTGGGTCACGTCGAGCACCACGGGGAAACCGAACTCGCGCATCACCACGAGCGACCGCATGTCCACTACCAGGTTGTTGTAGCCGAAGCTCGCGCCGCGCTCGGTGAGGATCACGCGCTCGTTGCCGGTGGAGGCGACCTTCTCGGCGGCGTGCCGCGCGTCCCAGGGGGAGAGGAACTGGCCCTTCTTGATGTTGACCACGCGACCACTGCGGCCGGCCTCGACCAGCAGATCGGTCTGGCGCGAGAGGAAGGCGGGTATTTGCAGGACGTCGCAGACCTCCGCCGCCGGTCCCACCTGCGCCGGCTCGTGGACGTCGGTGAGGACCGGCAGGCCGGTAACCTTCCTGATCTCGGCCAGCACCGCGAGGCCCGCCGCGAGACCCGGACCGCGGTAAGACGCTACGCTGGTACGGTTGGCCTTGTCGTAGGAAGCCTTGAAGATCAGCGGGACGCGGCGCCGGCGCGTGAGGGAGGCGAGTTCCTCGGCCATGCGGAGAGCGTGCTCGGGGCTTTCGATGACGCACGGTCCGGCGATGAGGCACAGCGGCGCGCCGCCGCCCAAGGTGATGCCGCCGATCTCGATCACACGAACAACATAGCAGCAGAGGTGTCAGGGCGGGGAGCCGCGACTGTGACCGAGGCCGAACCTGTGGGCAAATTTGCCCACAGGTTCACCGCTCGGACGCCCGCCTCCCGTAAGACCCTGAGACGGTGAGAGATGGGCTTGCGACCGCCATCGGCTTTCGGTTGTGCTGGAAGTGATGCCTTAATCCTTAAAGATTGGTCGCAGGATCTGGTTGCTCCCCAACCGGTGGCCACCGCATCGCTCCGTGGATGACCCGCAGCACCCAGACTGCATCCGTCTGGATTTCGTAAACAGCTACGTAGGGAAGACCCGGGAAAGCCAGCTCGCGAGTTCCGGTCACACGACCGTTACGCCCACGCTGAGGGAACTGCTGCAAAGATTCGACGCCCTGATAGACGGTCCTCGCTACCCTCAGCGCCGCAGCCGGGTTATCCTGGCTGATGTAGTCGCAGATGTGGGTGAGATCTTCCGACGCCGGCCAAGTCCACCGGACGCGCATCAGGAGCGGTAGCGTTCCTCCAGCCGGCTTACCACCTCGTGGTGCTCGAGCAATTCCCCTCGGCGCGCTGCTTCCCGCCCTTGTTCAACAGCCTCGGCGAACCAGCGCTCATGTCCCAGGAAAGCATCGACCGCCTCGCGGAGAATTTCCTCACGGGATCGGCCCGTCCGGGCGGCCAGGCCTGCCAGCAGCGTTTCCTGCTGTGGCGTCAGGGAGACTTCCATATTTGAAGTGTAGAACCGGCCTCGCAGGGTGTCAATCGATGACGCAGGGTCCGGCGATGAGGCACAGCGGCGCGCCGCCGCCCAAGGTGATGCCGCCGATCTCGATCACACGAACAACATGGCAGCAGAGGTGTCAGCGCGGGGAGCCGCGACTCTACCAAGGCCGAACCTGTGGGCAAATTTGCCCACAGGTTCACCCGCTGGGCTGCCCGCCTCCCGTAAGACCTTGAGATAGCTACAAATAGGCTTGCGGCGACGGTCCAGCGGTGGAAGGCGCCGGGGGAAAATGTTGCAGATCTGCAACTTTTTTCGGGCCGTTTCGCGGGATCGTCTAAACGAGGCCTCACAGAAGCCACCAAAATCCTTACAAACGGCGATAGAATACCGGAGCGGGAAGGCAGAGCTCCAAATGGAATGCCCAAACTGCAAACTTGAGAATCCAGAGGGAGCACTCCAATGCGATTGCGGCTACGCCTTCGCTAGGACTGAGGGTGAAACCCGGCGGTGTCCCTATTGTGCTGAAGTGATCCAGGCGGCTGCTGTCAAGTGCCGCTACTGTGGCGAGTCGCTCGTGGCCTCAACGAAAGCCACGAAGTCGTCAGCCGTTGGAATCGCGGCTATCGTGCTCGGAATCGGTGGGGCGCTACTGCCCTACTTCGCGGCGGTATTTCTGGTTCCTGCCGCTTTGATCTGCGGCGTGGTGGCCTACAAACGTGGTTCGCGTGGCATGGGTTGGGCTGGCGTCGTGCTCGGAATTATTGGGGCGTTGGGCATCGTGTATACTTCTCAGAAGATTACGGAAATTGTCCGCGACCCATTCAATGCGTCCCTCCCTCAATCGCCGCTTGCTCCGCCGCCTGTTGTCACGAGGGCGAAGTACGAACGCATTCGAGAAGGCATGACCTACGAGCAGGTTCGTGAAATCCTTGGTGAAACGGGAGAGGAACTTAGCCGGTCTGATATCGGCGGATACACGACCGTAATGTACTCCTGGAAGAACTCGAACGGATCGAACATGAATGCCATGTTTCAGAACGGGCGGCTTGTAAACAAGGCCCAATTCGGACTCCGGTAGATTTCGCGACAGACGAAACATTCCTGCCCAGAATTGTTAGAATGAGAATGGCGCCTAAAAGGCAGCGAGGGAACGACTGAAAGCAGCGTGGGATTCGCGAGTCGGCTTGCCCTTCGGCGACTCAAGTCTTTACAGTTTTTTATAGCGAGAAATGCGAACGCCCCTCGGTTCATTTCAGGGCGTCGCTCGCAATGGCTCACGCTCAAATAGCTCTGCTCCCATGACTCTATCCGACGGATAGAGTCACGGCAGTCTCCTCGCTGACTCACGCCAGCGGGCCGAGCGGGGGCGAATCTCGCTTGCTCTACTGCTAACTGATACACTGGTGCTGCGGGGGGATGGACATGGGCAGGCACAAGCAGCACAATGCACTTGATCTGGAGAATGCTCTTGAGCACGTTATTTACGAAATGTGGAAATACAAGCAGTCTGTCACTTTCTATGGCGAGATCGTGGCCGTCGGAGGTGATGCAGCTATCGAGTTTCGCGTGCTCCACCACCGGGTCTTGCTCGAATTCTTTTATGGCCCACCAAAACACCCAGATAATGTTGTTGCTTGGGAATATGTTCGAGACTGGTCGCGCACCCATGATCGAGGGAGCCTTGCTTGGCTCGACGCGTACCTGACACGCTGCCACACGCTGCTGGCTCATATCTCAGTCCAACGCTCCACAATTCAAAGACAGGGACTTAAGAGCTGGGGTGGAGAATGGCCACAAATCGAAACACACCTGGATCAAGCCATCAGTGACTTCCTCGGCGGGCTATCCCCAGATCACACGAGCATTTGTCTTCAATGGATCAGCAAATGGTCAAATGGTCCGCATGTAGGGAAATGCGTGCTGAAGGACCTGGCCATGCACCTTGAAGTGAAGAGCACATGAGAGCCTACATCCGCCGGCGGAAGGGCGAGGGACATCGGGACGCAACGATCAACCATGGAACCGGGCGAGTTGAGCGGCGCCACCGGCCACCAACCGCGAGGGCGGTCGGGGTCCGAGCGGCAGGATCCAGCGCAAGCCATTGCTAACAAATGCGTTAGGCTCCGTCGCAGATCTGCGACGGAACTCCGCTGCAAATTTGCAGCGGAGTTGGACCGCGTCTTCCTACCGAGTCCGGACCCGCAGGAATTGCTCCTCTTCCGCCGCGCGGCGAACTTCGCGGCGCTTGCGGCGGTTTTCGTAGCTGGCCCCGATGAAGGCGACAAAGAGCGGGTGAGGCTCGAGCGGCTTCGACTGGAACTCGGGATGGAACTGGCAGCCGAGGAACCAGGGATGGTCGGGCAGCTCGCAGATCTCGACGTAGGTCCGGTCGGGCGTCTCACCCGAGATGCGCAGGCCGTTGGCCTTCAAGAGATCCTCATACTCGCGGTTGAACTCGTAGCGGTGACGGTGCCGCTCGCTGATCTCGGCGCTGCCGTAAGCTTTGTACGCCTGGCTGCCGGGTTCGAGGGCGCAAGGCCACGCCCCGAGCCGCATCGTGCCGCCGAGGTCGTCGACGCCCTTCAGCTCGCGCAGCTTGTAGATCACGCGGTGCTCGGTGGCGGGGTTGAACTCGCTCGAATCGGCCCCTTCCAGGCCGCAGACATGGCGGGCGTATTCGATCACCATCGTCTGCATGCCGAGACAGATGCCGAAGTAAGGAACCTTTTCCTCGCGCGCGTAGCGGATCGCCTGGACCATGCCGGCGATGCCGCGCTTGCCGAAGCCGCCGGGCACCAGAAGGCCGTCGTAGCCCTCCAGTTGCCGCTGCCAACCTTCGGAGAGCAGTCCCTCGGCCTCGATCCAGTGCATGTTGACGCGCAGGCTGTGGGCCAAGCCCCCGTGCATGAGGGCTTCTTTGAGGCTCTTGTAGCTATCCTCATATTCGACGTACTTGCCCACGACGCCGATCAGGACCTCGTCGGTCGGGTGCTCGAGGCGCGTCAGCATGTTCTGCCAGGCGCTGAGATCGCGCGGCGGGGTCTCGAGGTTGAGATGGCGCAGCACGATGTCGTCCACCTCTTCGAGGGCGAAATTCATCGGCACCTCGTAGACGCAGTTCACATCGCGCGCGGCGATCACGGCCTCTTCGTTGACGTCGCAGAAGAGGGCGATCTTGCTCTTGAGGTCCTTGGGCAGGAAGCGCTCGGTGCGGCAGAGCAGCATGTCGGGCTGGATACCGATGGCGCGCAGCTCCTTCACGCTGTGCTGGGTGGGCTTGGTCTTGAGCTCCTGGGCGGCGGCGATCCAGGGCACCAGCGTGACGTGGATGAACAGGGAGTTCTCGCGACCCAGCTCGTGGCGCATCTGGCGGATGGCCTCCAGAAACGGCAGCGACTCGATGTCGCCCACCGTGCCGCCGATTTCGATGATGGCCACGTCCACGCCGGAGGCGGCGACCTTCTTCATGGCGGTCTTGATTTCGTTGGTGACGTGCGGGATCACCTGGACGGTCTTGCCCAGGTAGTCGCCGCGCCGCTCTTTGGCGAGAATCTGCTCGTAGATGCGGCCGGTGGTCCAGTTGTGGTCGCGGGTCAGCTTGACGTGGGTGAAGCGCTCGTAGTGGCCGAGGTCCAGGTCGGTTTCGGCGCCGTCGTCGGTGACGAACACCTCGCCGTGCTGGAACGGGCTCATGGTGCCCGGATCGACGTTCAAATAAGGATCGAACTTCTGCAGCGAGACCTTGAGGCCCCGGCTCTCGAGCAGGCAGCCGATCGAGCTGGCTGCGATGCCCTTGCCCAAGGACGACACCACTCCGCCCGTGACGAAGATGAACTTAGCCATTGCCCCCCTCCCAGACTTTCGCCGCCGAGACCGGCGTTTGTTCTTCTATTAGCTTGCGGACGCGCTCCAGGTCTTCGGGCGTGTCCACTCCCACCGATTCGTATTCCGTTTCGACTACACGAATCGAGTAGCCGTTCTCCAAAGCGCGCAACTGCTCGAGCTTCTCCGCGGTTTCGAGCGGCCCGACCGGCAGGCCCGGATAGGCCAGCAGGAAGTCCCGCTGGTAGATGTAGAGGCCGAGGTGCTTGAAGTGCTCGGCCGGCGCGCCGTCCCGGGGAAAGGGGATCAGCGAGCGCGAGAAGTAGATGGCGTTGCCGGCCCGGTCGGTCACAACCTTCACCACGTTTGGATCTGCGAGCTCGCGCGCGTCGCGGATGCGCTTTTTGAGGGTCGCGAGCGGGGGGGCGGAGGGCGCGAGCATAGGCTCGACCGCCGCGTCGATGGCTTCGGGATCGATCAGAGGCTCATCGCCCTGGACGTTGACGATGAGGTCCGCGATATCCGCCCAGTTGCCGGCCGCCACTTCGGCGACGCGCTCGGTTCCGGTGGCATGATCGGAGCGCGTCATGACGACCGGGGCGCCGAACCGCCGCGCCTCTTCGTAGATGCGCTCATCGTCGGTGGCCACCACCGCGCGATGGATGGTGCGGGCGCGTACCACCCGCTCATAGACGTGCTGGAGCATGCTTTTCCCGGCTATTCGACAAAGGGGCTTACCCGGAAACCGGGAGGAGGCGAAGCGGGCGGGGATTACAGCCAAGACGCTGTGCAATCGGGTCCCGTCCTCGGGGAATTTACATGCCGCACGAATCAGGTGGTGGTACGCTCGATTTTACCACAAGAGGTCCTTCGGGACGGCGCTATGTTAAGATGATCCCGAGGCCGGCTGGTAGTAAGTGGAACGGGTGCAGCCATGCCACAGAGTCCTCACGGTAGGTCCCGATCCCGCCTGCTCGTTATCGTCCTCGGCCTGGGGATGATCCTGCTGCCCGCTTGGTCTCAGGAAAGCGCCCCTTCCGCGGAGGACCGCGTGGCGGTCAGCCCGCGTCCCAAGGCCCCCGTGGCGGAGCTGAAACGCCGCGACCCGTCCTTCAAACTCGACGTCAACCTGGTGCTGGTCAACGTGTCGGTGATGACGCCGATGGGCCAGCTCGTGACGGGGCTCGAGAAGGAGCACTTCAAGATTCTGGAGGACAAGGAAGAGCAGACCATTGCGTCGTTCGGCTCCGAGGACGCTCCGCTGTCGCTGGGAATCGTCTTCGACGCGAGCGGCAGTATGGGTCAGAAGCTCACCAAGTCGCGCCAGGCGGTATCGCAGTTCTTCAAGACCGCCAATCCGCAGGACGAGTTCTTCCTGATCCAGTTCAACGACCGTCCGGAGCTGGTGGTGGACTTCACGCCGCGCCTGGAAGAGATCCAAAACCGGCTGACCTTCACCCAGGCCAAGGGCCGTACCGCCCTGCTCGACGCCATTTATCTGGGGCTGAACCAGATGAAGCAGGGCCGTAACCCTAAGAAAGCACTGCTGATAATCTCCGATGGGGGCGACAATAGCAGCCGCTATACTGAACGTGAAATCCGTAACCTGGTCAAGGAAGCGGACGTCCAGATTTATGCGATTGGAATCTTCGAGCCGATTTCCTCCCGCGGACGCACGGCCGAAGAGTTGTCCGGTCCGGGACTGCTCAGCGAGGTGGCCGAGCAAACCGGCGGGCGGCAGTTCCCGGTTGAGAACCTGAACGAATTGCCGGATGTCGCCGCCCAAATCGGAGTCGCGCTGCGGAATCAATATGTGCTGGGCTACATCCCGAGCAATCAGGCCAAGGACGGCAAATGGCGCCGCATTCAGGTGCGGCTCGTCCAGCCGAAAGGGATGCCGCAACTCCGCGCTTTTGCGAAACTGGGGTATTATGCACCGGCCCAGTAAGCTGCTGCTGGCCCTGCTCCTGCCGCTGTTGGCGTGGAGCCAGAACACGCCACGGAAAGATCAGAACACGCCGCCCGAAGTCGGCGGCTTCATCTTCCGGGCGGAAACGCGGCTGGTGGTGCTGCACGCCTCGGTGATGGATCGCGACAAGCATTTCGTTACCAACCTCAAGCGCGACGCCTTTAAGGTCTTCGAGAACAACGTGGAGCAGACCTTGAAGGACTGCAAGCGGGAGGACGTCCCAATCTCGGTCGGACTGGTGATTGACAACAGCGGCAGCATGCGGGACAAGCGGGAGCGGGTCAATGCCGCGGCGCTGGCTTTCGTGAAGGCGTCCAATCGCGAGGACGAGGTGTTCATCGTCAACTTTAACGACGAGGCTTTCCTCGACCAGGAATTCACCAACAGCCAGGATCAGATGCAGGATGCGCTGAAGAAGGTCGATCAGCGCGGCGGCACGGCTTTCTATGACGCCCTCAGCATGTCGATCGATCACTTGAAGGAAAAGGCCAAGCGCGACAAGAAGGTCCTGCTGCTGATTACGGACGGCGAGGACAACGCCAGCCAGGTGACCCTCGAGAAGATGCTGCGCAAGGTGCACGAGTCGGAGGTGGCGATCTTCACGGTGGGGCTGCTGAACGAAGAAGAGCGCCGGGCGGCCCGCCGCACCCGCCGGGCGCTTTCCACCCTGGCCGAAGACAGCGGGGGGGCGGCTTTCTTCCCCAAGGACGCCGGCGAAGTGGACGAGATCGCGCGCCGCATCGCGCTCGATATCCGGAACCAGTACATCCTGAGCTATAACCCCTTGAACGAAGCCCAGGACGGCAGCTTTCGCCAGGTCAAGGTCAACCTGATCGGCACGCCTAAGAGCTACACCGTGCGCACCCGCACCGGGTATTACTCCAAGGCCTCGGGCAGCCCCCAGGTTTCGTCCGTGCCCGCTGTGCCTCCGCCGCCGACGTCGCTCCGTCCGACGAAATAGACGCGTCCCCCCATGGCCGCTTTCCTGTGGAAGAGCCTGCGCGGCTACCGGCTGCGGCCGTGGCGCAGTCCTTACCTGCGCTGGCGCATCGAAACTTATTCGGGCTGGAAGGCGGAGGAGATCGGCTTCTTACAGTTCTGGCAGTTTGTCTGGACCCGCCGCCGCGCGCTCGGGCAGTTCCTCACCTGGACCCGCGATATGAGCCGGGCCGTTTCACGTTGAGCGGCGAACACCGCTCCCTCACGGTCGCGGCTCTGTTACTGGGGGCGCATTGATTCGAAGCACTGAGCCGCGCGCGTCAGCAAGTGGGCCTGGAACACGTGAGCCGCGGCTATAGAAACGCCATCGTCTTGATGCCGGAGACGTCGAAGCGCTTGCGGCAGCGCAGATTCGAGCACACCACCTTGTCGTCGAGCAGCACCATGTAGGACTGCGACTTCTGGAACTTGGCGCGGTCGCGCTCGTCGGCGTGGCCCGGCAGCCGGTCGCGTTTCTTGCGTACCATCCAGCGCAGCGGGTAGTCCGCCGATTGCTTGCAGTAGGGACAGTTCAGCGACATCGGCTTCGTGGCTTCCGATTGCGTAAAGAAATCTTTCTCGTCCATATCCCCGCTCCTATTCGACGGCGCCCCGTTCCAGGACTTCTACCTTAGCACCCGCCTGGGCTCCGGCGGCGGCGGCGGCCGAGGCCCGGTTCATCGAGATCTCCACCAAACCCGAGCTGCCGATGATTGCGAACAATTCTCCAGGCGCCGCATCCTCGTAGGAAGGGCGCAGGGTCCGGATGTGTGTCTCGCCGAGGATGATCAGAAAAGCGGACGGCAGGTCGGCGGGCTGCAGGTTGGTTATGAGATTGCCGAAGTGGTCGACGCGGAGCACCACGCCGGAGGTGAGAGGACCTACGGTTCGCGGGCGCGGCACGTCGAGCCGCACGAAGTCGTCGATCTCGTCACCAAGCTGATCAAGCGGCGTGCCCTCGAGCAGCCACGCCGCGGCCGGCGCAAAGATGTCGCGGCCGTGGAAGGTGTGGCTGGTGGGCTGCAGGGCGAAGCGCTCCGTGCGGAGGGCCCAGACGCGAGGGCGGTGGCGCTGGTAGACCATTTCGAGCACGCCGTTATCGGGCGCTACGAACTGCCACTCGCCGGCCTCCGCTACGATCGCGCGGCGCGCGCCGCCTACGCCCGGGTCCACTACGACGACGTGCACGGTTCCGGGCGGGAAGTAGGAGTAGGAAGCGGCCAGCAGGAGACTCGCGCCGAGCACGTCGTAGGGCTCGACACCGTGACAAAGGTCCACGATCTGCGCTTGCGGAACGTGGCGGAGAATCACGCCTTTCATCACGCCTACGTAGTGGTCAGACAATCCAAAGTCCGTGGTCAGCGTGACGATCCCGCCGGGCACGCTTGCTATGATAACGTCAAAAGGCCCCGTATGGACCGTTCTTACTTCGACCATAACGCCACCACGCCCGTGGCGCCGGAAGTGCTGGCGGCGATGCTGCCGTGCTTCGCCGAGGTCTACGGGAACGCCTCGAGCATCCATCACTACGGCCAGCAGGCCAAGGCGCGCCTGGAGCAGGCCCGCCGGCAGGTGGCGGAGCTGCTCGGCTGCCGCCCGAACGAGGTGGTCTTCACGAGCGGCGGGACGGAGGCGAACAACCTTGCGATCCTGGGCACGGTAAGAGCGGCCACGCGCGAGAAAAAGCACGTTATTACTTCGGCTCTCGAGCATCCGTCGGTGCTGGATACCTGCCGGTCCTTGGAGAAGGAGGGGGTGGCGGTCACCTACGTGCGGCCCGGCTCGAGCGGCGTGGTGGCGGTGGAGGACGTCCGCGCCGCGCTGCGTCCTGAGACGGTGCTCATCACGGTGATGCACGCCAACAACGAGCTGGGCACGGTGCAGCCGATCCGGGAGATCGCGGCTATTGCGCGCGAGGCCGGCGTCGCCGTCCATACCGACGGCGTGCAGTCCACCGGCAAGATTCCGCTGGTGGTCGCCGAGCTGGGGGTGGATTTCTTCTCGTTGAGCGGGCACAAGATCTATGGCCCCAAGGGGGTCGGGGCGCTCTACGTGCGGCGCGGGTCCCGGCTGCGGCCGATTCTCTATGGGGGCCACCACGAGCGGGACCGGCGTCCGGGGACTGAGAATGTCCCGGGAGCGGTGGGACTGGGCGCTGCGGCGGAGCTGGCCCGGCGTCAACTGGCCACGGAGATGCCGCGCCTGGCGGCGCTGCGGGACCGCCTCGAGAGCGGCCTCGTTGCGCGGCTCGACGCGGTACGGGTCAATGGCGGCGGAGCACCGCGCGTGCCCAATACGACGAACGTATGCTTCGACTTCGTCGAGGGCGAGTCGATGGTGATCGCGCTCGACCTGCGGGGGGTGGCGGTCTCGACGGGGTCCGCCTGTTCGAGCGGGTCGGTCGAGCCATCGCACGTCCTCACCGCCATCGGGCTTTCGCCGGACCGTGCCAAGTCGAGCTTACGCTTCTCGCTCGGCAAGCAGAACACCGCCGCCCAGGTTGATAGCCTGCTGGAGGCCATCGCGGCTGTCGTAGACCATCTGCGGGCGCTTTCGCCATGTCTGCCGAGATCATAGCCGTCGCCATGAGCGGCGGGGTCGATTCCTCGACCGTCGCCGGGCTGCTGCAGCGGCAGGGCCACTCCATCGTTGGGCTAACCATGCAGCTCTGGAACCAGCGCCGCCTGCCGGAGCTGGCGCCGCACGGAGCGACGAGCGGGCGGTGCTGTTCGCTCGACGACGTGTACGACGCGCGGCACGTCGCCGAGAGTCTGGGCGTGCCCTACTACGTCGTCAACCTGGAAGAGCGGTTCGAGCGGCAGGTGGTGGAGCCGTTCGTCCGCGACTATCTCGCGGGGCGTACGCCGATTCCTTGCACGCTGTGCAACAACTTCCTGAAGTTTGACCAGTTTCTGGAGGTGGCGCGGCAAGTGGGCGCCGGGCGGATCGCCACCGGGCACTACGCGCGGGTGGAGCACGATCCAGTGGGAGGCCGCTATCTGCTGCGCAAGGGCCTCGACGAGTCGAAGGACCAGTCCTACTTCCTTTTTGGACTGACGCAGGAGCAGCTTGCCCATACCTCCTTCCCGCTCGGCGGGTTGCAAAAGAGCGAAGTCCGGCGGCTGGCGACAGAGATGGGGCTCGCGGTCGCCGAGAAGGAGGACAGCCAGGAAATCTGCTTCGTCCCGAACGGCGACTACGCGCAGTTTGTGGAGGCTTACCAGGCGGCTCGCGGCGAACCCGTCGAGGCGGCGGAAGGAGAGATCGTGGCGGAGAGCGGCGAGGTACTGGGGCGCCACACGGGGGTACACCACTACACGGTCGGCCAGCGCCGGGGACTGGGCGTCGCGACGGGGCAGCCGCTCTACGTGTTGTCGATCGAGCCGGCCAGCAAGCAGGTGGTGGTCGGAGCCGGGGAGCATCTGCTGCGCGAGAGATTCTTCGCGGGCGAGGTGAATTGGATTGCTATTGAGCGCCTGGAGACGCCGCTGCGCGTGGAGACGAAGATCCGGCACCGGTTCACGCCCGCCCCGGCTACCGTGCACCCGACCGGTGATGCGCAGCGCGTCGAGGTCGTTTTCGATACGCCGCAGCGAGCCATCACGCCGGGCCAGGCCGCGGTCTTCTACCAGGGGGATCTCGTAGTGGGTGGCGGCTGGATCGAGTGAGCACCCGCATAGGCATCGGAGTTGTCGGCATGGGCTGGATGGGACTCCAGCACAGCCGCAGTTACTGCCAGATCGCCGACCGCTTTCCGGATCTCGGGCTGCGCCCGCGCCTGGTGATCTGCGCGGACGACGTGGAGGCCCGGGCCTGCGAGGCGCAGCAGCGCTTCGGCTTCGAAC
The DNA here is from genome assembly GCA_041482115.1 of Terriglobia bacterium. Classification (GTDB taxonomy): domain Bacteria; phylum Acidobacteriota; class Terriglobia; order Bryobacterales; family JACQDG01; genus JBGPDC01. The sequence continues at coordinate 10,748 of JBGPDC010000010.1, read as the reverse complement.
ACGCCACGGCGGACTGGCGGCAGGTGATCGGGCATCCCGATGTTCAGGCGGTGAACATCACGGCTCCCAACTATCTCCACATGGAGGTGGCGCTCGCGGCTGCGAAGGCCGGCAAGCATATCCTGTGCGAAAAGCCGGTGGGCCGGAGTCCGGAGGAGACGATCCGAGTGGAGCGGGCCGCGCGCCGGGCGGGCGTGCTGACTTTCGTGGGGTACAACTACCGCTGGGCGCCGCTCGTGCAGCATGCGCAACAGATGATCGCAGCGGGCGAGATCGGCGACCTCACGCACTATCGGGGACGCTTTCTGGTCGGCTATGCGAGCAATCCGCACGGGGTGCTGTCGTGGCGCTTCGATAAGAAGAAGGCGGGCTACGGGACGCTGGCCGACTTGATGTCCCACGTGATCGACATGGCGCACTTTATGGCGGGCCCGATCCGGCGGGTGGTGGGGAGTCAGGCTACGTTTATCCCCGAACGGCCGCTCGCGAAGGCCGGGGCGGGCACCCACTTCAGCGTCGCCAAGGGCGGACCGAAGGGCAAGGTGACCAACGAAGACTACGTCGGCGCGCTGGCCGAGTTCGCGAATGGCGTGCGCGGCACGTTGGAGGCTTGCCGGGTAATTCAGGGTCCGCAGTGCCAGATGGCTTTCGAGGTGCACGGCACGCACGGCGCGATCGGGTGGGACTTCGAGCGCATGAACGAGCTGCAGGTTTACAGATTCCGCGAGCAGGCCCCGCGCGAGGGCTACACGCGCATTCTGAGCGGCCCGGAGCATCCGATGCACGCCCGCTTCAACCCCGGTCCCGGTAACGGCCTGGGCTACGAGGACCTCAAGACGATCGAGGCTTACCAGTTCCTGCGCTCGATCGCGGAGGGGAAGCAGGGACAGCCGGGCTTCGCCGAGGCGCGGAGGGTGGCCGGGGTGCAGTCCGCGATTGCGGGTTCGTGGAAGTCGGGGCGCTGGGAAAGAGTGCGATGAAGAACAGGCTGTGCGTCTTGATGATGGCACTGGCCCTGCTAGGCGGCTGCCGGGGCGCGCGCAAGCGGGTCATCGCGGTGATCCCCAAGGGCACGGCGCACATCTTCTGGCAGTCGATCCAGGCCGGCGCCATCGCTGCCGGACGCGACCTCAACGTCGAGGTCCTGTGGAACGGCCCGGCGCAGGAGACCGAATACAGCCGGCAGATCCAGATTCTGGACTCGGTAATCACGCGGCACGTGGACGGCATCGCGGTGTCGGCCGCCGACCGCGTGGCGTTGAACGGGTCGCTCGATCGCGCGGCCGCGGCGGGCATCCCGGTGGTGGTGTTCGATTCGGGCGTCGAATCCACCAACTACATGACGTTCATCGCCACCAACAACGCCGAGGCCGGCGAGAAGGCCGCGCGCAAGCTGGCCGCGCTGCTGCATGGCAAGGGCAAGGTCGGGATGGTGATGCACGCGCCGGGGAGCAACTCGACGGGCGAGCGCGAGCGCCGCTTCGAGGAGGTCGTGACGAAGGAGCTGCCGGGGATCCAGATCGTGGGACGGCAGTACGGCATGACGGACCGGGCGAAGTCCCGCGATGCGGCTGAGAATATCCTGACGGCGCATCCGGACCTGGCGGGACTGTTTGGGTCGAGCGAGGCAAGCACGGTCGGCAGCGCCCTCGCGATCAAAGGGCGCGGGCTGACGGGGAAGGTTCACCTGGTGGGGTTCGACTACAGCGATTCGCAGCTCGACGACCTGCGGGGCGGCACGATCGACGCCCTGGTGGTGCAGGATCCGTTCCGGATCGGCTACGACGCGGTGAAGCTCCTGGTGGACAAGCTGAACGGCGCGACGCCGCGTAGGCTGATCAACTTGAGCGCCCAGGTGGTGACCAAGCCGGACCTCGAGAGGCCGGAGATCAAAGCGCTGTTATTCCGGGACTTGCGGCCGTATTTGACGGGCCAATAAGGGCGGGCTGGCCGGGTCGTGGGTGCGGATACGGTGTGGTATATTGGTGCCGTCAGCGAGCGGGAGTAGTTCAGCGGTAGAACGTCAGCTTCCCAAGCTGAATGTCGCCGGTTCGATCCCGGTCTCCCGCTCCAAGAAATCAACAGGTTGCAACTCCCGTGCATCAGCAACTGGCTCCGTTTGGCTCCATTTAAATTAGTAGCTACCACGTTAGACAGGGTCAGCCCGGCTTCTTCCAGGCCATCGAGCAGGTTCCGCATGGTCTGCCGTACCTGGGCCTCGACGGTGGAGGCGTAGACACCCTGCACACCTGTGGGACCGGGAGTAAAGGGACCTTTGGCTGAACAATAGTAGGTGTCGTCCGCAAAAACACAAGGGCTGGCCGTCGGGCTGGGCTTCATATTCTTAGGTCGTGCCGCGAGCCGCTTGGGAAGATCAGCAATTGCCACCCCGGTGAATTCGATCGTGTTACCGCCCGGCAGGCTCGTGACCCGAATTGTAGCCCGCCCTGGTGTATTCCCGAATTCGAAGTGCTTCGCGTAGATGCTATTCATCCGGCTAGATGCCTTTCCCGTCAGGTAGGGGTTGACGAAAACGACATGGCGGAAATCCATCCCGGCCGCCGCCAAGGTCTGCTTCATATTATCGAACGCCAGTTGCACCTGGGCAGCCGGATCATCTGGAATTTTGCCTCTGGCCACGTCGGAACCGAAGAACCCCGATAGATACAGGCGGTTGCCGGCCATCATGCCGGGCGTCCAGGGAAGATTCGCGGGGTATCCGGCCGGTACAATCGGCTTCTTGCGGGAAAGGTAACAGCATCGAAGACCAACGGCGCGAGCAGATCCGGACGATTCGTGAGGTCGCCAAGGAGTACCGACAGTTACGTACTTCGCAACCGCAGTGGTACGTTCGCTGAATACGCGGTGAACCACGTAGTGAGACTCCTGGGTGCCAGAATGATCGTGGACGCGGATGAGAGTCTGGTTCGCGAGTATCAAGACCAGCGCCTGAAGGAGACCGCCGCTCCCAAGACCATCAACGAGGAGGTTGGGTTTCTGCTACGCCTGCTCGGGGAGCGTGGCGAGGTCATTCGGGCCCAGTTAAGGAAGCAGAAAACGCTGAAGTTGAAGGGCAGCAAACCGATTGCTAAGGACCTATTCGCCAGAGGGAAAACAGCGTTTAGTGGCGGCGGCGCGTGAAGCTCGCTCTCCTACGATTTATCCGGCGCTGATGCTGGCCCTCAATGCTGGAATGCGAAACGGCGAGATTCGGAACCTCACGTGGGACCAGATTGATCTCAAGAAGCAATTCCTAACGGTCGGCAAGAGCAAGACCGAAGCCGGTGAAGGACGAACGATTCCTCTGAATCCAGGCCTCCACCAGGCATTGCAGCAACACGCAGAGTGGTGCATGCTACGCTTCGGTCGCATAGAACCAGGCTGGTACCTCTTCCCCTTCGGCCGCGGCGAGCAGATGGATCCAACCCGTCCAATCACGACGATCAAGACAGCCTGGGCAAACGCCCGGGATCGCGCGGGCGTGACCGGACGGCTGCACGATACCAGACACACGCTCATCACAGAGTTGGCAGAGAGCGGTGCCGGCGATCAGACGATCATGGACATCGCGGGCCACGTTTCCCGCCAAATGCTGAGGCACTACAGCCACATTCGGATGCAAGCCAAGCGGGAAGCGCTTGACGCCGTCTGGAAGAAACGGGAAGAAAGCCAGAATGGCAAGAAGGCAGAAGACGCGAACCGCACGCAGGATTGCTCGCCGAAGCGCGCGGATGAGCAGAAATTTGAAGGGGAGTCCCTACAAAAGTCCCTACAGTCGACTGGTTCCACCGCTAGAAAGCACCGAAGAGTGGCTCGGAAGTCGTTGAAAAGATTTGGCTCCTCAGGTAGGACTCGAACCTACAACCCTTCGGTTAACAGCCGAATGCTCTACCATTGAGCTACTGAGGAGCAAGGAGCTCAGCCCGCGGATGAAATCATTGTGGCAGACGCCCCCGAAGACTGTCAACGGTGCGGCGTTGGCGGGCGTTTGCCGGCAGTAACGAGAGGGACGCTCCCGCTCCGATTTCGCTAGCGCGCCGGGTCTCACTTCGGAGCGGCGCCGGTCTCCCGGTTTGGGTCCGCCGCCTGGCGCAACACGGCCAGCGTTTGCTCGGCGGCGCGGGTCCAGGTGAAGTCGGCCGCGCGCTCCCGTCCGGCGGTGGCGAGCGTCCGGCGGCGGTCTGGATCGCGCAGCAGTTGCCGTACCGCCCCGGCGATCGAATCCACGGCGAGCGGGTCGAAGAACACCGCCGCTTCGCCCGCCACTTCCTCGAGCGGCGCGATCTCGGAGCAGGCCACCGGAATGCCCGCCGCCATCGCTTCCAGCACCGGCATCCCGAACCCCTCGAAAGTGGAAGGATAAACCAGAGCCACGGCGAACCGGAACAGCGCCAGCAAAGTTTCGCGCGGCACCCAGCCGGTCAGGTGCACCTGGCCGGTTAGTCCGTGGACGCGAATCAGACGCTCCAGCTCGGTGGTGAAGCCGCCCCTCAAACCGGCGATCACCAGGTGATGCGGCCAGCCCTCCCGTTTCAGCCGCTCGAAAGCTTCGAGCCACCGGGCCCAGTTCTTGTGGGGATGCACGGTCGAAACCGAGAGCAGATACGGCCACTCGCCGATGCCCGCGCCGGCCAGCACGTGGCGCGTGGGGGCCGTCTGCGGCGCGAGGCTGAAGAAAGCCGGTTCGACGCCGTGCTGGACTACGTGCACCCGCTCCGGCGCCAGTCGATAAATCTCCAAAATGTCTCGTCTCGTGCTCTCCGAGACGGCGATGATCTGGTCCGAAAAGCGCGCCGAAGCCCACACCAGGACGCGCCACGCCAGCAACTCCATCCGCCCAAAGTTCTCGGGCTGCCGCTTGTGCTGCAGGTCGTGTATCACCGTGACCCGCCGGCACCAGGCGCCCACCGGCGAGGTGAAGCCCGGCGAGAAGAGCACGTCCAGCCGGTGGCGGAGAGTCTCGGCGGGCAACACGAATTGTTCCCAGAGCAATCGCCCCGGCCGGCGGACCGCTCGCACCGGGCACCTCCTGGCCCCGAAATTCGGCGCCGGCGGGACCAGCGGCGGCTCGGCTGCGGCCGTCTCGCGGTTGACAAACACAAAATACTGGTTGACGGCGTCGATCTCGGCCAGCGCTCCCAGCAGATTGCGCAGGTAGATTTCCGTGCCGCCGACGCCGCCGGGAAGAAGGTACAGAGCATTGACTCCGATACGTAGCGGGCGGCTCATCCTGGACAGGGTGATAATATCCTAGTTTGCCGCCAGTACAGGTCACGGTCGTCATCCCCACCTTGGAGGGCGGAGAGAATCTGGAAAAGTGTTTGGCGGCCCTGTCGGCCCAGACCCTGTCCGGCTGCGAGGTCGTGGTCGTGGACAATAGCGGCCGCGCCATCGCCCGCGAGGCCGTCCGGCGCGCCGGCGCCCGCCTGCTCGAGAACCCTTCCAACGTGGGCTTCGGAGTAGCCATCAACCAAGGCTTCGCCGGTTCGCCGGCAGAGTTTCTCTGCGTCCTCAACGATGACGCTTTCCCCGAGCCGCGCTGGCTCGAGGCCCTCGTCGCCGCCTGCCGCAGCGACGTATCGGTCGGCATGTGCGCCTCCCAGATTCGCCTCGCCGACCAGCCGGGCCTGCTCGACTCGGCCGGCATGCAGGTCTATCTCGACGGCAGCAGCAAGCAGCGCGGCCACGCGGCCCCCGCGGACCGTTTTGCCGACCGGGAAGAGGTGCTTTTTCCGAGTGGCTGCGCCGCCCTTTACCGCGCGGAGCTCTTCCGCGACCTGGGCGGCTTCGACCCCGATTTCTTCCTCTATTGCGAAGACACCGACCTTGGCCTGCGCGCCCGCCGGGCCGGATGGCGCTGCCTCTACGTGCCCACCGCCGTCGTGTACCATCGCTATTCGTACTCGGCCGGCCGCGCCTCCGCCGCGAAGGCCTTTTACGTCGAACGCAACCGCCTATTCACCGTCATCAAGAATTTCCCGTTGTGGACCTGGCCGCTGGTGCCAATGTTCTCGATATTCCGTTACGCGATGCACCTGTGGGGCCTGTGGACCGGCCGGGGACTCGCCGCGGAGTTCTCGGGCGGCCCGCAGCCGTGGTGGAAACTCGCCGGCATCGCCTTCCGCGCCAACCTGGCAGCCCTCGGAGCGCTCCCGCGGATGCTGGCCAAGAGGCGCCTCCCCAATAGCCGCAGTCCGACCTCCAGTTGGGCCTTCTGGCGCCTGCTGCGGCGTCACTCCATCTCGGCGCGCGAGGTCGCGCTTCAAGCTTGACCAAACGACTGAAAACAATGGGCTGGCAACCTCCGGGCAAATTTGCCCGGAGGTTGGATAAACCTGTGATAATGGTGCGTTCAATACAATGGATTCGGCGGATTCGGCCCGTGGCGCGCTGCTGGTAGTCATCCCGGCTTTCAACGAGGAGGCCTCGGTCGGAGATGTCGTCCGGGCCGTCCGCGGGGTGCTGCCGGGGACTCCCGTGGTCGTGGTGGACGACGGCTCGGTGGACGGAACTTCGGAAGTGGCCCGCCAGGCCGGGGCCGAGCTGCTCCGGCTGCCGCACCACCTGGGCCTGGGCGGCGCCGTGCAGACCGGCTACCGCTTCGCCTTCGAACACGGCTACGAGTGCGTCGTACGCGTCGATTCCGACGGCCAGCACAACCCCGGCCAGATTCCCCTGCTGCTCGAGAAGCTGCGCTCCGACGAAGTGGATATGGTCACCGGCTCGCGGTTCCTCGGTGCCAACGGTTACCCGGTGCAGGCGGTGCGCCGGCTAGGGGGCCTGATATTTTCCGCCGTGCTCTATCCGATTCTCGGCAAACGTATCACCGATCCCACCTCCGGCTTTGCCGCCGTGAACCGCCGGGCGCTCGAAGTGTTCAGCCGCAGCTTCCCGCTCGAGTATCCGGAGATCGAGGCGCTCGTGGTGCTGCAGCGCAAAGCGCTGCGCTTCTGCGAGGTGCCGGTGAAGATGTTTCCCAGGCGCGCCGGCCGCTCCACGATCGGCTCCCTGCAGGCCGTGTACTATATGTTCCGGGTGCTGCTGGGCGTGCTCGTGAACGTCATCAAGTACGAGCGCCGGTTCCACGCCGCGCCCCGCGGCTGACGGGCCATGGAACGCTTTCGCATCGCGATCGCCGTCTTGAGCGGGCTGCTGATCCTGCAGATCGTCCGCTCCGTGCGCCGGGAGCACATTCGCGTCGAATACTCCATGACCTGGCTCGGCGCGACGCTGCTGCTGCTGGTGCTCTCTCTCTCCGATGGCGCCATGAGCTTTCTGGCGAGGCTGCTGGGCGTGGCCGACGCCTCACTGGTGCTGATCGCGCTCGCCGGCGTGTTCTTCGTCTTCATTTTCTTTCGTTACTCCCTGGTCGTCTCAAGCCTGAAGGACCACAATATTCAACTGGCCCAGAAGGTCGGCCTGCTCGAGTGGGAGGTCGAGCGGCTCGGCAAGGAACTGGAGCGCCAGCGGGACCCCGCGTCGCCGCCGCCGGGCCCGCAGTGAATCTCCTCTACGACGCCACCCCGTTGCTGCTCCGCAGCGCCGGGGTGAAGAACTACCACTACGCGCTGCTGACGCGCCTCCTGCCGCGCCTCGGCAGCCACCGGCTCACCCTCTTTCCGTTCCTCGCTTCGCTCGGCGTGCAGCGCAACGAGCGCTCGAATTTCGGCCCGCTGGCCACAGCCTGGAGATTCGGCGCCGTGCTGGCGTCGAATTACCTGCCTCTCCCCCTGGGGACCCGGGCCGCGCGCCAGGCCGACCTGTTCCATGTAACCCCCCACCTGCAGAATCCGCCTTCCCGTGTGCGCCTCACTTCGATGGTTCACGACCCTACGCCGCTGCTGCTGCCGGAGTTCCACACGCCCAGTAACATTCGCTACTTCGAGCACTTCGCTACCGCAGTGTTGCCGAAGCTGGCCGGCGTGATCGTGCCCTCGCGCGCCGTCGAGCGCGATCTGGTCGAACGCCTGCGCATGCCGGAAAATCGCATCACCGTGATTCCCCACGGTGTGGGGGAAGAATTCTTCCGTGCTTCGGGGCCGCGCCCCGCCGGCCTGCCGGAGCGCTACATCCTTTCCCTCGGAGCCCTCGAGCCCCGCAAGAACCTGACGGTGCTCCTCGCTGCCTACCTGCTGCTGCCGGAGCCGTTACGCCGCCAGTATCCACTGGTCGTGGCTGGCGCCACGGGGTGGAAGAACGATGCCTTGCGGCTGCGGCTCGACGCGGACCGCGCGCTCGGCGTGCAGGCTATCGGTTACGTGCCGCCGGAGTCTCTGCCCGCGCTCTATGCTGGCGCCGCGGTCTTCGCCTTCCCCTCGCTCTACGAAGGCTTCGGAATGCCGCTGCTCGAAGCCATGGCCGCCGGGACCCCCGTCGTCGCCTCCAACGTCTCGGCGATGCCCGAGGTCGTGGGCACTGCCGATCTCCTCGTCGATCCCCGCAGCCCTGGGGATCTGGCACGTGCTCTCGAGCAGGTCCTCACCAGTGCTACCCTCGCCGCGCGCCTGACCGAGGCCGGCCTCCGCCACGCGCGGGAGTTCACCTGGGACCGCACGGCTCTCGCTACCAAAGCGTTCTTCGAAACCATGGCAGGTTAGAATGGCAGGTCAAACCTCATGCCCATACTGCGCTCCGAAGATCTGATTTCCTGGTCCCGCCGCATCTTCGTCGCGGCCGGGATCCGCGAAGCCGTTGCCGCGCGCGTGAGCGAGTCGCTCGTAGAGGCCAACCTGGCCGGCCACGACTCGCACGGCGTCATTCGCGTCCCTATGTATCTCGAGATGGCGGCGGACGGACGCGTGAACCCCGCGGCCGAGCCCCGGGTAGTCCGGGAAACGGCCAGCACGGCGGTGGTCGATGGCGGCTGGCAATTCGGCCAGGTCACCGCGCGCTTCGCCATGGATCTGGCCATCGCGAAAGCCCGGGGCGGAGGCGTCGGCGTGGTGCAGCTCTTTCAAAGCGGCCACGTGGGACGCCTCGGAGAGTGGGCCGCGCAGGCCCTCGACCACGGTCTGGTCGGGATCGTCACCGTGAACAATCACGGCGGCGGACAGGCGCTCGCGCCCTTCGGCGGCATCGCCCGTCGTCTCACGCCGAGCCCGATTGCGATTGCCGTTCCCGGCGGCCGCGACTTTCCGCTGGTCCTCGACATGACCACCAGCGTCACGGCCGAAGGAAAGCTGCGCGTGAAGAAGGCACGCGGCCAGCCGTTGCCCGAAGGCTGGATTCAGGACTCCGAAGGTCGGCCTTCCACAAGGCCCGACGATTTCTACGGACCGCCGCCCGGGAGCCTGCTGCCTCTCGGCGGCGCTTCCGGCTATAAGGGATTCGGCCTGGCCTTCATGATCGACATCCTGTCGGGGGCGCTGGGCGGCGGGGGCTGCAGCCGCCTCGGCTGTACGCAAATGCGCGGCAACAGCGTGTTCCTTGAGGCCCTCGACCCCGCAGCCTTCGGGGCCGGCGAGAGCTTTCCTAACGAAACCGCCACGCTCGTGGACTACGTGAAGAGCTCTCCCACCGCACCCGGCTTTGATCGCATCCTCGTGCCGGGCGAGGTCGAGCATGAGACCCGGCAGGCGCGGCGCCGCGACGGCATCCCCATTGAGGATGAGACCTTCCAGCGCCTGAAGGCCGCCGCCGATCGCCTGGGCCCGACTCCCTGACATGCCGGACCGCGCCGACCTCGAGCGGGCCGTCGCCGCCATTCACTGGGCGCACCGCATTGACCTCGGTCAGGGCGTCATTACACCGGGCCTGTGGAACACGCCGGAAATTCTCGAGCGGCTGCACCTGCCGGCGGATCTCTCCGGCCAGACCGTGCTCGACGTAGGCTGCTGGGACGGCTTCTATTCCTTCGAGGCGGAGCGCCGGGGCGCCAGCCGCGTCCTCGCCACCGATTCATTTACGTGGCAGCGGAAAAGCTGGGGCTCGAAAGACGGCTTCGATCTGGCTCGCCGCGTTTTGAACTCCCGCGTCGAGGATCTCGAAATCGACCCGCTCGATCTCTCGCCGGAGCGCGCCGGCATGTTTGACGTCGTTCTCTTCCTCGGCGTGCTCTACCACATGAAGCACCCCATGCTGGCGCTCGAGCGGGTGGCAGCGGTCACGCGGCGTCTGCTCGTGGTCGAGACCGTGATCGATATGCTCTACGCGCCGCGCCCCGCCCTGGCGTTCTACCCCGGCGCCGATCTCAACCAGGACGACTCCAACTGGTTCGGTCCCTCGCCTTCGGCGGTCGAGGCCATGCTGCGGGCGGCGGGCTTTGCGCGCGTCGAGCGAGTGTGGCCCTCGGACGGACGCCTGCTCGCCTGGCGCGCCATGAGTCTCCTGGGCCCGAAGGCCATCAAGCGGGCCGTCTTTCACGCTTACAAGGATTGAGGGACCCGCCCCTGTGAGGCGGGTCCCCAGAGTTTCTTAGAAGAACACGCGCAACCCGATCTGGAACTGCCGGGGGTCGCCGCGGCCCGTGCTGTAATTGCCCCCGGCCGTGGTCACCTGGCCGAAAGTCGAGGAGCCGAACGTCGTATTGGGATTGTCGTAGTGCGCCGTGTTGGTGAAGTTGAACGATTCCAAGCGCAGCTCCCCTTTCACCCGCTCAGTGATCGGGAAACGGCGGAACAGAGAGAAGTCGACGTTTATCACCCCCGGACCATTCAGGATGTTCCGGCCGGCGGAACCCAGCGTATTCGTGGTGGGCGCCGAGAACTTGCCGGTGTCGAACCAAAGAATCCCCTTGCCGACGTTGCGGT
>JBGPDC010000009.1:0-51487 GCA_041482115.1 Terriglobia bacterium | reverse complement strand
CGTGATGCAGCGGTACTCCCCTTTGAACTCCTCGATCGCGGGAAAGGGGTTACCGCCTTTCAAGCCGGAGATCGTCGAGTTCAATCCCCCGCCGGGGATCAGCAACAAGGGGAAGCCGGAACCGGCCTCCTCATAGTGGATGCGAACGGGGCCCTTATCGTAGAAGGACATGGCAGCTCCTCCTTGCCTAGTCTGCTGAGCAAACAGGCGCGGCGCTGCGGCCAGGGCCGTCGCCGCGGCGCCCGTTGCCAGTATGTTGCGTCGGATCGGATCCATAATCGGCGTCCTCCTGAATCATTGTCATGGCCGGTGCGTGCGGCTCGCGGGCGGTTGACGGCCAATACGGAAGTTGGCCCGGCCGCCTCGCCCTGGCACCCTGTGTCCGGAATGCCGACAGCCCGGAAGTTATTATAGGTCAAGGAGCAGGGAGCCGTGAAGACGCGTCAACACCAGGTTCACACGCAACTCGGCCGAGCCGCAGTCCAGATCTTTGCCGCCAAGGATCGCATGAACCAGATTCTTATCGAACATCTGGACCCTACCGCCTGGAGAGCCAAACCGTCCGGCCAGGCCCGCACCATTGCGGCGATCTTCACGCACCTGGACAATGTCCGCTCCAAGTGGGTCAGGCTTACAGCTCCGCACTTAAAGGTTCCACCACAACTCCACGGCGCGCACTGCCCGCCGCAGCAGGCCCGGGCGGGGTTGAAGGGGCGAAGAAAACTCAAAACGACACCGTCTGCCGAGGGGGTCTGGGGCGAGGGCCGGTTTCGGAAGCGGAATTGTTTTCAAACGATCGTTTGAATTTCCTTGGCACCAAAAAGCTGTTTTGAGTGCATTTTGGCCTCTTTTTGGCGCCGAAATGCGCCTGGAAGGGGCGGGCGGGCGGGAGCAGCGAAGGGGCGGTCGAAAAGCAGAAACGTCTTCCCCAGCGTTCTCCTGACCTTCACGCTGCCACGTTATACTGTCGGCCATGTTACAGCGGCTTGGTGTTTTGGTGGCGCTGGGGGCGGCGGTGGCCGCGGCTCAGCAGGTCGAGGACTCGCCCAACTATCCGGCGGCGCGCACCGGCGCCTCCTACATGCATAGCTACTACCTGCCGGCGGCGGCCAGCACTCCGTGGCGGCCGGCCTGGTCGCCGGACGGCAAGGAAATCGCCTTCGCCATGTCCGGCTCGATCTGGAAGATCCGGGTGGGCGAGGAGGTGGCTTACGAGCTGACCGCGAACGCTACCTATGACTCCGACCCGGTGTGGTCGCCCGATGGCCGCTGGGTCGCCTACACCGCCGACGACCACGGCCGGAGCATCAACCTGATGCTGCTGAACGTCCGGACCGGCGAGAGTACGGCGCTGACCCGCGGCCGACACGTCAACCTCGACCCGGCGTGGTCGCCCGACGGCCGGCAGGTGGCCTATGTCTCGACCGAGCCCGACGGCTGGTTCCATATCTTTGCGATGCCGGTGAATAACGGGGTGGCGGGGCGTCCGGTGCGGATCACGAACGACAACCGCTTCGGCCGCGCGCGGCTCTACTTCAGCGACCAGGACCACCACCTCCAGCCGACCTGGTCGCCGGACGGCAAGGAGATCATCGCGGTCTCGAACCGCGGCATCCCGCTCGGCTCGGGCGGCATCTGGCGGATGCCCGTCGAGCCCGACGCCATGCGCAAGGCCAAGCTGATCCTGCGCGAGGAGACGCTCTACCGCACGCGGCCGCAGTGGTCGCCGGAGGGGAAGCGCATCCTTTACAGCTCGCACCGGGGGGCCGAGTTTACGAACCTCTATGTGCTGCCGGTAGGCGGCGGCGAGCCTTATCAAATGACCTTCGGCCACTGGGACCACTTCGAGCCGCGCTGGTCGCCCGACGGCGAGCGCATCGTCTATGTCTCGAACCAGCACGGGCTCTCGGAGCTGCGCCTGCTCCAGACTTTCGGCGGCGAGGACCGCAAGATCGAGATCCGGCGGCGCGTTTACCGGCGGCCGATGGGAACCGTACAGATCGTCGTCAAGGAGGGCGAGACAGGGCGTCCGACGGAGGCCCGCATGTACGCGACGGCGTCCGACGGCAAGACGTACTCGCCGCAGGACGCCTATGAGCGCGTGACCCGGCGGCAGGGCGAGCACTTCTTCCACATGCCGGGTCGCACGGTGATCGAGGTGCCGCCGGGGAGACTCGATCTATATGCTTCGCAGGGATTCGAGCACCATCCTGTGAGCCGCACGGTGGATATCAAGGCCGGCGAGACGAACCTCGTGGAGCTGACCCTCACCCGCCTGACGAACCTGAAGGCGCAGGGCTGGTATAGCGGGAGCAACCACGTCCACATGAATTACGGCGGGAATCTGCTGAACACCCCCGAGAACCTCTTGTTCATGGCCGCGGCGGAGGACATGGACGTGATCGGCGAGAAGATCTGCAACAAGGACCAGCGCATCTTCGATCACGAGTTCTTCACCGGGAAGCTGGACCGGCACTCCACAGCCGGCCGGATGCTTTATTTCGACGAGGAGTATCGGCCGCCGTTTTACGGGCACATCTCCTTCATCAATATGAAGGACCACCTGATCTCGCCCTTCACGACGGGGTACGAAGACAGCGCCATCGAGAGCCTGTATCCGAGTAACACCGATATGTTTCGCCTCGCCCGGCAGCAGGGGGCCATTAGCGGGTACGTGCACCCATGGTCGAGCGATCCGGTGAAGACCGGGTACGCGGTGGCGCGCGGATTTCCGGTGGATCTCGCGCTCGGAGTCACCGAGTATCTGGAGGTGCTCACCAGCTCGGCCCACGCCTTTCCGACGAGCGAGGTGTGGCATCGGGCGATGAACTGCGGCTTCCGCATCTCGGCGACCGGCGGCGAGGACTCGATCTTGAGCCTGCACTCCACGCCGATCATCGGTGGCGCCCGCACCTACGCTTACCTGGGGCCGAAGCTGGACTATCCGGCGTGGGTGGAGGCGTTCCGGGCCGGGCGGACGTTCGTCACCAACGGCCCGCTGCTCGACTTCCGGATCAACGGCCAGATGCCCGGCGATGAGATCCGGCTGCCGGCCGGCGGCGGGTCCGTCGAGATGGTGGGGAAATTCCAGTCGATTGCGCCGGTCGAGAAGTTCGAGGTGGTGAGGAACGGGCAGGTGCTCGAGTCGGTGGCGGTCACCGATCCGCTCAGGGGAGAGTTCCGCAAGACCATTCCCGTGACGGCCAGCGGCTGGTACACGCTGCGCGCTTACGGGACCAAGCAGGCGCGGCCGGTCGATGACCGGTTCCCCTTTGCCGAGACCGGGGCGATCTATGTGATGGCCGGCGACCAGCCCATCCGGTCCCGCGCGGATGCGGAGTATTTCATGCGCTGGATCGACGACATTACGCGCCAGGCCGAACAGCATCCCGGGTGGCGCTCGGCGGGGGAGAAGAAGCACGTCCTCGGGCAGTTCCTGGAGGCACGCCGGGTGTTTGAGAAACAGGCGGCGGAGGCGGGGCGGTAAAAAGTAGCTACAATAGCTATATGATTACCGTCGGTGTACGGGAGTTCAAGAACCGGGCCACGGAGTTGGTCCGCCTCGTAGAGTCTGGGAAGGAGGAGGTGGTCGTCACCCGCCACTCGAAGCCGGTGGCCCGGCTGGTTATAGCGAGCAAGGGCGCCCCGGATTCTCAGGAGGCTATCCTCGACCGTCTGCACGCCCAGGGGATTGTTCGCAAGGGCGACGGGAAGCCGTTCAACAAGAATTGGAAGCCGATCAAGGGTAAAGGCAAGCCGCTTTCGCAGATCATCATCGAGGAGCGGGAAGACCGCTTTTGATCTACCTTGATACGAGCGTGCTGGCCAAGCGGTATTATCGCGAACCGGACAGCGATCGGTTCCCGGGCTGGTCTGGCCTTCCAGGCGAGATTGCGACTGCCAGCCTGTCGTACGCGGAGTTCTTTTCGGGTCTCAACCGTAAGCTACGCCTGAAGGAAATCGGGACCTCGCGCTACGAGGAGGCTGCCGAGGAGTTCGAACGCGACTGGGTGCACTGCACGGTGCTACCCCTTTCTGGCGAGGTCCTGCTCCGGGCGCGGCAGGTGATCGAGCGTCACGCTCTGCGCGCGGGGGACGCCGTGCAACTCGCCTCCGCGCTGACCCTGGCGGCATCGCTGCCTACGGAGTTCGCCTCGGCCGATGACCGGCTCAACCAAGCTGCTCGGCGAGAAGGCCTGACGGTGCTGTAGCTATTTCTCAACCTGCAGGTTGTTGGTCACGGAAAAAACGCCGGGGACCGACTTGGCCTGAAGGTTCGCGATGTTCTTGTCGGCTGCGTTCGCCGCTACGCCTTCCAGGGTCACGTTGCCGTTCTTCACCAGAATGTGAATCGAAGGGACGGCTTGCAGGGCGTACCGATTCAGGTTCGCGTGGCCGTAGATGGCGCGATAGACCGCCAGCCGGAGGCGCTCGTCATTCGGCGAAAGCGGCAGCACTTCGATGTTGTTGACGACCTTCTCCACGCCTTCAATGCCTTTCACTACCCGCTCGGCGTCGGTTTTCAGGGTCGGCCGGGTGACCTGTCCCAGCAGCTCTACGGTGTAACCGTTGACGCGGTAACTCAAGTTGTCGAACACGCCGTAGTAGGGCAGCATGACCAGCTCGTGCCGCACCTCGCGGGTCAGCCGGTCCTGACCTTTGGACGAGGGCGGCCGGCCTTGCGGCATTCCCCAGGAACCAACGGCGGTTAGAAACAGAACCCCGAACGCGGTGGGGATCCATGGGTCGCGGTGCAGGTTTTTCACGGTCTCCTCCTCTAAAGGTTAGTTGCTATTCAGGCCCGTACTTTTTCCAGCGCCTCCCCGGCGCGGCACATGCGGCACTGGGCGGCGTTGGGGAAGAGCTCCGCCTCGAGGCGCGCCAGGCTGTAGAACGGAAGTCCGTCGAAGCCGGGAGCGTCCGTGGACGGCTGGTGGATGGCCACCGCCACCGCCACAACGGTCGCGCCGCTGCTCTCGAGCAGGGTTTTCAGTTCCTTCAGCTTTCGGCCGGTGCGCACCGTATCGTCGACCATCACGACAAACTCGCCGCGGTGCTCCTCCATGTATTGCCGGAAGCGCAGCTTGCCGCCGTCACTTTCGGCCCAGTAGACCTGGTGGCAGCGCAACGCCTCGCTCACTCCGAACGCCAGCGGCAGGCCGCCGGAGCCGGGCGTCACCACGCTGAGATTGGAGATGTGCGAGGAGATTTCCGGGTTGGCGCGCAGCAGGCGGCTCAGGGCCACGCTGAGCGTCCGGTTGTGCTGGTAATAGCGCAGGGTGAGCGGCAGTTGCAGGAAGTGGTTGGTGTGCTTGCCGCTGGGCAGCTCGAAGTGGCCGTAGCGCAGCGCCCCGGTCTCGGTCAGGATGCGGACGATCTCGTCCGGCGTCGGCAGCAGATGCATGGGAGCGACCTCAACATGGAAGCAGAATAATCTCTCTCTGAATCTCGCCCGTGGTGCGAGCTTCCTTCTCACCCACGTAAACATTCAACTCCGCGCGCACCCCGAATTCCGCGAGGTAAATGCCCGGCTCGATCGAGAAGCACACGCCGGGGACCAGCGGGCGGTCGTCGTGGGTCTCGAGGTTGTCGATATTCGCGCCGTTGCCGTGGACCTCTTCCCCGATGGAGTGGCCGGTGCGGTGCGTGAACTGCTCGCCGTAGCCCTGGGAGGCGATGTAGCCACGGGTGACGTCGTCGACCTCGCAGCCGCGCACCGTCCGCCCGCCGCGTATCGCGTCCTGGATGAAGTTCACGGCCCGGTCGCGGGCATCGCGCACGATGGTAAACACTTTGCTGATGGGCTCGGGGGGCGTCTCGCCGAGGAAGCCGGTCCAGGTAATGTCGTAGTAGACAGCGCCCGGCTGGTGGAGCTTGGCCCACATGTCGAGCAGCACGAAATCTCCGCGCCGGATGGGGGAAGTCACTTCCGGCGTCGGCTCGTAGTGGGGGTTGCCGCTGTTAGCGTTCACCCCGACGATCGGCCCGTCGTCGGTAGCGAGGCCGAGCTCGGTGAAGCGCCGCCGGACGAAGTCTTTGACCGCAACTTCCTGCACGGACCCGTCCGCGCGCACGCGCCGTGCTATTTCCTCGAAAGCCTCCCGCCGCACCTGGTCCACGCGCCGTCCGGCTTCGAGGTGCTGCTCGAGCTGCGCGGAGGTCCAGCAGGCTTCGAAGCGTTGTACCAGGCTCGCGGAACTCACCACCTCGACGCCCAGGCCCCGGACCATCTCGACGGTCCCGGCGTCGACGAGCGAAACCTGCGGGATCATGCAGTCGTGCGAATACTGCATGGCGACGCGTTTCCGGCCGCCCAGGAGGCCCTGCAAACCGCTGCGCAGCTCTTGCCAGCCCGAATAAACACGGCGCTCTCCGGGCAGATCGTCGAGCATCCACTTTTCAATACGGTGGACGAGCTTGACCGGATCTCCCTCGGCGGGCAGCAGGTAGAACCAGCGACGGGTCACGTGCCGGCGCGCCTGCAGTCCCAGGACACGGTAGGCGATCGGGTCGCGCTGATGGTGGTCGAAGAACAGCCAGCCGTCGAAGCCCTGCTCGCGCAACGCTGCCTGGATTTCGGTGATTTGCATGGTAACCGCTATTTTACGTCGCCCATCAGCCTCTTCGTCGCGGGCACGAACATCGCCAGCAGCAGCCCCGCGGCCAATCCCAAAGCGCCCACGACGCCGAACAGTTGCGTCAGCGGCAGGGTCTCATACAACGAGGCGAGCCGGCCGGCCAGAAAGTTGCCGACCGACGCCGCCAGGAACCAAACGCCCATCAGCAGGGATGTGATCCGCGCCGGGGCGAGCTTGGTCATGGCGCTCAGCCCTACCGGGCTCAGGCACATCTCGCCTACGGTATGCAAGAAATAGACCAGAATCAGCCACCAGGGACTCGCCAGCGTCCCGCCCAGCGCGATCAACGCCGCGGGGATCATGACCATAAGTCCCACGCCCACAAAAATCAGCGCCATGGAAAACTTCGCCGGGCTCGAAGGCTCGCGCGAGTGCAGCCAGACCCATAGCCACGCGAACACCGGCGCCAGAGCAATTACGAAGAGCGCGTTCACGGATTGCATCCAGCTCGCGGGAAATGCGAAACCGAGGAGGTGCTTGTCCGTGTTGCGCTCGGCAAACAGGTTGAGAGTCGAGCCCGCTTGCTCATAGATGCCCCAGAACAGCGATGCGGCGACGAACAGGACGCCCACGACGATCAGGCGTTTCTTCTCTTCCGGGGTCCAGCGGCCGAGGAAGAGCACCCACGCGAAGAACACCACCACCGTCAGCACCAGGACCGTGCCCAGCGCATTCGAAAGGGCCTCGGCCGTGATTGCCAGCACGCCGGTGAATTGCAGCAACGCGAGCGCCGCGAACACGAGCGCCCCGCCGCTAAGGGCCCGGCGTAGCTGGCGGGTGCGGTTGGCCGCGGCCTCAGCGCTCGCTGGCGGCGTGGGGTGGAGGCCGGCCTCGCCAAGGTGCCGCGCGGTCGCCACGTACTGGATCAGTCCGAGCGCCATGCTCACGCCGGCGGCCGCGAATCCGAAGTGCCAGTTGATGGTCTCGCCGAGGTAGCCGCACACCAGCGGCGAAAGGAACGCTCCCAGGTTGATGCCCATGTAAAAGATCGAGAACCCGGCGTCCCGGCGGGTGTCGTGCGGCGGGTAGAGCTGGCCGACGATGACGCTTACGTTTGGCTTCAACAGGCCGGTGCCGGCCGCCACTAGGGCGAGGCCCGCGTAGAACGTCGCGAGTCCCGGCGTCGCGAGGCTGAAGTTTCCGAGCGAGATCAGCACGCCGCCATAGAGCACCGCGCGGCGCTGGCCGAGAAACGTGTCGGCGAGCCAGCCGCCCGGCAGGCATAGCAGGTAGGACATCGCCGCGTAGAGTCCGTAGATGGCCCCGGCCTTGGTGACGGGGAAGGCCAGGCCTCCGGTTGCGGCCGGGGCGGTCATGAACAGAATGAGCAGCGCCCGCATCCCGTAGTAGCTGAAGCGCTCCCACATCTCGGTCATGAAGAGGGTGGCGAGTCCGCGCGGGTGCCCGAAGAAGCGGGTGTCGGACGCGGAGGCCGCGAGCGGAATGGAAATCGATGGCGCCATCGCTAGACCTGATTACACCTCACCTTTTAGGAAGCGGTCTACGGTCTCTTGCGTTACACCCGCAATCTCGAGGCGCTTGTGGCGGCTGGTCTCGCCGGTGAGGATTCGTACCGCCGAGCGCGATACTTTGAGACCACGGGCGAAGAACTCGAGGCACGCCTGGTTGGCCTTGCCGTCCACGGGAGGGGCCTTGAGGAGCAGCTTCCATTCATCGCCCACCAGTCCGGCTACGCGGTCTTGCGAGGCGCGGGGTTGGACTTTGATCGCGACTTTGGCCAGCAGGGGCATTAAGCCGGCACCCGGCGGCCGCGCTCCCGAGCCAGCCGATCCGCCAAGAATACTTTAAGCAGCGACTGATAGGGCACGTCCTTGGCGTTCGCCAGCGCCTTCAACTCCTCGAGCATCGTCACGGGCAGCCGCAGCGAAATGGCCGTGGTCGACGGTTTAAGATTCGGAAACGAAGCTGCGACAGCCTGGCTCCAGTCGAAGTACTCGGTCGTGTCGTGCTTCGCCCAGAAGCGCCGCTCCGCATCTTCGGAGGTGAAGCGCGGAATCGGCTTCCGGGCCGCCCTCTTACGCTTGTTCATACAGCCTCCGCTCGCCCCGGCTCATGTCCCGGGCCGAGATCACTCGCACCAGCGTGTCCCGTACCGTGAATACCACGCTGAGCAGCCGCCCCGCGTTGGTCTGGCCCAGCGCGGCCCGCCGGGGCTCCCGGTGCGAATGCTTCTCATCGGGCGCCACCAGAATAGGCCGGTTGAAGAAGACCTGCTCGCACTCCGCGTTCGACACCTGATGCAATTCCCAGTTCTTCTCTGCGTTGCCGCCGTCCCACTTGAACCCGGCGCACTCGGCCAAGTCGTCGGGAAAGGGCGCCACACCGAAAGTATATGCCCAGTATATACGGCCCGTCAAGCGGCCTTGCGGTGCCGGATCATCAGTGGTGCCGTCGCGACTGCCGTGGAGACGTTGAAGCCGATTCCATGATGCGCAAAGGCTTGACGTTAAAGCGTCATAACATCACACTGGTTATTGTGCCGCAGCTCAAGCGTGCAACCGTGTACTTCGACCCGAGCCTGCACCAGGCCCTCCGTGTGAAGGCGGCGCATACCGGCCGCAGTCTTTCGGAATTGGTGAATGCTGCCGTGCGCGAAACACTTGGCGAAGACGCTCAGGACTTGGCCACTTTTGCCGGACGTGCCAAGGAGACCACCTTGTCATTCGAGGAGGTGTTGAAGGACCTGAAGCGGCGTGGCAAGTTATAAGCTCCTCATCAAATCCTCGGCGGCCAAGAGTTGGAGGCGTTGCCCAATTTTGACCGTCGCCTGCAGCGCTTCGTTAGGCATTCTCGTCGAGTTCCTTGAGGACTCTTCCATCCTTGGTTCTCCACTCAATAAGTCCATTCGCGCTGCCACCCTCAATCACCGCTGCGGCCGCGCTAGGACTAGAGAACTCCACATCTCTCGTAAACCGATAGAAGCCGTCCTTCTGGACGAGGGTGCCATCGGCGATCAACTGCTTGCGAAGAGCGATGACATGTG
The DNA here is from genome assembly GCA_041482115.1 of Terriglobia bacterium. Lineage (GTDB taxonomy): Bacteria > Acidobacteriota > Terriglobia > Bryobacterales > JACQDG01 > JBGPDC01. The sequence continues at coordinate 41,845 of JBGPDC010000009.1, read as the reverse complement.
GCCATCTCTTCGCGGACTCGCGCTCTTGCAACACAGCCGTAGAACCCTGAAGCACCACGAAGCCATCGGGTGTGCGATGACCGCGACTTTCAGCGCCCTTCATGCGACAAAAAAGAGTGCCGCCAGATTGTTGCTTAGCCGCGGGTTGGGCGACTGGGATGAGAAGATCGGATCCGAGTACCGGCAACAGCTGGCGAATGCGGGAAAGGAAAACCTCCATCTCCTCCCGATCGGACTCTGGAAGCTTCGAACCGCCAGCTTGGTTCTGCTCGAGCATAAACCTGCCGACTTCGGTTGCCTCGGCCAAGAGCCTGCTCTCGAGGTATCTCACATGAGCTTTGGTGAGGTTCTCGTCCTTACTGACGAACACGATAGCCGAAATCCAAAACTCCTTGGTCTTGTGTTGCTTGAGGCGCTCGCGAATAACTCTGCCTCGCCGATGTAGGCACTTAGGGAGCCAGAAACGGGATCGGCACCAGTTAAGATGTAAACGCCTGCTTTGTCGAGTTCTCCGCGCTGAAGCAAATCATCCAGCTCTGTTCGCGGCGCTGCTATCGCCTTGCCAGTCCAGTTGGAGATTTCGGCTGTTCGTAAACTCTTCGCGTCTCCGCGGGGTAGGAAGAGTTTGATTGTGGCCGATGTCATAGCGTGTTAAAGGCTAACATGCGCTCACCGGCTGGCGGCCTCCGTAGCCGGGTTTGCGAGACCAATGGCCTTAGCGCCAGCGCCCTCATGGGGCGCTGGCTGGCGTCACGCGGGCCGTCACCCGCGCCCGCAGATTAGCCACACCGGCTGTGAAACGCGAATCCACCACCGTGAAGGCGATGGCTTCGTCGAGCCAGTCGTGACTCGATCCGTCGGGATGTTGCGTGGCCACGGTCAGAGTATACTCCTGGGGGCAAAGCGAGCAGCGCAGGTGGAAATCCACCTCCAGCACGTCGCCCGGCTGGCAGGGGCCGAGCGCGAGCTTCTCCAGTTTCGTGTTGGTGCCGAAGACGTCCATGCCGATCCGCGTTCGGATCAGGAGGCCCACCATCGGCTCGGCCTGCTCGACGTGGAACCGCGATGCGACCCGCACCACCACCGGCTCGCCGCTCTCGATCACCCGCGCCGGATGCCCGTCGCGCCCCAGCAGTTCGACCGCCACGACCTCGGCCATGCGGTCGCCGTGGCGGAAGCTCGACCGGACCGGCGTCCGTTCCGAGGGCGCGGCATCGAAGGCCTTCTGACGCTCCAGCACCACCCCGATGTAGCGGTTGATCACGTCGCTCGGTTCGCCCTCGGCCTGGAGGCGGCCGTTCATCAGGAAGATGGCGCGATCCGAGATCAGCTTCACAAGGCCCAGGTCGTGCGAGACGAAGATCACCGTCACGCCGCGCTTCTTGATCTCCTCGAACTTCCGCACACAGCGGTTGGCGAAGACCGCGTCGCCGACCGCGAGAGCCTCATCCACGATAAGGATGTCCGGCGCGACGTTGATAGCCGCCGAAAAGGCCAGCCGCACGTACATGCCGCTCGAATAGGTCTTGACCGGCCGGTCGAGGAACTCGCCGATGTCGGCGAAGCGCTCGATCTCGGGCAGCGCGCGGTCCATTTCGGCGCGGCTGAGTCCGAGGATCTCGCCGTTGAGGTAGACGTTCTCCCGCCCCGTGAACTCGGGGTTGAACCCGGCCCCCAGCTCAAGAAGCGCGGCGACGCGTCCCGGCGTGTGGACGCGTCCCGTGGTCGGTTCGAGCACCCCGCAAATGATCTGGAGCAAGGTGCTCTTGCCGCCGCCGTTGGGACCCACGATTCCCAGCGTCTCGCCGCGCTCGATCGAGAGGCTCACGTCCCGCAGCGCCCAGAAATCCGTGTGGCGCTGCACGCGGTTCAGCGACAGGGTTTCGACCAGCCGGTCCGCGGGGCGGTTGTAGAGGCGGTAGAGCTTCGAGACGTTGTGTACGCTGACCACGGCGCTTTAGAGCAGGTCGGCAAAGGAACGCCGCAGCTTGTAGAACCATGCAAAGCCCACCAGGAACATCCCGAAGCTGAGCGCGCTGAGCCGCGCGAGCGACGGCCAGTCGGGCCCCGTGGCCTCGAGCAGGATGCGCCGGTAGTTCCGCACCAGCACGAAGAGCGGATTCTGCGCGAACAGCCACAGCCACTCCTGCGGCAGCGACGCCTCGGGATAGCAGATGGGCGTCAGGAAGAACCACAGCGTCAGCAGGAACCCGAGGATCTGGCCGACGTCGCGGAAGAAAACCCCCAGCGCCGCGAGGAACCAGGAGAGCCCCAGAGTGAAGAGGAACTGCGGGATCACCAGCAGCGGCAGATACAGCACCGTCGCCGAGAGCGGACGGCCGAAGTAGAGCATTCCCGCTGTGAAGATCAGCGCGCCGAACAGTTCGCTTACGAGCCCCGCGACGGCCAGGTTGGCGGGCAGAATCTCCACTGGAAACACCAGCTTCTTGACGAATGTGCGGTGCTCCAGAATCACCAAGGGAGACCGCCCCACCGCCTCGCTAAACGCCAGCCATGGCAGCATCCCGGCCAGGAAATACAGGACGAAGCTGGACGGGCGGGTATCCCCGGCGAAGCGCGTCCGCAGCACGATGCCGAAGACGAAATAGTACGTCACCATCATCAGCAGCGGATGGATGACCGTCCAGAAGAGGCCCCCGTAGGAGCCACGGTAGCGGCCGGCGATGTCCCGCCGCACGAGCGACCGGATCAGGCTGCGGTGGCGGGCGAGCGTCCGGAAGGGATACCAGAGGGCTCTTCCCACACTCCGCAGGGCCTTCTCGAGGCGCACGCCGCCGCCCGTCGCAATGCGCTCGCGGCCGAGATGCGCGCGTCCGTTCTCGACGCTGGCATCGAGCAGGAGAAACTCCGATCCGGTTTCGTAGAACCAGGCGTGGTTCTCGCGGAGCGGCGAGACATAAACCCGGTAGTCGCCCGGCTCGGCCGGCAGCGCCACCGACAACCGCAGCGGCGCCGAGCCGCCCGGCGGGACGTCCTGCGCCGGCATAGTGCGGCGGCCGTCTTCTACTAGCGACCCTGTATCCGGATCGAAGATCTGGTAGCTGAAGGCGTAGCCCTCGTCAGAACGCCATGTTTCCGGCCCGGCGTTCTCGACCGTGCAGGTTACGTCGAGCGAACGGCCTGCCGCTGCCGTCCCTACCCGCACGTCGCGGTAGTGGGCCTTCATCCGCCGCCCCCCGCGTAGAGTCCCGCCGGGTAGCGGGACTTCACGCTGCCCTGCTTTCGCCCTACCGCGTAAAGCGCCTCGCCGCGCAAGTCTTTTGAAAGCTCATAGCGCTCGAGTACGTTCACCACCCACGCCCAGGCGGCGTTGGGTTCCGAGAGATAAGGTCCGGTTTCGAGCCGCGCCATTTCGAAACCCGCCTGCTCGAACAGCAGCAGGACGTCGCGGGGCGCATACTCCCGGTGGTGGCGCGGAGCGACGTCGCCGGCGGCATCCGGCAGGATGTACTGGTGGAAGAATCCCGGGTGGTAGCCCAGCAGCACGGCGCTGACCGACCGCAGGCTGCAGATGTTCGGCGTGGTCAGCACCAGGTGGCCGCCAGGCTGCAGGATGCGGTTGATCTCCGCCATCATGTGCATGGGATCGTTGGCGAGGTGCTCCAGGAGCTCGCAGCACAGTACGGTCGAGAAGTGGCCGTCGGGATACGGGAACCGGTCCTTCTCGGCGTCGAAGAGATCGATCTCGCAGCAGAACCGCTCGCCGCTCTGGGAGACGACCTCGCGGTGGTCCACCTGGCCCACCGGGCCAAGATAGCTGCCCCGCACTTCGCCGTAACCGAGCAGATGCTGCAAAGCCGGCGTGATCTGCATGTAGGCGCCCATCTCGAGGATGCGATCTCCGGGTCCGCCCGGCGGCGTCATCTCGAGCGTGCGCACGAGGCGGGTCAGATGCGTGCGGATGTAGCCGGCGCGCTCCGGATCGTTCCCGGCGTAGCTCAGGATGTGCTGCTCCCACGAGGGGGCAACCGTCTCCGCGGCCGGTGCGGAGGCCGGCTCGGGAGGCACGATCACCGCCACGGTCTCCGGAGGCCACTCGCGCCCCTCGGCCACGGCCTCGAGGAAACCAGCGTACTGGCTCGCGACGCGCTCCCACGAGCAGTGCTCCGCCACATACCGCCGCGCTCGCTCGCCAAACGCCCGCCGCACCTCGGGCCGGCTCACCAGCAGGTTCAGGTATTCGAAGAGCAGATCCACTTCGGACTCGCCCGTGGGAACCTTCAAGCAGATGTCGTCCGGCAGCTCGGCAAAGGCGCCCACTTCGGAGACGATCACCGCGCGTCCCAAGCCAAGCGCCCGGAGCAGCGTTCCCGAGGTCTCTCCGACCGTCGGGTACCGCAGGTTGAGACAGATGTCCGCCGCGGCGATGTAATCGACGAATTGCTCGAGCGGCACATACCCGAGCACCTTCGCGTGCGCTTCGAGGCCCAGCGAGGCGATCAGCCGGCGCACCGGCAAGTGCGGGTGTTCTTCCCCCACCAGGATCAGGCGCGCCTGCGGGTGCAGTTGCACCAGCCTGTCGAGAGCACGCAGCGCTTCCCCGATCCTCTTGTAGGGCTTCAGGAATCCGAAGACGCCGATCAGCGGCGTGTTCTCGTCGACGCCCAACTGGTGCCGGCAGGCGTGACGGTTGGCCTCCGCGATCTCAGCCCCGTGCGGAATGACCGCCAGCGGCCGGTCATAGCCCGAGTTCCGCGCCTGGGCGGCCATGAACTCGCTATGGACGATCAGTCCGCGGCTGCGCTCGAGCAGCCGCCGGGTCATCGGCAGATGGTCGTAGTCCGGACCGACCTCGAGGGCGCGCACCCGTTGAGCGTACTCGAGCGCGGCGGCGCCCCCGTTGTACTCCGCTTCGCGAAGGTAAGCGTCCCAGTCCCCGCGCTTGATGGTGGCGGCGGCGACCAGGTGATGCAGGTTGAACTCATGCAAGACCGCGACCCCGGGATGCTCCAGGGCGGCCTCGTAAGCAAAGACATGATCCGGGTTATTGCCGATCTGATAGAGGGCCAGGTCGAAATCTTCCGGCCGGTAGGGCCGCGCCTGGTCAAACACCTCGAGATCCACGCGCTCGGCGAGGCGCGGCAACAAGGCTGCGGCGTAGTCCGCGATGCCGCTCTTCCGGGGCGGCAAGGGTGAGAAGCAGGCGACGCGCATTCGGATCAGCGCGCGATTTCGAGCGCAAAGTTTCCCAGGCTGAATGGAACCCGGATCAGCAAGGGAGTGCGCGCGGCGTCGCGGCCGACGAAAACTTCGAAGGTGTGACTGGACGCCGGCCCGCGCAGCGAAATCTGGAGGCGGTCGGTTTGCTGCTGCTCGCCGCCGATCTCGATCTTCGGCGAGTCGGTGTAGGTGGCGGTGATTTGATAGGGAGCGCCGAAATTGATCGTCTGGCCGGCCGCGACCCGCCCATTGGCCAGCTCCCGGCGGAGCAGGTAGAGGAAGGTCAGGCCATCTTTGACGCAATCGGGGACCGCCACCTCACTCTTGCCGCCGCTGTCCGTCTGCCTTTCGGCCACGTGCTTCGACCGGTTGTACTGGACGGTCTCTTCGGTTTTGCGCGCGCCGTGCACTACGTTCTTTTCGAGCTTGACGGCGCAGAATTGCGCGTCGGCGGAGGTCCGGTACTCGTCCCGGATCTCAAGGGCCGGCATGCTGGCCTCCAGGTGAAACTCGAAGTCCCAGCCGGGCTCTGCCGTCCCCACCGCGAAGCGCGCCTCTCCGAGACCCAGGCCGCTCGGCCAGCTCACGTTGTAGTTCAGCACTTCGCCCCGGGCGAAGGGGGCCACGCTCGCGCGCGCCGGGGCTGGCGGTGCGGGGCTGCTTTCCTGGGCCAGGGCCGCGAGACCGGCTCCGCTTAGAATCAAGCCGCACGCGAGGCGCGAGAGGCGACGTCTCATCGACCCACCTGGGCCGTCTGCGCCGCCAGGGCCGGATTCCGCCGCCGGGCCCCGGCTACGCTGTAGTAAACGTCCAGGGTCTGGCGGGCCGTTTCCGTCCAGCTGAACATGGCCGCCCGCTGCAGGCTGCGCCGCTCCAGGCGCTGCCGCAGCTCGCTATCGACCAGCACGTCCCGCATGGCCCGCGCAATCTCGGCAGTGGCGTGCGGCTCGACCAGAATCCCCGCCGCGTCGGCCACCTCGGGCAGGGAACCGGCGCTCGAGCAGACCACGGCTCGGCCGCAGGCCATGGCTTCGATCACCGGCAGCCCGAAGCCCTCATAGAACGACGGGAACACAAAAAGATCCGCCGCGTTATAGAAGTCGACCAGCTCGGCCTCGCCGACAAAGCCGGTAATCAGTACCCGCTCTTCGAGGCCCCGCCGCCGGATTTCCGCCCGCACTTCCGGCGAAAACCACGTCTCCTTGCCCGCCAGCACGAGGCGGTGCGGAAAGGGTCCCAAATTCGCTATCAATTCGTGGAAAGCTCGCACCAGCCCGAGCGGATTCTTGCGCGGCTGCAAATCTCCCACCGTCAGGACGAACGGCCCGTCGATTCCAAACCGCTCCCGCAGCCGGCCGGCGGCATTTTCTCGGTTCGCCGGGCGAAAGTGGGGCTGGGCGGCTTCCGGCGTGACTACGATGTCCTCCGGCGGTATTCCGAATCCGCGGGCGATCCTCTGGCGGCTGAACTCGCTGACGGTCAAGACTTTCGCCGCCCGCCGGAGCGTGTACCCAGTGCTCAGCCGCAACTGCCAGGCCTGGCCCGGCGGAAAGTATTCGGGGTGTTCCAGAAAACTGACGTCGTGAACGGTCACCACGATGGGCGCCGGGCAGAGCAGCGGGGCATTGTACTGCACATGGATCAGGTCCACCCGGTCGCGCCGGAGTTGCTGCGCCAGGTCGAAGCCCAGGCGCCAATAGCGATTTCCGGTCACCCGGCGAATTTCAAAGCGTGGAGGAACCCAGGTGGGTGCTTCCGGTTCTGAGACATAGGCCAGGAACTCCGCCTCCTTGTCCAGCCGGGCGAACCCCTCCAGCAGGCTGCGAACGTAGACTTCGTTGCCAGTCAGCCTTTGACCGAGCGCGTGGGCGTCAAGGGAAAAGCGCATCGCAAACTTTCTCAATTCTATCTTAGCTGCCGTACGCCCGGGCTGCAGGATGTTCTGGGGGAAATACTGCGGCGAGGCTTTGCTCGAGTCCCCGCCAGACTGCCGGCCACGAAAACTCCCGCTCTGCCAGCGTCCGACCGGCCTCTCCGAGCCGCCGGCGCAATCCGGCATCGGCCAGCAGCCGCAGTACGGCATCGCACATCGCCGCAGGGGTGTCGGCTAGCAGCAGGTTCACGCCGTCTTGGGCGGGGAGTCCGGCGGCCCCGAGGGAGGTCGAAACCACGGCTCGACCGGCGGCCCAGGCTTCCAGGATCTTAAGGCGCGTGCCGCTTCCGGTGAGCAGCGGAACCACCACGACCTTCGCGCGGGCCAGTTCCGCCAGAGCGTCCTCCACGGGGCCAGTGGTTTCGATGCGGCGGTCCGTCTGGATCCAGCGCCGGACCGCGTCCTCGTTCTTGCCGATCAGCCGCCAGCGCACCTCCGGGTCCCGGCGCTTCAGCTCCGGCCAGACTTCGCGCGCAAAGTACCTCACCGCCGTGACGTTCGGGTGATATTCCAGGTTGCCGGAAAACGCGACGCAGTGTTCTTCGGCCACCTGCGGCGGGCAGCGCCAGGGAATCGCATTCGGGTAGACGGCTACCTCGGCCCCGGGCGCCCGCTCGAGGGCCAGCCGCCGGTCGTTCTCCGAGGCGGTCAGCACCAGGTCGAAGCGCGGCAGCCATTCCTGCTCCGCGCCCCGGGCGATCGCGGCAAACCGCCGATGAGCCCAACTGGCTGGCCAGCGTTCACTTGCCGCGCTGTACTGGTGCAACACGGATTCTATGTTGTGCAGGTCCAGCACCGTGTAATCGGCATGCTGGCGCACCAGATCCACGTAGGGGGCGCACCAGAAGTGCTCGACCACGGCCACGCGGTAGCGCTTTCCGGCCAGCGCCCGCGCCACCTGCTCGCGGCTGGCCGGTTCGCAGAAGCGATCCGTCAGGGGCGGCACGCCGCGCCACAGGCGGCCCGCGTTGCGCGCCATCCGCGCGGCCGGGGTCTTCCCGTGCGCCGGCAAGCGTACCCAGTCGATGCGGTCGGCGATCTCCGGCGGCGCCACCGGCGCCTCCCCCGCCGCAAACGTCACCAGGTGCAGCCGGAAATGTCCGGCTAAGAACCGGGCGAGACTGGCCGTGCGGATGGCGCCTCCCCCGGCCACCGGAAAGGGTGGCTCGGGCGCCAGCAGCAGCGCTCCATCAGAACCGTTGTACTGCTTCGACATACACCTCGCGCGTCTTTTTCGCCGTGTGGCGCCACGAAAATTGCGCTGCCCGCTCGCATCCCCGTTCTCGCAATTCACGCCGCCAGTGAGAGTCCCTAGTCAATTCTACAATCGACTCGGCGAGCGCGCGCACGGAAAGTGCGTCCACGCTAACCGCGGCGTCCCCGGCCACCTCCTGCAGCGCCGCATCTCGCGAGATTACCACCGGCGTGCCGGTCTGCATGGCCTCTAGCACCGGGAGACCAAAGCCCTCATACAGTGAGGGATAAACAAATGCAACAGCGCTGCTCAGTAGCGCGGCCACGTCGCGGTCGGCGAGCGGACCGGTCGCGGTCAGGCCCGGCTGGTTTTCGAAATTTAACACCTGGGAACCCGCTCCTTGACGCCCCACCAGCACCAGGCCCAGCCCGGGATGCGCCAGGCGCGCTTCCCGCCAGGCCGCCACCAGCCGCCCGAGATTCTTACGGCGCTCCGCCGTGCCTAGGAACAGGAGGTACGGTCCTGTGATGCCGAGCCTCGCCCGCACTGCGGCGGCCTCCGCCTCTGCGGCTGGACGGAACACTTCGCTCGCCGCCAATGGCACCGCCACGGTGCGCGAGGGGTTCACGCCGAACCGCTCGATCACCTCCCGCCGCACCGCTTCGGTCGGTGTCACGATCATCGTCGCCAGCCGCATGAGCCACGGCGTCCGCCGCCGCACCCGCTCGGCGGCCTCCGCCCGCCGCTCGCCTTCCTGCCAGGGCGAGGTGTCATGAAACATCATCACGGACGGCGTCACCGGCACATAGGGAACCGCGAAATCGGTCCCATGGAAGATTGCCGCGCCGAGCCTCACAAGTTCCCAAGGTAATCCCGCCAGCCACCATCGCCGGGCCAGGGAGTTCTGCGGCCGCCGGCCCCGCCGCAGGTTGGACGTCTCCGCAGGACCGCCCGTCCAGTCCTGATCGGACACCAGCCAGTATTCGTCGCCGGGGAACTCCTTCGCCAGCGCCCCGGCCAGCTCCGCGGTGTAACGGGGAATGCCGCCCGTCCCTTCCACGAGCGGCGTGGCGTCAATCGCGATGCGCAAGTACCCGCCTCAGCGGCGATTCTCGTAGTTCAGCCGGTAATACTCCCGGTAGGCCCCGTCCTTCACCCGGCTGAGCCACTCCCGGTGGGTACGGTACCAGTCGATGGTCTGGGCCAGGCCTGCGGCAAACTTCACCTTCGGCCGCCAGCCCAGCTCCCGCTCGATCTTCGCGCTTGAAAGCGCATAACGGCGGTCGTGACCGGGCCGGTCTACCACGGTTTGCAGCAGACTCTCGGGCTTCCCCGTCAGCCGCAGGATCTCCCGCACCGCCGTCAGATTCTCACAGGCGTAGTCGCCGCCGAGGTTGTAAATCTCCCCGGGCTGCCCCCCCTGCACGATCGCCTCGATCCCGGCGCAATGGTCGTCGACGTAGAGCCAGTTTCGCACCTGCCGCCCGTCACCGTAAATCGGCAACGGCTTGTCATCGAAGGCGTTGGTAATCATCAGCGGGAGGAACTTCTCCGGGAACTGGTAAGGACCGTAGTTGTTCGACGCCCGCGTGACCATGGCCGGCACGCCGTAGGTCGTGAAAAACGAGAGGGCCAGCAGATCCGAGCCCGCCTTGGCCGCCGAATAGGGGCTGCTCGGCCGCAACGGGAAGCTCTCGTCGGCTTCGAGCGGCGCGGCCAGGCTGCCATAGACCTCGTCGGTCGAGACGTGGACGAACCGCCCAACCTTGTACTGCCGGGCCGCTTCGAGCAGCGTGAAGGTGCCGCGCAGATTGGTCTCGAAGGCCGGGCTGGGGCTCAGGATACTGCGGTCCACATGGGATTCGGCGGCGAAGTGTACCACGACCTCCGGGCGCTCGGCCTCGAACAGGTCGGCCACGACGGCCGCCTCGCAGATGTCACCCTTGACGAAGCGGTAACGGGGATGCCGCTCGACCTCCGCCAGGTTCTCGAGGTTGCCGGCGTAAGTCACTTTGTCAAGGTTGACGAGGGAGTCGTCCGGGTGGCGGCAGAGGTAGTAGCGGATGAAATTCGAGCCGATGAAGCCCGCGCCGCCGGTGACTAACAGCCGCATGTGAGACCTTTCCCGAGCGGACCGCTCACTTGTGCTGGGTCTCCCAGTCGTAGTTCAAGCCGGGGTCGTTGTAGGGCAGCCGCCCCTCGTCGGCGGGATTATACACGCGGTTGGTGACGTAGCAGAGTATCGCCGGTTCGGCCCCGATCACCTTGTAGCCGTGGCCCACACCCGGTGGGATCAGCACCTGCCACGGCTGCAGCGTGCCGATATAGAGGGTGTTGCAGGCCCCGAAAGTGGTCGAAGCCGAGCGGAGATCGAAGAGGCACACCTGCAACTGGCCGTACACCGGCGCCCACAGGTCGGTTTGCTCGAAGTGGTAGTGCAAGGCCTTGATAGTCCCTGGATAGCTCAGCGCGCAAGACACCTGGCAGGGCGGGGCCCCCAACTCCGCGCTCAGGCCTTGCCCCTGCCGCATCACTTCGAGAAAGTAGCCGCGGTCGTCGGGCCAAAGCCGCAGGCGCTCGATCCGGACGCCCGCGATCAGGTCCGGCGCGTCGGGCTCCCGGATCAGCGTTCCGGGATTGTGCTCGGGCCGCGCGCCCACCGCCAGGCGCAGGCCGTGCCGCTCTCCCAGCGGGCGCGCCGCTGCGAGGCTCATGGTGGCGTGGCCGCTCATTTCTGCGGGGCTCCGCCCGCGGCTGCCAGTTCTGCTTCGCTGATCTGGTTGGCGCCGTTTTCCGCCACCAGATTCGTCGCCCGGCGCAGCGAGTCGAAGGTCCCCGCGTCGGTCCACCAGCCCTCCAGGAAGTCGTACGTCATCGCTCCTTCCTGGATGTAGGCGTTGTTCACGTCGGTGATCTCCAGCTCCCCCCGGTTCGACGGCTGCAGCTTCTTGACCTTCTCGAAGACGCCGCCGTCGTAAAAGTAAATTCCGATGACGGCGTAATTGGACTTCGGCCGCGCCGGTTTTTCCTCGATGCCCGCGATGCGGTCTCCGCGGATCTCGGCCACGCCAAACCGCTCGGCGTCGGGCACTTCCTTGAGCAGAATCTTCGCCCCCGACGGTTGCCGCCGAAACTCGTCGGCCGCCCGGCGGATGTTGCGCTCGATGATGTTATCGCCCAGGATAACGCACACCTTGTCGCCCTCCGCGAAGTGCTCGGTGAGCGACAGGGCGTCGGCGATGCCGCCTTCTCCTTCCTGGTAGGTGTAGTCCAGGTGCTTCAGCCCGAATTCTTTGCCGTTGGCCAGCAGGCGCAGGAAATCGCCCGCGTTCCGGCCGCCGGTGACGATCATGATCTCGCTGATCCCGGCGTTGACCAGGGTCTCGATGGGGTAAAAGATCATCGGCTTGTCGTAGATCGGCAGCAGGTGCTTGTTGGTGATTTTCGTCAATGGATACAGCCGGCTCCCGATGCCGCCGGCCAGCACAATGCCCTTCATGCGGACGCTCCCGTCGGAAACTCCTTCATGATACAATAGTAAGATCCTCGGATAACCGTGGCAGCAAGCTGGTTTGGTCTGGTAGTCGTACGGCGATGTTGTGGTGCGCCGGGTGGCTGTCCGGGTGGGAGGTGCGATGCCTCATTATCGCTGGGACGAGGTGCCGCGCGAGCAGATGAACCCCAATATTGCCAGGCGCGTGGTGCACTGCGAGCGCCTGACCCTGGCTCACTTGGAGATCAAAAAGGGTGGCGTCGTACCGCTGCATGACCATCATCACGAGCAGGTCACCTATGTTCTGCGCGGACGGCTGCGCTTCCGCACCGGCGATCGCGACCAGGAGGTGGGCGCCGGCGAGATCCTGGAGACGCCCCCCGGCGCGCCCCACACGGTCGAGGCCCTGGAGGACACCGTCTGCCTGGACGTCTTCAGCCCCGTTCGCGATGATTGGCAGCGTGGGGAAGACGCCTATCTCCGCCGTTAACAACCGTAAAGCTAACTTGGCCGCAACCCCCCAACGGGTCGGGCGCGTCGAAAGCCTTGCTAGGGTGGGCTGACCGGTGCAGGCGGCCTGTGGACGAAATCGCACTCCGCGCGGCGTTCCGATGCTGTTGCGGCGTGCGGCTGACGGTGCAGGGAATGGTAAGAGTAATAAATTGAGGCAGGCAATCGCTGTACCTATGCGCTGGACAGGACTTTGTATTCTGGGAGTGCTGGCGGCTGGTGTCGCCGGCGCTGCCGACCAACCCGGTTTCGACACCAACCAGGCCGCCCGGCTGGTCATCGGCCAGCCGAGTTTTACGGCCGAGACTCCCTCCACCGATCCGCAGGCGCTGGGAGCGGTCGGCGCCGTCGCCGTCACCGCCGACAAACTCCTGGTTCTCGACAGCAGCCGGATTGGGGCGGCCCCGGTCAACAATCGGGTCTTCATCTACAACAACCTGGCGGGCTTCCTGCCTGCCCCGACCGACGAACCGCCGCAGGGCTCCGCCTGTCCGGCTTGTATTGGCCAGCCCGATGTCGTGCTGGGGCAGACGGCCTTCAACACCGCGACCAAGGGCGTAGAAAGCGGCTTTAACAATCCCACCGCGATCGCCACCGACGGCGTCCGATTGGCCATCGCCGACACCGACAACAACCGCGTCCTGATCTGGCGGACCATCCCCGGCGTTAACGGCACACTTCCCGACGTCGTGGTCGGCCAGCCGGATTTCAAGGGCAATGCACCCCATACCGACCAGACCGGCCTGCGCGGTCCGCAAGGCGTGTGGTTCTTTCAGGGCAAGCTCCTCATCGCCGACACGCAGAATGGCCGCGTCCTGATTTACAACTCGGTTCCTAACGCCAACGGCGCGCGCGCCGACGTCGTGCTGGGCCAGCCCGATTTCAACACCCGTCCCGCGCCGGACCTGACGGTTTCGAACGTCAAGCCCACGGCCCAGAACATGCTGAATCCGGTCAGCGCCACCGCCGCCGGCAACCGCCTCATCGTCACGGATCTCGGATTCAACCGCGTGGTCATCTTCAACGCCTTCCCCTCCGGCAACTACGCCGCCGCCGACCTCGTCGTGGGCCAGCCGGACATGACCTCGGCCTTCAGCAACAACAGCAGCAAGGATTCCCCGCTGTGCCCCGTGCTCCGCGTGGATACGGACGGGACCAACATCTTTCCCCCGCGCTGTGAAACCACCCTCAGCTTCCCCCGCGTAGCGATTTCCGACGGCACGCGGCTGTTCGTCGCCGACAGCGGCAACGACCGCGTCCTGATTTACAACCAGTTCCCCACGGCCAACGGCGCGCCCGCCGATGTCGTCCTCGGCCAGAAGGACTTCATGGATCTCACCGAGGACAACGGCGCGAGCCGCATGCGCTCGCCCACCGGCCTGGCCTGGGACGGGACCAATCTCTTCATCTCCGATCCCTTCAGCCGCCGGGTCCTGGTCTTCAGCCCCGCCGAGCGTCTCATCACCTCGGACGGCCTCGTGAACGCGGCCAGCATGGCGGTTCATGCCCAGGCCACCGTGACGATCAACGGCACGCCGGCCGAGGGCGACACTATCAAGCTTACGATCAACGGCACCGACTACACGGCCACCTCTCCGGTCCAGTACGACCTGCAGCCGCTGCGCGACGATCTCGTCCACCAGCTCAACGAGGACCCGGGCGATCCTAACGTTTACGTCCGTCCCAGTGTTCTGGCCGCCGACTACTCCAAGGGCTCGATTCGTTTTGGCGGCGAGATTCAGGCCGGCGACGTGGTCACCATTCGCATTCAGGATCGTTTCTACAGTTACACGGTGGCCAGCGACGATGTCCCGAATGGTCTGGTCTACCGGTTCATCGCCATCATCCGAGACCAAGGCCACGACCCCGACGTCTTCGCCGACGTCGATGCTACCGACCAGAGCCTGTTGCGCCTCACCGCCATCCAGCCCGGACCGCCGGGCGATAACATCAACTACGCCGTGACGGTTTCCTCCGGCGCCAAGATCACCGCCCAGGTCGAGAACGACTACCTGTTCGGAGGACGCTTTCAGCAGCAGATCTTCCTTATCGCCCGCACGCCCGGCGCCGACGGCAATAACGTCACCTACGCCGCTACCACCACGGCCACCGGTGTCACCGTCACGACCGCCGGCGCCAACCTGACCGGGGGCAATGACGCCTCGCAGTTGCCGGCCGGCACGCAGGTGGCGATTTTCGGCCAGAACCTGGCGGATTCGAGCGCCAACGCCGACTTGACCCAGGACACCTTACCGCGCGAATTGGCGGGTACCCGGGTGTACATCAATGGGGTCCGGGCGCCGCTCTATTTCGTAACGCCAACTCAAGTCAACGCGCAGGTCCCGTTTGAGATCCCGGGTACGAGCCTGGCCATCTATGTGCGCACCGTCCGGTCCGATGGGCGGGTGTCGGTTACCGTGCCCCGCGCCACCTCCATCACCCGCGCCTCCCCGGGCCTGTTCGCCGGCGGCGGACCGGAGCCCCGCACGGCCATGGCCGTTCACGGCCAGGACTTCGCCCGCGGCACCATCGCCATCGACAGCACGGCCACCGACCCCACCACGGCGGTCCCGGCCGGCGCCCCGGTGGAAGTCAGCATCAACGACCGCAAATATCACTACGACAGTGTGGACGGCGACACCACCGATTCCATTCGCGACAATCTGGTCAGCTTGATCAACGCCGGCGCCGGCGACCCCGATGTGACGGCCACGGCGGGCCGCGCCGGTTTCCTTTCCGCCCGCGCCCAGGTCAAGCTCGAGGGCACCCCGAAAGAAGGCGATGTCGCGACCGTGACCATCAACGGGCGCAATTACAGTTACACCGTGAAGAAAGGCGACAATCTCACCACCGTCGCTAACCGCCTGATCGGCGCCATCAATGCCGGCGCGGGCGACGCCGATGTGACCGCCCAGCTCTCGACCGACGTCGGCGTCACCGCGATCAACTTGCAAGCCCGCTCTATCGGAACCGATGGCAACAGCATCGCCCTCTCGGTCGGGACCTCCTCCGGCTCCGGTGTGACCATCTCCACGGACGCTAAGAACGGCACCCTCGCCGGCGGACGAACCCCTTCCGTCATTCAGCTCTCGGCCCGCCGCGCCGGGCGCCAGGGCGACGACATCCGCTATGGGGCGTTCATTCCCGACGGCAACACCGTTACTGCCACCGCCCAGACCGGCAACCTTTGTTGCGGCAATGATTTCTTCGCCCCCATTACCCCGGAGAACCCGGCCGTACCTGGTGAGACCATCGTCGTCTTCGGGACCGGCCTCGGCCGTACCACGCCGGACTTTGGCCAGAACGGCCTGGAGACGGGCCGCAAGACACCCCCGGATGATCTGTTCAAGGTGCCGCTGATCGCCGACGACTTCGTTTCTTCCTTGGCGGGCGGACGCACCGCGACCGTCGATTTCGTCGGACTCATGCCCGGCCAGGTGGGTGTCTACCAGGTCAACCTCATCCTCAATCCGGATATGCCCGACAACCCCATGACGCCCCTCACCATTGCCCAGGGCCTCTTTGTCAGCAATGTTGTCACCATTCCGGTGAAGAACCTCAAACCCAAGGCCCCGGTCACCCCGTAAACGCAATGGCCTTGGTCAGCGGCGCGGAGCTCGTCCGGCAGTGTCTCGATCCCGACGCCCCGGCCTGGCGCCACTTCATTACCGGTTACCTGCCGTTGGCGAGCCTGCTGCTCGACCGCCACTACCCGCAACTGGTCCCGCGGCGGGAGGCCCTCCTGCGCGAAGTGCTGCTGCGCGCGCGGGACGAGCAGGCCCGCTTCCTGCGCGACTATCGCGGCCGCAGTGAACGCGAGTTTCTGCTGCACTTGCGCGAGATGGTGCTGAGCGTCCTCGACGAAGCCGCTCCGGTGGCGCCGGTTCCCGAGACGCCGCTCGAGTGGGAGACCTTTGAGGCCGCCCTCGCGCCGCTGACGCCGCTCGAAAAGCAGGTAGTTTGGCTCGACATCCTCAATCCCCGCGAGCCCGACCTTGCGGTGATGCTGCGGACGGATGACCGCAGCGTGGCCGCCGCCCGGCAGAAGGCGCAAGACCTGCTGCGCGCCCAGTGCGACCGCTGGAGCGCCGACCAGCTCGTCCAGAATCGCTATCGGCTGGCGCTGGCGGTCCGCTCGCGTGGCACCAAAGACTGCGCCGACGCCCGCCTCTTCCTCCACTTGCTGGATGGCCAGCTTACCTGGCGAGACCGCACGGAGCTCGATCGCCACCTGGAGCAGTGCTGGCACTGCGTCGACGCCCTGTGCCGCTTGCGCGAGGCCGCCCGCCTCGGCCGCGTCGCGCAGCCCTTTACCGGGACCGAGGCCCAGCCCTATTTCCGGGTTCTCGGTCTTGCGCCCGAACCGCCTCCCCGCTGGAAGCGCTGGCTCGGCGTCGGCTAGATTCTCGTGCGCCCCCCTCTTGTCCGCCGCCTGCCGATCATAGTACCTTGTAACCACCATGGCATCTCGTAGCGTTAACAAAGTCATCCTGTTGGGGCATCTTGGCCGCGACGCCGAAACCAAGTTCACCCCGAGCGGCGTTCCCCGCTCCAACTTCACCATCGCCACGTCCCGCCGCTGGAAAGACCAGCAGACCGGCGAGTGGAAGGAAGAGACCGACTGGCACAACGTAATTCTGTGGCGTTCCGAGAACGTCGCCCCGCACCTGACCAAGGGCAAGCAGGTTTACGTCGAGGGCCGCATCCAGACCCGCAGTTGGGAGGACAAGGACGGCAACAAGCGCTACATGACCGAGGTCGTCGCCGACAACCTGATCCTGCTCGGTGGCGGCCGTGGTGGCGATACTCCCTCGATGGACGACGAAGGCGGCCGCGCCTCCGCGCCTCCGCGCAGCACCGCCGCCCGCGCCCCGAGCCCCGCACCGTCCGCTTCCTCGCCCGATATGGCGAGCCAGGAAATCACCGACGACGACGTCCCGTTCTGAGCGGTTCACCACCGCTTCGCCCGCTCCGGCGCCGGCTGCGGATCGGGCCGGTGGTTGTTGAAATCAGCGATCTCATGGTATGCGACCCCGCGCCCGCGCGGGCGGATCTCCACGCACCAGAGTTTCCCCGCCCGGGCCATCACGAGGCGCCCCTGCTGGTCCCAATCCGCCCACTCGGCGTCAAACCACGCCAGCTCTTTTCCGGTCCGGTGGCTTTGTACCTGATAGAGGAAAGGCTCGCGCTCCAGACGGCCCGTCGAGAGATTCAGCGCCGCGAGCGTCCGGGACCCCTGCGGGTCGGCTTTCTCCCATTCCTCGGGATAGCTGCCCGCGAGCCCCGGGACTTTGATCCGCTTCTGCACCCGCCACCCGTCGCGCTCGTAGCGGTCCGCCCACACGCTCCGCGCCCAGAAGTAAAGCGGCTCATAGACGACCCGTAAACCCTGGGGCGGGTGGTTCGGATGTTGTGTACTGCACGTCAAGTGATTCAGCCGTACCGTCCCCTCGTCCAGGAACAGCCCGCCGCCGAACCACGTGCTCCCCTCCGGCCACAGCGCCAGCGCCGCGAGATACGGCGGATGGCTCACGGCGGTCCAGGTACCCTTGTAGCTCGCTTCCACGCGCCGCCGACGGCTCGCCACGAAATAGACCAACAACCGCCCGCTGGGTGAGAGGTCTGACTTGTCGGCGTCGATCCGGCCGTGGAACCACTGCCCGGCCTCGAACTGGTCCTTTCGGGTGTCCCACCGGATCAACTCCACCCACTCCGCCGGACCCCGCCGGAACACCACCCCCACCGCGGCCTCCCGTGCCAGAATGACGGAGAGCCGGCACGGCGGCTTGCTGGCCACTCTCCCTAGTCGATCTTCCACCAGTGGCATCCTGACACGAGCGAGAAGTCGGTGCAATCCCGGTAACTGGCTTGTTTCCTATGCTTCCCACTCCAGAGCCAGATTGTGTCATTCGATACGCTCAAGACTTGACAAGGAGGGACTAAGGTTTGATAATCGAAATGAGCTAAACATCCGATCCATCTAGGCAGGAGGGTTTTTGAAACATGGCCAAAATCATCGGTATTGACCTGGGAACTACGAACTCGGTCGTCGCCGTCATGGAAGGGGGGCAGCCGACCGTGATCGCCAACCAGGAAGGCGGCCGGACCACGCCGTCCGTCGTGGCGTTTTCCAAAGGCGATGAGCGCCTGGTGGGTCAGGTGGCCAAGCGGCAGGCCATTACTAATCCCGAGAACACCATCTTCTCGATCAAGCGCTTCATGGGGCGGCGCCTGGAAGAGGTCAACGAAGAGATGAAGATGGTGCCATACAAGATCGTGCCGGAAGCCACCCAGGTCAAGGTGCAGGTCAGCGACCGCCGGCTCACGCCGCCCGAGATCTCGGCCATGATCCTGACCAAGCTGAAAGAGGCCGCCGAAGCCTACCTCGGCGAGAAGATCACCCAGGCCGTGATCACGGTGCCGGCGTACTTTAACGATGCGCAGCGCCAGGCCACCAAGGACGCCGGCAAGATCGCCGGCCTCGAGGTGCTCCGCATCATCAACGAGCCGACCGCCGCCGCGCTCGCCTACGGCCTCGACAAGAAGAAGGACGAGACCATCGCCGTCTACGATTTCGGCGGCGGCACCTTCGACATCTCGATCCTCGAGGTCGGCGAAGGCGTCGTGGAGGTGAAGTCCACCAATGGGGACACTCACTTGGGCGGCGACAACATCGATCACGAGGTGATGCAGTGGATCATTTCTGAGTTTAAGAAGGAAACGGCCATCGACCTCTCGAAGGACAAGATGGCCCTGCAGCGCCTGAAAGAGGCGGCCGAGAAGGCCAAGATGGACCTCTCGACGCTGCTCGAGACCGAGATCAACCTGCCCTTCGTCACCGCGGACGCGAGCGGTCCCAAGCACCTGCAGATGAAGCTCACGCGCTCACGCTTCGAGCAGATGATTGAGCACATTCTGCAGCGCTCCGTCGGGCCTTGCAAGCAGGCCCTGGCTGACGCCAGCCTGACCCCGCCGCAAATCGACGAGGTCGTGCTGGTGGGCGGCTCGACCCGTATCCCGCGCGTGCAGCAGATTGTCCGCGACCTCTTCGGCCGCGAGCCGCACAAGGGCGTTAACCCGGATGAAGTCGTCGCGGTCGGCGCCGCCGTGCAGGCCGGCGTCCTCGGCGGCGAGGTGAAGGACGTCCTGTTGCTCGACGTCACGCCGCTTTCTCTCGGCATCGAGACCCTGGGGGGCGTGTTCACCAAGCTGATCGAGCGCAACACGACCATTCCCACGCGCAAGAGCGAGGTCTTTTCGACGGCCTCCGACAATCAGACCGCTGTCGACATCAAGGTCTTCCAGGGCGAGCGCGCCATGGCTTCCGACAACCGTCTGCTCGGCGTCTTCCAGCTGGTGGGGATTCCCTCGGCGCCGCGCGGCATCCCGCAAGTTGAGGTGACCTTCGACATCGACGCCAACGGCATCCTCAACGTCACCGCCAAGGACCGCGCCACCAACAACGAGCAGAAGATCACCATCACCTCCTCCTCGGGCCTCTCGCGGGACGAGATCGACAAGATGGCCCGGGACGCCGAGTCTAACGCCGCCGACGATCGCAAGCGTCGCGATGAAATCGAGGCCCGCAACCGCGCCGACGCCATGATCTACAGCACCGAGAAGCTCCTGCGCGAGCACCGCGAGAAGATCACCGCCGAAGACGCGCAGAATATTGAGACTGCCCTCGAAGACGCTAAGAAGGCCATGCAAGGCGGCGACATCGTAGCGATCACGACCGCTGTGGATAAGCTGACCACCGCCAGCCACAAGCTGGCCGAGGCCATGTACAAGGCCACTCCGCCGCCGGGCCCGGGCGGACCAGCCGGACCGACTCCGCCTCCGCCGGGCGGCGGCAAGGAGGGCGGCAAGAAGGACGACGTCGTCGACGCGGAGTTTGTCGACATGAACGACAAGAAGTAAGGTTCGAATGCCCACGGCGGCCAAAGAGGATTACTACAAGACCCTCGGCGTCAAGCGGAGCGCGTCTCACGATGAGCTCCGCAAGGCCTACCGGCGTCTCGCCCGCAAGCACCACCCCGACCTGAACCCGGGCGACAAGACCTCCGAGGACCGCTTCAAGCAGATTCAGGAAGCCTACGGCGTACTCAGCGACCCCAAGAAGCGCGAGATGTACGACCAGGTGGGGTTCTATTCAGAGAGCGGCTTCAATCCGGGCGCGGGCGGCCATGCCGGTGCGGGGCCGGGCGCGGGCGCGGCCGGGTTCGACTTCACGGGCTTCGATTTCTCCGATCTAGCAGGCGGCCGGGGGGCGCGCGGCGGCGATTTTGGCGGCGGGTTCTCCGAGATGTTCGGGAACCTGTTCCGGCGGGGGGGCGCCGCCGCGGAGACCGTGGCGCAGCCGGGCACGGATCTCGAGTACACCGCGAACATCGGCTTCTGGGAGGCCATTCACGGTACCCAGGCCAAGCTTACGATCGTCCGCTACGACACCTGTGCCCAGTGCGGGGGATCCGGAACGGCGGGTTCCGGCGAGGTCGTCTGCCCCGAGTGCCAAGGCTCGGGCCACGTTTCGCAACTGGCCGGCGCGATGCGGTTCCAACTTACCTGCCCGCGCTGTCAGGGCAAAGGGCGCCTCCAGAACGTCTGCCCGAACTGCCGGGGCGAAGGCCGCATCTCCCGCCAGGATTCCGTTGAGATTCGCATTCCGCCGGGTGCTGAGAACGGCTCGCGCCTGCGCGTCCCCGGCAAGGGCAATGCCGGCACGGGCGGCGCTCCGCCGGGTGATCTCTACATCACCACCAGAGTGGAGGAGCATCCCTTCTTCAAGCGCACCGGCAACGACATCCACATCGAGGTGCCCATCACCGTCGCCGAAGCCGCGCTCGGGGCGAAAGTAGAGGTTCCCACCATCGACGGCAAAGCGCTTTTGAAAATGCCGCCGGGTGTCGATAGCGGTAAGATCTTCCGGCTGCGGGAGAAGGGCGTGCTCAATCGCCGCACCAACACCCGTGGTGACCAGCTCGTCACGGTTCGCATCGTTGCGCCGCGCCTGCACGATGAGCGCTCGAAGGAACTGGTCCGGGAGCTGGCCCAGCTCAACCCGCAAGATCCGCGCGCCGGGCTGTTCGAGGGCCCTTGAGATGCCCCGCAAACGCGATCGCGGCGCCTACATGATCTCGGTGGTTTCCGAGCAGTTCCAGATTCATCCCCAGACGCTGCGCCTCTACGAGCGCGAGGGGCTGCTCAAGCCTTCCCGCACGGAAGGCAACACGCGCCTCTACACCGACCAGGACCTCGCGCGACTCGAGGTCATCCTCTCGCTCACCCGTGACCTGGGCGTGAACCTGGCCGGGGTCGAGATCATCCTCAACATGCGGGAGAAGATGGAAGCCATGCAGCGCCAGATGGAGCAGTTCGTCACGGTGCTGGGCCAGCAGGTGAAGGGCTGGACCGCCCCGTCCGCGCCGTCTTCGAGCCGGGGCCTGGTTCCGGTCGCCCGCCGCGTCGCTTCACGCTTCCGCTCTTAGCGCGACCCCTGCACCGCTTCGATCAGAGCCTGGAGCTTGGCGCTGTGCTCGACCCGGCGCGGCGCCGGATCTTCGAGCCTCCGGCACTCCGGCGGCAGGGCGGCGAGCCCGTAACGCGCCCGTTCGCGGGCGGCCTCGAGGGAGGCCGCTCTGGCGATCCGCTCGCCGTTTTGGATCACCGGCTCGAGTAAAGGCGTCGCGCCGGCCAACGTCTCCTCGGCGAGCCCTACCACGTCGCGATCCGGAAACCGGAACACCTGCTTGATCCCGGGCAGGGAGGGCTTCTCCGGGCTGAGCTTGGCCGCTGGCTGCACCCGGCCTTGCCGCTCGATCACCACGAGCTTGTAGATGCTGCCCATGGACGGTGCGTCCCCCGATGTCGCCAGTTCCGTGCCGACCCCGAAAGCGTCGATCGGAGCGCCCGCCGCCACCAGTTCGGCGATCCGGTACTCGTTCAGGTCGCCGCTCGCCATGATCTGCGCCTGCTGGTAGCCGGCGCCGTCCAGCACGATCCGAGCCCGCCGGCTCTCGGCGTCGAAGTCGCCGCTATCGAGGCGCACGCCCCAGAACGGACGTCCCACGGCCACCGCGTTCGCAAGGCCCGCCGCGGTGCTGTAGGTATCGACCAGGTAGACGGTCCGCTCGCCGAGCAGCCGCTCCAGCTCCCCAAAGGCCTCCCGTTCCGAATCGAACGCCAGGGTCCAGGAATGCGCGGCCGTGCCGTATACCGGAACGCCGTAGCGGTGGCCGGTCTCGACATTCGAAGTACCGGCGCAGCCGCCTATGTACGCTGCCCGCGCCCCCAGCGCTCCGGCCTGGGGCGTGTGGGCCCGGCGGGTTCCGAACTCGATCACCGGGCGGTGCCCGGCGGCCGACACTAGGCGTGCCGCTTTCGTGGCGATCAGCGTCTGAAAGGTGACGGTGGCCAGCAGGTAGGTCTCGGGCAACTGGGCCTCGGCGAGGGGCGCCGTTACCCGCAACACCGGCTCCCCCGCAAAGGCCGGGGTGCCTTCGGGCATGGCCCAGACATCTCCTGTAAACCGGAACCGCGCCAGGTAATCGAAGAACGCGGCCGGCGCGCCGGAAAAGACAGGCAGCCCGCGCAGATAGCAGATCTCTTCGGCCGTGAAGCTCAGCCCTAACAGGTACTCCACGGACTGCTCCAGGCCCGCCAGGATCACGTAGCCCCGGTGCGCCGGCAACCGGCGAATCGACAGCTCAAAGGTCGCCCGCTCGGCGAGCTTCCCGGCCTGGTAGTAGCCCGCCGCCATGGTTAGCTCGTAGAGGTCGGTCAGGAGTCCGTGCATGGATGTCGCCGTGCTAGGGGTGTTATAGCATGGCCGTCCCGTCTGACCTGGACGCCGCCTGGGCTTAGGGCGAAAGCCCAGTTGACATTGCCGGGTGTCAACGTTACTTTAGTACCAGGCGTTTTCAGCCGCCTGCTTCGGCGTCCCCGCAACCGGAGCGACACACACAAATACGGGAAGGTGGGTGTATGTTTTTTCTTTCATTGTTCATGGATCTGATGATGCTCCTGAACATCAGCGCCGCGCAGCAGGGGCAGGGCGACTTTGCCGCCGTCAGCACGCCGGATCACACGATTCACGGCCATCTGCCGGGTCCGGTAGCACCGCACTTCGACGGGCTGGCTAGCCACTTGCACCACGGGCAGCACGGGCACTCTACCGGTGCCAGCGGCCACGAAGTTTTCCACTAGACCCTAGCAGGCGCTGCTCCAGCCCGGCGCAGCGCCTTTCAATGCTCTGCTAGCAGCCTTTTTCTTCGTCTGCCTGCTCGCGGTCAGGGCGTCGGCCCAACCCGTTATCTTCGCCGGTGGTGTCGTCAACGCGGCGAGCTACGTCTCCGCCAATCTGCCCGGCGGAGCCCTGGCGTCAGGCTCCATCTTCGCGATCTTTGGGACCGGTCTGGGCCCCGCAGGACCCGGCCTCCAAGGCTCCCGCTTTCCCCTCGACCCGACGCTCGGCGGCGTGGCAGTACGGGTGACCTCTCCATCGGGCGCGAGCGTCGCAGCCATTCCGCTCTTCGTCAGCAGCGGACAGATCAACGCGGTGCTGCCTTCGACTGTTCCGATCGGGACGGCCTCCGTGGCGGTAATCTATAATGGCTCGACCAGCCGGAGCGAGCCGGCGAAAGTCGTCCGGTCTAGCTTCGGCTTCTTCGCTCGCAACAGCGGCGGCGCCGGGCCGGTGATTGCGCAGGACTTTGTCTCAGCGGCGGAGCAGCCGCTCAACTCTCCAGCCACGCCAGCCTCCCCCGGCCAGACGGTCATTCTGTGGGGCACCGGCCTCGGGCCCATCGCCACGCTGGACCAGCTTCCGCCGCCGGTAGGCAATCTCAACGAGGCGGCCGAACTGCGGCTCGCGGGCCGTCCCGTGACGCTCGACTATGGGGGGCGCAGCGGCTGCTGCGCCGGCGTGGACCAGCTCCAGTTCCGGATCCCCGCCGACGCGCCGCTCGGTTGCGCCGTCGCGCTCTCGCTTTCGACCGAGAACGGCGTCCCAAGCAACCTGGGAACCATCGCCATCAGCGCCGATGGGAGACCGTGCGCGGACAGCACCAACTTGCCCGGCAGCGCCAGCCGCTGGGCCGAGATCGGCCTGACACGGACCATCGTAGAGGGCAGCGATACCGTGGACACCGCGCGGGCGGTGTTCGGCAGAGGCGATCCACCGGCCCACTATCCCACGCCGGGGACCTGCACCTCTAGCCTGGCCGATCCGGCGACCGTGCTGGACGCCGGAGCGCAGTTGACGCTCACCGGCCCTGGTGGTCCGCGGGCGGTGCCGCGGGGCGCCGACGGGCAATATGCCACGAGCGCCTCCGGGACCTCCGGCTTCCTCGCGCCCGGGACCTACACGGTCACCAGCGCCGGGGGCGCCGGCGTGGGGCTGTTCACCGCCGCTGTCAACAGCGTGGGGGCCTTAACCTGGACGGCCAGCGGAACACGCGCCACGGGCCTGACCGTACGCTGGACCGGCGCCTCTGCCGGCGACCTCGTGCTCCTCTCGGCGTCCGCCTTCACCTGCGCGGCGGCCGTCGGCGCGGGTACCCTGACGATACCGCCGGACGCGCTGGCGAATACGCCGGCGACGCTGCGCCTCGGAGTGGGCCTCGTCTCCCAGGCTTCCTTCACGGCCCCCGGCCTCGACGCGGGAGTCCTCCGTTATGCCCAGCTAACCGCCCGCGACATTCCCCTCGGCGAACCGCTGCTCGCGGCTTCTCCGATTCGGCTGCCGGATGGCCAGGCCATTCTCGCGGAGATCGCGGCGACTAACCCGGAGCAGGAGCGCGGCTTGATGTCGCGCACCCAACTAGCACCCGATCGCGGCATGCTCTTTCTGTTCGATCGCCCAGGCTTCTACGCCTTCTGGATGTTCCAGACCCTGATTCCGCTCGACATCATTTGGCTCGACGCGAACCGGCGCATCGTCTTCCTGTCAGCCAACACCCCCCCTTGCCAGAACGCGAATTCGCAGACCTGCCCGGTCTACGGCGGGCAACAGGCGGCGCAGTACGTGCTCGAGATCGCTGCCGGAGCGGCCGCCCGCCACCGCCTGCAGTTGGGCGACCGGCTGGACTTCTGAGGCTAGGGCCGGAGGCGCACCAGGGCCTGCCGCCATTGCTCGGCGCTCGGGTCGTCGGGGTGGCGGCGCAGGAAGTCCTCTAACTCGGCGACCGCAGCTTTCGTATCGCCGCGTTGCCGGTAGATCTCGGCCAGCGTGAGCTGCGGGTGGGAGAAGTGCGCCGGATCGAGACGCCGGGCTTCCTGCAAGTAATGCGTGGCGCGATCGAGATCGGCCAGGTGGAAGTAGTTCAGGCCCAGTTGGGAGTTGGCGAGCGCATCTTGCGGACGCCGCAAAACCGCCTGGCGGTTGTAAGGCAGGGCCTCTTCCCATTGCCGCAGAGTGACCAGCGTGCCACCGAGGTTGACCAGCGGCTCGTAGGCGTCCGGCTCCTGCTCGAGCGCCTTGCGGAAGTAGTCCGCAGCCGGCTCGAAGTGCTGGCTCTGATAGGCGATGGTCCCCAGGTGGTTCCACGCCGCCCCGAACTGCGGGGCCAGTTCCACGGCGCGCTCGAGGCGGGCGATGGCGCCGGCCGTATCCCGTTGGGACAGCCGTTTCTGCGCCTCCCGGAATTCCTGCCAGGCCGCCGGGGGAATGGATAGCTGCCGGACAGAAACCAGGTGCTGCCTCTCGATCGCCTCGGTCACCACCGGGGCGTCGGAGACCGCCACCCGCAAGGCCACGCGTCCCCGGGAATCGGCGGCGCCGGGGCCGATTTCGACCGTTTGGCGGATCTCGCCGCGGCCGGGCACAAAGACGGCCAGCGTGTAAGTTCCGGCCGGCAAGCGGCGGAAGCGGAAGCGGCCGGCGTGGCTGGCGAGTGTCGAGTTCTCGAAGGGCGTGGTGGCGCCGAACAGCGCGATAGACGCCGGCGTGGGCGGTGCGAGCGTGCCCGTGAGCTCGTAGCGCTGCTCGGCGGCCGAGGCGGCCAAGCCCAGCAGGGTCAGCAGCAGAAGCAGGCGTGGCAGGAGGCTTAGGGGCGGTTTTCGACGAAGCCGGCCGCCGTAGGCGTAACTACGCTGGTCCGCTTCATGCGGAGCATCATATCGCCGAGCGCGCTCCCCAGGTCGCGGGGCAGGGTGATCGTGTACTCCAGGCCCTTGTAAACCCGCAGTGCGGAGCCGATGGTGTCTCTCCACGGGTTGGTCCTCGGATTGAAGTTGTAGTTCAGGTAGAAAATCGGGCAATGGGCGCTGCCCGCCTCTTTGAGAGCGTCCTGCGGGACGCGCTTATCGAGCATCAGCTTGGGGCCGGTAATGATGATGGCGTCCGGCGTCGGATTCTGCGGGCCCAGCTCGGCCGTCAGCAGGTTCGTCAGGAAGCGCGTGTCGCTCTGGGGGTCTTGCAGGCGGTGGAAGTCCACGGTGCCGAGCTTAATATTGCTGACGGCGTCGCCCAGGGCCGGAAGGTCGATCCGATCGACATTATCCTCGCGGTAGATGATGCGCTGTTCCTGCATGTTGAAGGCGACGATGCTGAAGCGGCCAATCTGCGGCTCCCGCGCAATGCCGCGCAGGATGGCCACTACGGCGTCGACATCCCACGGCTTCAAGGAAGCGTCGGCCGGATTGGCCGGGGAGAAATTCACCAGCAGCTTCACATGCAACAGCTCATCGGCCGACGCCCGCTCGACCGGCGCGATCTCGCGGAAGGCATCCCGGGGCTGCTCGGCGATCGTGTGGGGCCCGAGACTCAGCGGCAGATCCTGCTGGCCGCTGGACGGCCGGGCCTCCACCTCCCAGTGGGACGAGCAAACCCGCTCGCGGCGGTCCCGCATGAGCCAGTCCACCTTGTAGTGGCCCGGACCCATCGTGAAGCCACCCGGCAGCGTGGCCTCGCCCGTCGCCTCCTCCTCGATCGCCGGCACCGTAAAGCGGTCCACCATGTAGATCGGATCGTCGGGCCGGCCGGCCGGGATGATACGCATGAGCATGCGCAACTGGTCGCCGGTACCCGCCAGATCCCGCAAGGGAATGATTACCCGGTAGGTTTCGTGAAAACGCATGTCGAAGGAGATCTCGGGCTTCTCGGTAACGACCTTGCAGGGGATATCGGTGCGATTCTCGCTCGACTCGAGCACCGCCATGTCGGTGTTGACAATGCGGACCACTCCGCCCAGATGAGCGAAGTTGAGGATGGTCTGGGCCGCGACGGGTGTACAGACGCATACGGCCCAAGCCAGAAGGATCCCTGGTCCTCGCAAACCCCGGGTTGAGGCGAGGCGCGTCATCAGTACGTGCACAGTATCAATCAACAGCACGCAAATGTCCATAGTCTGATGAGCCTGAGTTCTATCGAAAAATGTTATTTAGAACTACGGCTATCCGGATAGCTGCGATCTGCAATTGTCGTTCCACAAGTGGAGCGGCCCGGCGCGCGTAGGAACGCCCCAGCACCACCTCTCCGTGGCTGTTCCCCGCGAAGCGGTACCCGACCTCCCGGGCAAGCCGGTGAGACTCGAGCGCCCAGGTCTCGGGCGTCCCCCCGGACCACACTCGCAGGTTAGCCAGGGAAATCTCGCGCAGCCTCCCGAATTGGACTCCGGTGTCGGGTTCGAGGTAACCGAGGATGCCGGAATCCCAGACCTGGTGGAGGTTGGTGTGGCGTCCCAAAAACATGGCTTTTACGTCGTTGCCGCCGCGGTCGTGGCGGCTGACGCAGTGGAACGGTTGGTGGACGTCGCCAATAAAGTGGACGAGGTTGTGGAGTGCCTCGAAGCGGGCCTCGGGACGCAGACCCGGCTTCTTCAGTTCGTCACGGGACCGCTCGATGGCGGCAATGAGGCACTGGTCGCCGGGGCAATCCCGGCGGCGGTCGAAGCCTTCGGCGTCGAAGGGGATGTCAACATAATGCCAGGGTGAAGTGGCCGGCTGGGTCTTGCGGATGTCGTCGGCGAGGTTGGAGACGTCGGCGAGAGTGCGGTCGGGCCCCAGGATTTCGGCGACGGCGGCCGCCGCTCTTGTTTCCAGATGTAACGTGGCGATGCGGGCGGTGAGGCGGTGGCCGTCGATCCCCCAGGGAAGGGCGAGGGGGGCGGTTAGGAGAAGGAGAAGGGCGACTCGCCAGGTTCGGAGCGGCACGGGTGCGATCATAGCAACCGCCGCGACTCGGCGGCGGCCTTGCGCTCGAGGCGCGCGCGGCGGTGCTCGAGCTCCGGCAGCGGTTCCAGATCGAGCGCGGCGGCGGTCATCTCGAGGGCCATCCGGTAATTGCGCTCGCGGTGCTCGTAATACTTGGCAAGGGCTTCGAGGGCCGGGCGGCGGAACTCGTTCTTGACGGCGGCGAGGTCGCACCAGATGGCGACGGCGCGGTCCTCGCGGGCTTGCTGCTTTTCGAGCCGCGCCATCTCCCACAGGGCGCGGAACAGGTTGCAGTCGTCGATGCGGAGATCGATGGCGCGCCGGTAGAGGGCGAGCGCGGCCTCGGCGTCGCCGTTCTGCCGGAGCCAGCGGGCAAGCCCGAGCAGGTCCTCCCCATGGCGGAAGCCGGTTTCAGAAGGGGCATCGAAAGCCGGCAGCACCACGGCCGTTAAGGCGGCCAGGGTCACGATGTCGTGGACGTTATGGTGGAAGAGAGGTACCAGCCGAAAAGCGTCGCGCGTGCGCAGGTATTCGAAGTAGTAGTGGGGGATCAGCTCGCCGGGCAGATCTCCCTGGCGCTCGAAGCCGAGGATCTCCGACTCGAGCTGGATCAGGCGGCAGCTTTCGAGGCGCAGGCGCCACAGGCGGCGCGCGGCGAACAGCAGGTCGAGGTGCGCGAGACGGTCGAGCGGCGAAGACTGGCGGGCGAGCCGGTAGCGTGTTTCGAGCAGCGGGGCATCGAAGGCCTTGCCGTTGTAAGTGACGAGCACGTCAAAGCCGGAGAGGAAGTCGGCGAGGGCGGCGAGCACCGCTGGCTCCTCGTCGTAATCGCGCATGAAGAAGAGCCGGACGCGGAAGCCCCCGTCCTCAACCGTGCCCACGCCGACCAGGAAGGCGCAGGTGCCGGAGCCTCCAGCGAGCCCCGTGGTCTCGGTATCGAGGAACGCCCAGCGGCTCACGGGCGCGGCCGGAAGCTCGCCGTGCGAGACGCCCGAGAGCCATTCGCCGGGCATCTCGGTGAGGCGCGAGATCTCGACGCTGCCGTGGCGGCGGTGCCCGGGAAAGAATTTCTCCGAGAGAAAATACCGTCCGTGCGAGTTTTCGACGACCTCGCCGGGAAGCGCCGAGGTGTCGTAGACGCGTGGAGCTGGCGGCGGCCCGAAAGCGTACTTATGGTTGATGCGGGTGATGCGGCCGCGCAGGGTGGCGATCTGGCGCTGCAAGTCGGTCATCGCAAGCGCGCCAGGTAGCGCCGGGCGACCTCCTTGCCGCGTTCGCCGACTTCGCCTATCGGGCCAACGCAGGAAGGGCAGCCGTCCTCACACGGGCAGCTTTCGAGCAACTGGCGGGCCTGTTCAAGCAAGCGCGCGGACAGCCGATAAAGCGGCTCGCTCTGTCCTATGCCGCCGGGGTAGTTGTCGTAGAGGTAGAGGTTCGGCTCGAAGTTCGCGCCCACGACGCCCTCGCTGACCGCCACGCCCAGGTCGCGCGGATCGCACATCAGCAGCACGGCGGCGACCGTGCGGAGCACATGGCCGAGTCCGACGAGGCCGCTCTGACGTTCGGTGGGGGTGAACTCGGCGAGCGAGGCCAGCAGCGCCTGCGGGAACGCGAGCCAGAACGAAGTGGTCTGCATTTCCTGCTCGGGCATCGCGAGCTTGCCCGCCCCGACGTTTTCGAGCGTATAGAACTTGATCTTCTTGAAGCCGACGATCTGACGGTTGAGGCGCACCTCGCCGTGGACCTGGACCCCGGCCCCCACCGGCTCCGACGCGAACGTGTCGGTGATCTTGACCTGGGTGTAGTCGATGGCGTCGGTGAAGTAGTCGCAATCGACGCTCTTCACATAGGCCTTGCGCTCTTCGTAATCGAAGCGCTCGACATGATACTGGCGGCCCTCGTGAAGGTAGATGGCCTTTTCGTGCAGGGTGGTGAGGGCGGAAGGGAAGTCCACTTCGGCGATGACCTGGTGCTCGCCGGTGGTGTCGATGACGACGAAGTTGTCGCTCGTGACCTTGCGGAGGCTGATGGCGTCGGCGGGGTAAGACTCGGACGTCCAGTGCCAGGCCTCGCCGGCGTGGTGGACGACGCCGACCTCTTCGAGGAACTTGCACAGATCCGCCGTGGGATGCGGACCAAACTTCTCGCCGTCGCGAATCGGCAGCTCGAAGGCCGCGCACTTGAGATGGTTGACCAGGATTTCCAGGTTGTCGGGGTTGATGTGGGCGTGCTCGGGGGAGCGGTCGAAGAAGTAATCGGGGTGCTCGACGATGTACTGGTCGAGCGGCGCGCTCGAGGCGACGAGCACGGCGGCCGAGAGCGAGTGGCGTCGGCCGGCCCGCCCGGCGCGCTGCCAGGTGGAGGCGATGGTGCCGGGATAGCCGGCCATCACCACCACGTCGAGCGAGCCGATGTCGATGCCGAGCTCGAGGGCGCTCGTGGCGACGACCGCCCGGATTTCGCCCTCGCGCAGCCCGCGCTCGATCTCGCGGCGCTCGCGGGGGAGATAGCCGCCCCGGTAGCCGCGGACGCTCGTGACCGGCGCCGGTCCGCGCTCGCAGGCGTCCTTGAGGTAGGTGACGAGCACCTCGGTGGCGAGCCGGTTGTTGGCGAAGACCAGGGTTTGCAGGCCGCGCTCGATGAAGCCGCGGGCGACGTTGCGTGCCTCGTGGATGTAGCTGCGGCGGATGCCGAGCTGGCGATTTACGACCGGAGGGTTGTAGAAGACGACGTACTTCTCGCCGCTCGGGGCGCCGTTGCGGTCGATCACCTGGACCGGTTCCTCGGTGAGCGCCTGCGCGAGCGGGCCGGGGTTGGCGATGGTCGCCGAGCAGCAAATGAATTGCGGGGACGAGCCGTAGAACGCGCAGATGCGCCGCAGCCGGCGCAGAACGTTCGCGACATGGCTGCCGAAGACGCCGCGATAAGTGTGCAGCTCGTCGAGGACGATGTAGCGCAGGTTCTCGAAGAGCTTCGCCCACCGGGTATGGTGCGGCAGGATGCCGCTGTGGAGCATGTCCGGATTCGTGAGGACCACGTTGGCGCGCTCTCGAATCGCCCGGCGCGCGTCCTGCGGCGTGTCGCCGTCGTAGGTGAAGGCGCGGATCTCGCTGCCCATCTCCTCGACGAGGGAGTTGAACTCGTGGAGCTGGTCCTCGGCGAGGGCCTTGGTGGGGAAGAGATACAGGGCGCGTCCGCCGGGGGTTTCGAGCAGGTGCTGCAAGACCGGAAGGTTGTAGCAAAGCGTCTTGCCGCTGGCGGTGGGGGTGACGATAACGACGTTCGAGCCGGCGGTGATGGCGGTGAAGGCGTCGGACTGGTGGGTGTAGAGTTGCTCGATGCGCCGCTCGCGCAGGACTCTGGCAAGAGCCGGAGAGACCTGCTCGGGGAAGGGAACGACCTCGGCAGGCCGGGCCGGGATCCGGCGGAGGGCGGTGATGGGCGAGTCCGGACGTTCGGCCAGGCGCTCGAACTGCGTGAGTGCGGTCTCGAGGGACGTGTCGGGCCGGGCGAGGGGTTCGGGGAAGGCGAGGGAGAGGTTCACGGGTCGCTCCTTCTCTTTTTCTTCGCCTAGTAATGTAGCGGATTTAGGGGCGGGAAGCAACCGGCCGCAATCCGATCAGCGATGAGACATTTTAGCATGTCCGGGCCGCCTGACCTCTAACGGACCCGCTGAGCCGTTATGTGGTGGGACCACCCCGCTGGGTGCCCTGGCGTTTAGGATCGGGGAAAGCGTTTCGTGCCACAGTTAGACTTACTTCTGATTAACCCGGGCGGCCGCGAACGGATCTACCAGGATCTCGGGGGCAATTTGACGGCCGTGGAGCCCCCCCTGTGGTGCCGCCTTATCGCCGGCTATGTTGCCGACCGCGGTGGCACTGTAAAGATCCTCGACTCCGAAGCAGAGAACTTGGGCCCCCCGGCCGTGGCCGCTGAGGTTGCGGCGTCGAACCCCCGGCTCGTGGCTATGGTGGTGTTTGGCCATCAGCCTTCCGCTTCTACGCAGCAGATGGTGGCGGCGGGGGAGGCTTGCCGGGCGATCAAGGCGGACCACCCCGGCCAGAAGATCATCATCGTCGGCGGTCATGTGGCGGCCTCTGGCCGAGCGGACCCTGCACGAAGAGGCCGTCGATTTCGCCTGTAATGGCGAAGGCCCCGAGACCATTTACCAACTGCTGCAAGCGCTCGCGGCTTCGCCGCCGGATTTCTCCGCCGTGCCGGGCCTGGTGTGGTGGGATGGAAAACCGTTGCCGCAGGTCCGCAGCAACCCCAGTCCTGCGCTGATCCAGGACCTCGACGCCGATTTGCACGGAAATGCCTGGCATTTACTGCCGATGGAAAAGTACCGCGCGCATAACTGGCAATGCTTCGGAAACCTGCCAGCCCGTCAGCCCTACGCCTCCATCTACACCTCCCTGGGCTGTCCCTTCCAGTGCACCTTCTGTTGCATCAATGCGCCGTTCGGCGGGAACCGCTATCGGATGCGGAATCCCGCCCGGGTGGCGGAGGAAATTGATTTCCTCTATCACACCTATGGTGTCAAGACATACAAGATCATCGACGAGATGTTCGTCTTGAACGAGCGTCACGTCACCGGTCTGTGTGAGCTCCTGGCGGCGAAGCCTTATGCCTCCGAGCTGAACATCTGGGCCTATGCGCGGGTGGATACGGTCAAGCCCCGGCAATTGCGCCTGCTGCGTGCGGCCGGCATCCGGTGGCTCGCGCTGGGCATCGAGTCCGGGAGCGAGCACGTGCGCGACGGCGCGGAGAAGTCCCTCGCTCAGGCCGATATCCTGGATATCGTGAAGGAGATCCAGCAGGCCGATATCCAGGTCATCGGCAACTTTATCTTCGGTCTTCCGGACGATGATCTGGAAACCATGCGCCAGACGCTTGACCTTGCCAAGGAGCTCAACTGCGAGTTCGCGAATTTCTACTCCGCCATGGCCTATCCCGGCTCCCCGCTTTACCAGCTCGCCTTGGAAAACCGTTGGGAGCTCCCGGACTCCTGGAGCGGCTTCTCGCAGCATAGCTATGATTGCAAGCCTCTCCGCACTGAAAAGGTTTCGGCGGCCGAGGTCTTGAGGTTCCGGGATGCCGCTTTCCATGAGTATTTCGAGAACAAGAGGTATTTGGGCATGATTTCGGAAAAATTCGGACTGGAAACGCGGCGTCATATCGAGCAAATGGCGGGCCTTCGGCTGCGGCGCAAGCTCCTCGAGGAACAAGCGCTTCCGGTGGCGGCGGGAGTTTTGTAGCCAGACACTATGCCGCCTGGGACCACTCTCCGGCCCGCGGTTTCCGAAGTGGACTTGCTCGTGCTGGCCGGCGGGCTGGGAACCCGCCTCGGCGACTTGCTGGCGGATACCCCCAAACTCCTGGCCCCCATCGCCGGCCGTCCTTTTCTCTACTATCTGCTGCGCTGGCTTGTGGCGCAGGGGGCCGGCCGCGTAGTTTTGGCCTTGGGTCACCAGGCCGGCCCGGTGGTGGACTACCTGCGCACGAATCACTTTCCACCCCTGGAGATTGTTACCTCGATCGAGCCCCACCCGCTGGGCACCGCTGGCGCCGTCGGACACGCGCTGCCTGCCCTGCGCAGCGATCTGGTCCTGGTGATGAACGGCGACACCTACGTCGATGCCGACTTATCGGCCTTTGTGGCCAGCCACCGCCAGGCCGGCGCGGCGGCCTCCGTCCTGTGCGTTCCGGTCGACGACCCGCACCGTTACGGCCGCGTCGAGATCGATCCTCTCGACCGCATCGTGCGTTTTGAAGAGAAGAGCCAGGTAGCGGCCGCGCCGAGCTGGATCAACGCCGGCGTCTATCTGTTTGATCGGACCAGCCTCGCGCGCCTCGCCCGGCTCGGGCGCGGCTCGCTCGAGCGGGACTTCCTGGAAGCCATGTCCCCCGGCGCGATCCACGCCTTCCGGACCCGGGGCGGCTTCCTCGACATTGGCACTCCGGAAAGCTTGGCGAGGGCGGCGAAGGTCCTGCCGCGGTGGGACACATGATCATCAGCCGCGCTCCTTTTCGCGTTTCTCTTTTCGGTGGCGGGACCGATTACCCCACCTGGTATCGGGAAAACGGGGGCGCCGTCATCGGCACCACCATCAACAAGTACTGCTACAT
Source organism: Terriglobia bacterium (assembly GCA_041482115.1). Lineage (GTDB taxonomy): Bacteria > Acidobacteriota > Terriglobia > Bryobacterales > JACQDG01 > JBGPDC01. The sequence goes on along the minus strand of JBGPDC010000009.1, from coordinate 7,252 downwards.
CAGCATCCGCAGCCTGCCGCCGTTTTTCGAGCATCGCCATCGGATTGTCTATTCCCGCATCGAGCTGCCCAAGAGCATCGAGGAGATCGAGCATCCCGCGGTGCGGGCAGTGCTGCAAGAGCAAAACGTCCAGGAGGGCGTCGAGATTCAGCATCACGGGGATCTGCCCGCTCGCTCCGGCATGGGCTCGAGCTCGGCGTTCACCGTGAGCCTGCTCAACGCCGTGCGGGCGTTTCAGGGCCACATGTCGTCCTCCCAATGGCTGGCCAAGGAGGCCATCCGCATTGAGCAGGAGGTGATCCAGGAGCCGGTCGGGTCGCAGGATCAGATCTGGGCGGCTTATGGCGGCACCAGCCTGATCACCTTTCACCCGGATGGCGAGTTCCAAGTCGCCCCCCTCGTCATATCGCCCGAGCGCCGGGAAGAGCTCGAAAGTCACATGCTCCTGTTCTTCACGGGATTTTCCCGCTTGGCCCCCGCCATTGCCTCCCTGCAGATCCCGAACCTCCACCGCCGCCGGAAGCAGCTCGAGTCTATGATCGAGATGGTGCACGAAGCCGCGTGCATCCTGCAGAATGCGAATCGGCCCATGAGCGAGCTCGGCGCCATGCTGGGCGAGGCGTGGAAGATCAAGAAGGGGCTGGCGGACTGCGTCTCGACCGCAACCATCGACGAGATTTACGCCGCTGCCCTCCGGGCCGGAGCACTCGGCGGAAAGCTGCTCGGGGCCGGTGGCGGCGGCTTCATGCTCTTGCTGGCCGAGCCTCGCCATCACGAGAAAATACGCCAGGCGCTGGACGGCCTCATTGAGGTTTCCTTCCGCATTGGCAGCCCCGGCAGCACCATTGTGATCTACGAGCCCGACGGACTCGAAGAGCTTCGTTTCAAGTCCGCCTGGGTCCCGGCCCGCCGGGCCGTTTCCGGCGGTTGACCCGTGTCACTCGCCTCCCGGCTCTATTGGGCGTGGCAGGCCGTTCTGCTCCGGATCACCCGGCCGCGTGTGGTCCAGCAGGTCCGGCCGCTCTTCGATTCCGAATACTACCTGGCGCAATATCCCGACGTGGCCGCCGCCGGAGCCGATCCACTCACCCACTTCTTGGTGTCCGGCGCCCGCGAGGCGCGAAATCCCCATCCCCTATTCGACGCCGCGTACTATCTCGGATCCCATCCGGAAGTCGCCGCCTCGGGTGTCAACCCGCTGGTCCACTTTCAAACCGACGGCGTGCGGCAAGGCCTGCGCCCCAACCCGCTTTTCGACACCGCCTACTATCTGGAGCACAACCCCGAGGTGGCGAGTTCCGGCGTCAACCCGCTAGTGCACTTCCAGACCCACGGCGCCCGGCAAGGAGCGAAGCCCAACCCCCTGTTCGATCCCACCTATTACCTGCGCCAGTATCCCGAGGTGGCGGAATCCGGTGTCAATCCCCTCGTGCACTTCCTGACCCAAGGGGCTCGCGAAGGGCGCAAACCGACTCCGTTGTTCGACACGGCCTACTATCTGGCGCAGAACCCCGATCTTTTCCGGTAGGCTCGCACCCTCTGGTTGACAAGTGTTGTCAAATATGACAACATAACCGGAGAGTCCAAATGATCCGGGAAACACGGCCGGTCTCATGGATCCAGGCGGCGCTCAAGGAATTCGAGACGTTTCCGGACGGGGCCCGGTCGATTTGCCTGACCGCCCTGACGATCGCGGCCGACGGCGGCAAAGCGGACATTGCCAAGCCGATGCACGGGATGGGACCGGGGGTGTTCGAGATTGCGCTGCCATTTCGGGGCGATGCTTTCCGCGTGGTTTACGCCGTCCAGTTGGCGGAGGAGCTTTGGGTCGTCCATGCGTTTCAGAAGAAATCCAAGCGGGGCATCAAGACTCCTCAGCGCGAGATCGATCTCATCAGGAACCGCCTGAAAAGGCTGAAGGAGATGTTGCGATGAAAGGCGAACGGCTAGCGGTGGTGCGGGGGAGCGGCAATGTGTTCCGCGACCTCGGGCACGAGAACGCGGACATCGAACAGTTCAAGGCCCTCCTGGCCGCCGAAATCATCAAGGCGCTCGACCGCGAGGGTCTGAGCGTCCGCGCGGCCCAACGCCGCACCGGGATTGCGGCGGCCGACTTCTCGCGTCTCCGCAACGCTGACCTGGGGCGTTTCACGGCGGATCGCCTCATATCCATCATCAACCGCCTCGGATCGCGTGTAGAAGTGAAGGTCAGGGTGCGGCGCGACCCTGTCGAGCAAGTGGCGGCCGTGTGAAGGATGGCTCCTCCGTTTAGAGCAGCGGACTCGTGGTTCGTGGGTCGAAGGTTCAAGAATCCTTGGTCTACCATCGTCTTTTTTGCTGTCCCCCGCCGGAAGCCGCGGAACAAAACGCCTCTTCGCTCGTCTAAGTCCTCATGCATTCCATCTGGCAGGACGTCCGCTACGGGCTGCGGGGCTTCCGCAACCAGCCGGGGTTCACGGCGCTCGCGGTTCTGGCGCTCGCGCTGGGCATCGGCGCGGTGACGACCATCTTCAGCGTCATCTACAGCGTGCTGCTCGACCCCTTCCCTTACACCGACGCGAAGCGGGTCGTCGCCATCCAGATCCATGACGTCAAGAACAGCCGTCCGGGCGGCCGCACGGCCTTTCAGGTTCCCGAGTTTCTCGACTTTCAGGAGCAGAGCGGCGTCTTCGCGGAGGTGATCGGCGGCGGCTTCGAGGACATCCTCTACTCGACCGGCGAAGGGACCGAGCAGTTTGCCGGCGGCACCGTGACCCCCAACGCGTTCCGCTTTCTCGGTGTGCCGGCCCTGCTCGGCCGGGGCCTCGCTCCGGACGACGCCCTGCCCGGCGCGCCGCCCGTGTTCGTCCTGAGCTACAAGGCGTGGACCGCGAAGTTCAACCAGGATCGCGCCATCCTCGGCCGCACCTTCGTGCTGAACGGCGTCCCCACCACACTCGTGGGCATCATGCCGCAGCGCTTCACCAAACTCGGCGCCGACCTCTGGAAACCGGTGGTCCTCTCGCGCGCCGATCCGCAATTGCGCGAGCAGTACTTCATGTTCCAGGCGAAGCTGAAGCCCGGCATCACGGAGCAGGCGGCGCAGTCGCAGGTCGAGGTGATCGCGCGGCGCCTCGCGCAGCAGTACCCGCGGAACTACCCCGAGAAGTTCACGGTCCAAATCGTGAGCTGGGTCGATAGCCTGGTGGGCCAATTCCGCCGGACGCTCTACACGCTCGCGGCCGCCGTCGCGCTGCTGCTGCTGATCGCCTGCGGCAATGTGGCCAACATGCTGCTGGCGCGGTCCACGGCGCGCGAGAAGGAGATGGCGGTGCGCACGGCGCTCGGGGCCCAGCGGTCGCGCCTCGTCCGGCAACTGCTGGTCGAGAGCCTGCTGCTGGCGCTGGCCGGTGCGGCGGCCGGCTGCTGGCTTGCCTGGCTGGGCCTCAAGCTGCTGGTGCCGCTGATTTCCGACGGCGCGATTCCGAGGGAAGCGCTGATCCAGTTGAACGTGCCCGTGTTGCTCTTCAGCCTGGGCGCGGCGATGCTCACGGCTCTGCTCTTCGGCCTCGCGCCGGCGTGGCAGACGGCGAAGCGGAGCGTGAACGAGCCGCTGAAGGAGTCCGGACGCGGCGTGAGCGGCGGCTTCCGGCGCGGCAAGCTGCGCAATACGCTGGTGGTCATCCAGGTGGCGCTGTCGCTGGTGCTGCTGGCGGGCGCCGGACTGCTCATGCGCAGCTTCGTCAAGCTGCAGAACGTGGACCTCGGGCTGAACCCCGAACACATCCTCGTGGCGCGCCTGCCGCTGCCGCGCGGCCAATACACCACGCCGGCGGCCAAGAAGCAGTTCTTCCAGACCGTGCTGCGGCGCCTGGGCGCGCTGCCGGGCGTGGTGGCGGCAACGGAAACCAGCACCCTCCCGCCGTATGGAGGCATCCGCAGCGACATCGACATCCCCGGCAAGACGCACACGGAACGGTGGAACACGATCTTCCAGTTGTGCAGCGAGGGGTACTTCCCGACCCTGCAACTCCGGCTGCTGCGCGGGCGGACGCTCTCGGAGGTGGAGGTCAACGACGCGCGCAAGGTCGCGGTCGTGAACCAGACGCTCGTCAAGAAGTACTTCGGCGACGAGGACCCCCTGGGACGCACCATCAAGATCAACATGCTCGAGACCATGCCGACCTCGCCCGTGCCCGCTCCCGTCTTCGAGATCATCGGCGTGATAGCGGACGCGAAGAACCAGGGGATTCAGGAGCCGCCTCTGCCGGAGATGTTCATCCCCTACACGGTGACGGGGGCCTTCGAGCGCGGGATCCTGGTGCGCACCGCCGGGGAGCCGCTGCCGATGCTGAACAGCGTGCGCCGCGAGATCTGGGCGGTGGACCGCAACGTCGCGCTCACCTTAACGGGCAGCCTGACCGACTACCTGAAGCAGTTCTCTTACGCCGAGCCGCGCTTCAGCCTGCTGCTGCTCGGCGTCTTCGCGGGCGTGGGCCTCGTGCTGGTGGCGATCGGCGTCTACAGCGTGATCGCCTACACGGTCTCGCGGCAGACGCAGGAGATCGGGGTCCGGATGGCGCTCGGCGCCGGCCGCTCGGACGTGCTCCGCATGGTGCTGCGGATGGGCTTGCGGCTCATCGCGATAGGATTGACCGCGGGCGTGCTCGTCACGCTCGGGGTGACGCGGGCGATCTCGAGCCAGCTTTGGGGCGTCTCGCCGCACGATCCGGTGACGCTGGGCGGCGTGGCCCTGCTGGTGGCGCTCGCGGGACTCGCCGCCTGCTACTTCCCGGCCCGCCGCGCCACACGCGTGGATCCGCTGGTGGCGCTGCGCTACGAGTGAGATCACACGCGAGGGGCAACGTACCAACCTCCGGGCAAATTTGCCCGGAGGTTCCCCATGCCGCGCCCGCTCTGGTGAGAGGTTGGCGGAACTGGCGGCGGTTCGGCAGGTCGCAGACCGCTTCCTTACGGGCGCGGCTCGGTTACGAACGCCGGCAGAGGACAGAGCGTTTTTAGCGGCGCGGGCCGAGGTACTGCTTGCGCATCTTGGCGACGATCGTGAAGCCGGGGTCCACGACGTTGGCGATGTCGTATTCGAGGGCTTGTCCCATCAGCAGCGAGGCGCCGCGCTCGTCGAAGCCGTAGTCCTCCATGAGCCAGCGCTGCATCTCGGTGGTGGCGTGCTGCAAGGCTTCGAGGGTCGCGCGCGAGCTGCCTAACACCATGATGTAGTCCGCGTTCTCGAGGCGCGGCCAGCCGATTTTCTTCTTCTTGATCAGGTCCACGGAGAACTCGACGTCGAGCGAGGTCTCGACGGCGTTGCCGAGCACTTCGCCATCCCCCTGGCGGGCGTGGCCGTCGCCGAGGAAGAACAGCGCGCCGGGCTCGAAGACGGGCAGCATCAGGGTGACGCCGGCGTTCATGCCGTTGTAGTCCATGTTGCCGCCAAAGGTGTCGGCGGTGCTGGTGGGGATGGCGGCCTTGTGGTCGGGGGCGGTGGCGATGCAGCCGAGCATGGGACGCAGCGGCAGCTCGAGGCGCGGTCCCTTGAATTCGCCGGGCTCGATAGAGGTGACGCCCTTCGGCTTGTCGATCTGCCAGGTGACGGTCTTCTGCTCGTGGAGCGCGTCGAAGCGCAGGTAGGCGGGGTCGGCGGTGTAGGGGGCGAGGAGCGTATCGGACCAGCCCGTGGCGCGGTTGGTCTCGAGGCGGATCAAGCGGACGACCAGCACGTCGCCCGGCTCGGCGCCCTCGATATAGAAAGGTCCGGTCTCGGGGTTGGAGCGCTCGCCGACCTTGTTGCCCTTGGCGTCGAAGCCGCGCGCGTCGATGGTGAAGGTGATGACGCGGTCGCCGGGCTTAATGCGAAGGACCGGCTTGTGCGCGAAGGAAAAAGTGTTGTGAAATTCCTTGGGCGTGAAGCGGTGGGTTTCGGCGGCGGCCGCGCCGGCGAGGAGAAGAACCAGGGTCAGGGCAGAGAGCGGCTTCATGTTGGACCTCCGGGGCTTGGGCTTCGTATGGTAGCGAAAAGTGGGGCCCCCGGGCTTCGCGGGGCGAACAGAAAAATAAAATTTTGTAAACCGAACCCAATTGACGGAGGTTAAGTTGATGAAAGAAGGACGGTTAGCTGTTTGAGGGGGATCGAGAAACGAACCCAATTTTGGCTTCGCCTCGGCCAGGGTGCGAGGCTGTGCCGCCGGGAGGGGCATCGTTCCTTTCTCAATGCCATGGTAGCAGGCAGGTCAAGGGGGTTCGGGAGATCGGGGCGCGGCGCTGGGAAATCGGGCGTGGGATGGGCGGCCGGAATAGGACGGATTTCGGGGATAAATGACGGCGGAAACGGTAGGAAAAGAGTGTAAGATCGGGCGGGGAAATCTGTTGAGATGCGCGAGCGGCTGTGGATCGCCGGATGGTGGCTGCGTGGGGAGGCTGGCGCGGAGGATCGCGAAGTGATTCTTGCGCCGGTCGGGCTAAGTATTGGTTAGACGGAGCGACGCGGCACAGTATGCAAGTACCAACGCATCCGAGTGAGCGATCAGCAGCGCTCATCCTGCGGAAGGTCAAGCCCGCGTTTTGGAGAGCTCTGCCCGCGAGTATCGTTGTGCTGTTCTTCCTGGCGCAACATCTCTTTTTCCGTAAGCTCGGCGGTAAAAGGCTGGACGGCTCAGACGTTTTAGTCCCGCTAGCGCTGCTCGCTATCGTGTTCATGACCTATTTCATCCTTGGTATAGCGGGCTTTCGCGTCCATGCCGGGGGTGAGGTAAGAGTGCCACGCGCGTACGCCTGGCTCTTGGTAGCGGTCTTGACAATTCTGACGCTCGTCACGATGGTTACGATTGCCTTTTTCTTGAAAGCGTGAACTGCGTGTGAGTGGGCCTAACCCAAGAAAGGTGACGCGTGAGTGCCTGAGTCGTTAGGCAGACCGGAATGAGCAATCTTCGCCAGGATCTCAAGAACACGATTGAGCAAATCCGTAAGAAGGAGACGGATCACCTGAAGCTCCTGCATGCCGTTTTACAGGCGGACGGCAGAAAGCTGTTTCCGGCTGACCTGATCGTTACTGGTGCTGTGCAACGCTCCCTGATGGTTACTAAGGGTTTCCTGAGTATGCTCCGTTCTCAGAACTATGTGGTGGACCCCAAAAACTGGACAGGAAGAAGGCCTTGTGTTAGATGGTGGGCGGCATTGAAAATGAAGGAGAGTCAATGCCCCGAACCCGTAAGAATCACCCACCCAGCTTAAAGGCCAAGGTGGCCGTGGAGGCTAT